>NZ_VDEK01000002.1:0-259535 GCF_007668225.1 Cereibacter sediminicola | reverse complement strand
CCCGCTGGAGAAAAGCCCGGTATGCCAAGGTATACCGGATCAGCCCGCGGGGGCGTCGAAATAGCGCCGGGTGAGGGCGCGGACATGGTCCCAGAGGCGCGGCGCGCCTCGGGCGATCTTGACGCCGACGCGTGCGTCGAGCTGTTCGGAGCTTACCCCGAAATCGCGCCAGGTGCCGCCGCCGGACTCGAGATTCTGCATCACCGGCTGCACCCGGTCGATGGAGCGGGCGAAGATCGCATCGGGCGAAACGCCCTCTTCGAACTCATCCCACAGCGCCCGGAGGGTTCGTGCCTGATCCTCGGGCAGAAGGCCGAAGAGTCGGTCGGCCGCCGCGGATTCCGCCTCGGCCACCGAAGCCGCATCGTGGCTGCCGTGGATCGGCGTGTCGCCGCAGTCGATCTCGACGAGGTCGTGGATCAGCAGCATCTGCAGGACGCGCTCGATCCGCACCTCGGGCTGCGCCTGATCAGCCAGCACGAGGGCGTAGAGCGCGACATGCCAGGAATGTTCGCCCGAATTCTCGCGCCGCGAGGCGTCGCAGAGCGTGTTGGCGCGCAGGACCGATTTCAGCCGGTCGGCCTCGGCCAGGAAAGCAAGCTGCCGGCCGAGACGATCGCTCACCGGGATACCTCGGTGAGCCGCCGCTTCACATAGTCGGACACCTTGGCGACCATCGGGTTCATGTGCGCCTCTTCGTCCTTGAAGAAGTGGTCGGCACCCTCGATCTGCTCGTGGGTGATGGTGATGCCCTTCTGCTCGTGCAGCTTGTTCACCAGCGCGACGGTATCCTTCGGCTGCGCCACGCGGTCGGCGGTGCCGTTGATGATCAGGCCCGACGAGGGGCAGGGCGCCAGGAACGAGAAGTCGTACATGTTGGCCGGGGGCGCCACCGAGACGAAGCCCGTGATCTCGGGCCGGCGCATCAGGAGTTGCATCCCGATCCAGGCGCCGAAGGAGAAGCCCGCCACCCAGCAATGCTTGGCGTTCTGGTTCATCGACTGAAGGTAGTCGAGCGCCGAGGCCGCATCCGACAGCTCGCCGATGCCCTGATCGTACTCGCCCTGCGACCGGCCGACGCCGCGGAAATTGAAGCGCAGGACTGTGAATCCCAGCCGGTAGAAGGCATAGTGAAGGTTGTAGACGACCTTGTTGTTCATCGAACCGCCGAACTGCGGATGCGGATGCAGAACGATGGCGATGGGAGCGTCACGGTCCTTCTGGGGGTGGTAGCGGCCTTCGAGCCGGCCCTCTGGGCCTGCGAAAATGACTTCGGGCATCGCCTCGCCTTGCCTGTTTCTTCCGGGCGTATTCTTGACAAAAACGCTCGGGCAAATTAGAACCATTCCACCTGGGCGGAGGAGCCGCCCCGGAACCGTAACGAGTTAAGCGGCCTGCCGCTTGGCGTCAATGGATTTGGCGGAAACCGAAAAGATGAAACTCTCGACCAAGGGTCGGTACGCGATGGTGGCGCTGGTGGATCTGGCCCTCGCGCAGAAGTCGGGCAACGAGCTTGTCTCGCTTGCCGAGGTCTCGAAGCGGCAGGACATCTCGCTGCCCTATCTGGAACAGCTTTTCGTCAAGCTGCGGCGGGCGGGGCTGGTCGAGGCGGTGCGCGGGCCGGGCGGCGGATACAAGCTGGCGCGGGGTGCGGAGGAGATCCGCGTCAGCGAGATCATGGAAGCGGTGGAAGAGACGGTGAATGCGATGCATACCGGCGCTGGTGCAAGTGGAGGCGTTTCGGGTTCGCGTGCACAATCCTTGACCAACCGGCTGTGGGAGGGGCTGTCGGCGCATGTCTATGTCTTCCTTCACCAGACCCGTCTGTCGGACATCATCAAGAACGAGATGCGTCCATGTCCGGCGGTGCCGGCACTGTTTCGAGTTGTTGTCGAGGATTGAGCGGTTGGTGTCGCGGCCGGTCGCCGGGGGCTGCCGCCCCCGGACCCCCGCGGATATTTCCGCGAGAATGAAGGGTGAAGGGTGAGGTCGCGCATCTATCTGGACTGGAACGCCACGGCACCGCTGCGCCCCGAGGCGCGGGCGGCGATGGCCGCGGCGATGGATCTGGTCGGCAATCCCTCGTCCGTCCATGCCGAGGGGCGGGCCGCGAAGGCGCTGGTCGAGCGCGCGCGGGCGCAGGTGGCGGCGGCCCTGGGGGCCGAGGGTGCGGATGTCGTCTTCGTTTCGGGCGCGACCGAGGCCGCGGCGCTGGCCTGTGCCGGTCGGGGCCTGCTGTGCGCCGGTGTCGAGCATGAGGCGGTGTCGGCCTGGTGTGCGGCGGAGCTGCCCGTGGGTGCGGACGGGCGCGTGACCGTGGCCGAGCCTGCGCGCAGTGCGGTGCAGCTTGCCAATTCCGAGACCGGGATCCTGCAGGATCTGCCCGAAGGGCTGGCCGTCTCGGACCTGACGCAGGCCTTCGGCAAGGTGCCCTTCGCCTTCAACTGGCTCGGCTGCGCTATGGGATTCGTTTCGGCGCACAAGATCGGGGGGCCGAAGGGGGTGGGCGCTCTGGTGATCCGGCGCGGGCTTGATCTGGAGGCGCGGCTGAAGGGGGGCGGGCAGGAGATGGGGCGCCGGGCCGGGACGGAGAACCTGATTGGAATCGCGGGGTTCGGGGCCGCGGCGGAGGCGGCGGCGCGCGATCTGGCGGGCGGCGCATGGGAGCCTGTCCTTCAACTTAGAAATATTCTAGAATTGGCGTTGTGCGAGGGCGGCAAAGGAAGTATTTCTGTCGGGAAAGCGGCCCGTCGGCTTCCGAACACGCTCTGCCTTGTCACGCCCGGCTGGAAGGGCGAGACGCAGGTGATGCAGATGGATCTTGCGGGATTCGCCGTCTCGGCCGGCTCGGCCTGTTCGTCGGGCAAGGTCAGGGCGAGCCGGGTGCTGCGGGCGATGGGGCTGGACGAGACGGCCGCCGCTTCGGCGCTGCGGGTTTCGATCGGGCCGGGAGTGACGGAGGCCGAGGTGATGCGCTTCGCCGAAGCCTGGCTCCGGGCGCGCGACCGGCACAGGGCCCGCGCCGCCTGATCGATCGGGCCGCCCCGCGGGGGCGGTGCAAGAGGCAAGACGGGGCCGCGCCCCTTGGAACGGAGACTGAGACCGATGGCGACACTGGAAGAGACCGTGGTTCCCGAGGTCCGCGACGGAGTCGATCGCGAGACGATCGAGACGGTCCAGGCGATGGCCGGCAAGTACAAGTACGGCTGGGAAACCGAGATCGAGATGGATTTCGCCCCCAAGGGGCTGAACGAGGACATCGTCCGGCTGATCTCGAGGAAGAACGATGAGCCGGAGTGGATGACCGAATGGCGGCTGGCGGCCTATCGGCGCTGGGTGCAGATGGAAGAGCCTCGCTGGGCGATGCTCGACTATCCCGAGATCGACTACCAGGACCTCTATTACTACGCCAAGCCCAAGAGCATGGAGGTGAAGCCGAAGTCCCTGGACGAGGTCGATCCGAAGCTGCTGGAGACCTACAAGAAGCTGGGCATCCCGCTGAAGGAGCAGGCGCTTCTGGCCGGGGTCGAGGGCGCCGACGGCCCGGACGCGCCGCGTCAGGTGGCGGTGGATGCGGTGTTCGATTCGGTCTCGGTCGGCACCACCTTCAAGGCGGAACTGGCCAAGGCCGGGGTGATCTTCTGCTCGATCTCGGAGGCGGTGCGCGAGCATCCCGAGCTGGTGAAGAAATATCTCGGCTCCGTCGTGCCGCAGTCGGACAACTATTTTGCGACGCTGAACTCGGCGGTCTTTTCGGACGGCTCGTTCGTCTATATCCCGCCGGGCACCCGCTGCCCGATGGAGCTGTCGACCTATTTCCGCATCAACGCCGAGAACACCGGCCAGTTCGAGCGCACGCTGATCATCGCCGACAAGGGCGCCTATGTCAGCTATCTGGAAGGCTGCACCGCGCCCAAGCGCGACACCAACCAGCTTCACGCCGCGGTGGTCGAGATCGTGGTGCTGGATGACGCCGAGGTGAAATATTCCACGGTGCAGAACTGGTATCCGGGCGACGAGGAAGGCCGGGGCGGGATCTACAACTTCGTGACCAAGCGGGCCGACTGCCGCGGCGCGCGCTCGAAGGTGATGTGGACGCAGGTCGAGACGGGCTCGGCGATCACCTGGAAATACCCCTCCTGCATCCTGCGGGGCGACGACAGCCAGGGCGAGTTCTATTCGATCGCCATCGCCAACAACGCCCAGCAGGCCGACACCGGCACCAAGATGATCCATCTGGGCAAGAACACCCGCTCGCGCATCGTGTCCAAGGGGATTTCGGCCGGCAAGGCGCAGAACACCTACCGCGGTCTGGTGTCGATGCACCCCCGCGCCACCAACAGCCGCAACTACACCCAGTGCGACAGCCTGCTGATCGGCGACAAGTGCGGGGCCCACACGGTCCCCTACATCGAGGTCAAGAACAACTCGAGCCGGGTCGAGCACGAGGCCACCACCTCGAAGGTCGATGACGACCAGCTGTTCTACTGCCGTTCGAGGGGCATGGACGAGGAAGAGGCGGTGGCCCTGGTGGTGAACGGCTTCTGCAAGGAAGTGCTGCAGGCCCTGCCGATGGAGTTTGCCATGGAGGCGCAGGCGCTGGTCGCCATCAGCCTCGAGGGGAGCGTCGGGTGATCGCGGCGCCGGCCCATGAGTCCCTTTGCGGTGCAGGCGCTGATCCTCGGCACGGGCGTGGGCGCGGGGCTCTGGCTCGTCTGGTGGCGTGTGGGGCAGCCCGCGGGCCTCAGGCGCTGGGGCATGGCGCTGGCGGCGGGGCTCTTCTGCGGGGCGGCCTCGTTCGTGATCTCGCGCGCCATCGCCTCGGTCTGACGGGGGCGGGGCGATGATCGTGACCACCAGCCCCCGCGTCGAGGGCCATCAGATCGCCACCTGCCACGGCCTCGTGACGGGCGAGGCGATGCCGGGCGCCAACGTGATCCGCGACCTCTTCGCCGGGATCACCGATGTCATCGGCGGGCGCTCGGGCGCCTGCGAGAAGGAACCGGGCCGCGCCCGCATGACCGCGCTGTCCGGGATGGAGCAAGCCGCGCGGGCCACGGGCGTGCATGCCGTCGCCGGTGTCGATCTCGATTGCGAGGTCATCAACAACATGCTGATGGTGTCGGCCTCCGGCACCGCCGTCACCATTGCCTGAGGAAGAAAGATGCTCGAGATCAAGAACCTGCACGTCAAGCTTGAAGAAGAGGACAAGGTGATCCTGAAGGGGGTCAACCTGACGGTCGAGGCCGGCAAGGTCCATGCGATCATGGGGCCGAACGGCTCGGGGAAATCGACGCTGTCCTATGTGCTCGCGGGGCGCGACGGCTATGAGGTCACCGAAGGCTCGGCCACGCTCGACGGCGATGAACTGCTGGAGATGGAACCCGAGGAGCGGGCGGCGGCGGGCCTCTTCCTGGCCTTCCAGTATCCGGTCGAGATCCCGGGCGTGGGCAACATGACCTTCATGCGGACCGCTCTGAACGCGCAGCGCAAGGTGCGGGGCGAAGAGGAAATGAGCGCGGGCGAATTCCTCAAGCTCGTGCGCGAGAAGGCCAAGGCGCTGAAGATCGACGCCGACATGATGAAGCGCCCGGTCAATGTGGGCTTCTCGGGCGGCGAGAAGAAGCGCAACGAGATCCTGCAGATGGCGGTGCTGGAGCCCAGGATGTGCATCCTCGACGAGACCGACTCGGGCCTTGACGTGGACGCGCTGAAGCTGGTGTCGGACGGTGTGAACGCACTGCGCGACGCGGGCCGCGGCTTTCTCGTGATCACCCACTACCAGCGGCTGCTCGACCACATCCAGCCGGACGTGGTGCATATCATGGCCAATGGCCGGATCGTGAAGACCGGCGGGCCGGAGCTTGCGCTCGAGGTCGAGAAGAACGGATACGCCGACATCCTGGCGGCGGAGGAGGCGTGATGGCCGAGGCTCTGCCGAAGGAGGATCTGCTGGCGGCGCGGATCGCCGGCCTGTCGTTCCCCAACGAGGGTTGGCAGGCGCCGGCCCGGTTCGACGCGCTGGCGCGGCTGACCGCCATGGGCCTGCCGGGGCGGCGCGACGAATACTGGCGCTACACCGATCCCGCCAGCTTCAACCGCGCCGAACCGCTCGCGGCCGCCACCTTCGACGACGACGGCGAGGGAATGGTGTTCGAGGGCATCGACCGGCTGAGGCTCGTCTTCGTCGATGGGGTCTTCGATGCCGCGGCCTCGGATCCGCTGGCGCTCGATCATGTCGAGATCGGGCTTCTGTCGGCGGCGCAATCCGACATCCACTGGGCGCGCGAGCTTTATGGCGTGCTCGAGGCGCGCGGGCAGGTGCCGGTGAAGCGGCCCTTCGCGGCGCTGAACACGGCCTTCGCGACCGAAGGGGTCCTGATCCGGGTTACCGGCTACGTTCCGCGGCCGATCGCGCTGATCTACATCCATTCCTCCGACACGTCGGACGCGATGCTGCACCATTGCATCCGCGTCGAGAGCGAGGCGGACGTGACCATCCTCGAGAGCGGTCCGGCGGCGGCGCGCTTCACCAAGGTGATGGAAGTGGATGTGGCCGAGGGCGGGCGCTTTCACCATATCCGGGCGCAGGGCCGCGACCATGACCGGCGCGCCTCGACCCACATCTTCGCGCGCGTCGCGGGCAAGGGGCTCTTCAAGTCCTTCACGCTGACAGCCAATGGCGTGATGACCCGCAACGAGGCCGTGATCGAGCTGGTGGGCGACGAGGCCGTGGCCCATGTCGCGGGCGCGGCGGTGGGCGACGGGCGCTTCCACCACGACGACACGGTGTTCGTCACCCACGAGGGCGAGTGCTGCGAAAGCCGCCAGGTCTTCAAGAAGGTGCTGAAGAACGGCGCCACCGGCGTCTTCCAGGGCAAGATCCTGGTCAAGCCCGGCGCGCAGAAGACCGACGGTTACCAGATCAGCCAGTCGCTGCTGCTGGACGAGGACTCGGTGTTCCTCGCCAAGCCCGAACTCGAGATCTACGCCGACGACGTGAAATGCTCGCACGGCTCGACCTCGGGGGCGATCGACGAGACGGCGCTCTTCTACCTCCGCTCGCGCGGGGTGCCGCTGAAAGCCGCACAATCGCTTCTGGTGCTTGCCTTCCTCGCCGAAGCCATTCAGGAAATCGAGAACGAGGAAATCGCCGAGGACATCCGGCAGCGGCTGGAGAACTGGCTGGCGCGTCACGAGCATTGAATGGCTGTTACCACCGACATCGTCCAGAGCTATCGCCACCCCCGCACCGTCATCCGGCGGTATCTCGATGCCGGTGAGAACGAGGGGCGGGCGCTTGTCATCCTGATGGGCGCCTGCCTGCTGATCTTCGTGTCGCAATGGCCGATCCTGGCGCGGCAGGCCTATCTCGACCCCTCCCAGCCGCTCGAGGCGCGGATGAGCGGGGCGCTGATGGGCACGGTCTTCCTGCTGCCGCCGATCTGCTACGGGATCGCGGCGCTCAGCCATCTGGTCGCGCGGCTGTTCGGCGGCCGGGGCAGCTTCTTCGGTGCGCGGCTGGCGCTGTTCCTCGCGCTGCTCGCCACGGCGCCGCTCATGCTGCTGAACGGCCTTGTTGGCGGCTTCATCGGTGAAGGGACGGGCGTGCTGATCGTGGGTTTCCTCGTACTGGGCGGTTTCCTCGCCATCTGGCTTTCCATGCTGGTGGAGGCCGAGCGATGAGCCTCTCACTCGGCGATCTGCTGCGCCTGGCGCGCTTCACCGTCACCAGCCCGCGAGAGGGCGCGCGCGCCCTCATGGCGATGGGCCTGCCGATGGAGGCGCGCTGGATCGCGCTGGTCCTGACGGCGGTCGGCGCGGCGCTCGTGACCTTCATCGGTCTCACGCTTCTGCCGCAGGACGTGCGGCGGCTGATCGGAGACGACCTGCCGAGCCCGCTCTTCAGCGCGGGGCTTCAGGTCGGGCTGCTGGCGGTATCGGCGGGGCTTATCTACCGGATCGGGGTCTGGCGCGGCGGGCGCGGCAGCTTTCCCGATGCGGTCCTGCTTGTGGCCTGGCTGCAGTTCATCCTGCTCTGCCTCGAGGTGATCCAGCTTGCGGCGCAGCTCATCCTGCCGCCCTTCGCGGATCTGCTGGGCGTGGTGGGGATCGTGCTCTTCTTCTGGCTTCTGACCCATTTCGTGGCCGAGCTGCATGGCTTCACATCCACCGTCGCCGTGCTTGGCGGCATCCTGCTCACGCTCTTCGGCATGGCCTTCGTGCTGGCCGCGATCCTGATGCCCTTCCTGGGCGGCTGAGGTTTTCCATGTTCGACGTCGACGCCATCCGGCAGGACTTTCCGATCCTCGCGCGCGAGGTGAACGGCAAGCCGCTCGTCTATCTCGACAACGGCGCCTCGGCCCAGAAGCCGGCCGCGGTGATCGAGGCGATGAACCTCGCCTACAGCCACGAATATGCCAACGTCCACCGAGGGCTGCACTACCTGTCGAACCTCGCGACCGACAAGTACGAGGCCGTGCGCGCGACCATCGCCACCTTCCTCAACGCCCCTTCGCCCGAGGAGATCGTCTTCACCACGGGAACCACCGAGGGGATCAACCTCGTCTCCTACGGGTGGGCCGCGCCCCGGCTTCGGCCCGGTGACGAGATCGTGCTCTCGATCATGGAGCATCACGCCAACATCGTGCCCTGGCACTTCCTGCGCGAGCGGCAGGGCGTGGTGCTGAAATGGGTCGATGTGGATCAGAACGGCGACCTCGATCCGCAGGCGGTGCTGGATGCCATCGGGCCCAGGACGAAGCTCGTGGCCGTCACGCACATGTCGAACGTGCTGGGCACGGTGGTCGATGTGGCCGCAATCTGCGCGGGTGCACGCGAGAAGGGCGTGCCGGTGCTGGTGGACGGTTCGCAGGCGGCGGTGCACATGCCGGTCGATGTCAGCGCCATCGGCTGCGACTTCTACGCCATCACCGGCCACAAGCTCTACGGTCCCTCGGGGTCGGGCGCGATCTGGATCCGCTCGGACCGGATGGAAGAGATGCGCCCCTTCATCGGCGGCGGCGACATGATCCATGAGGTGACGCGCGAGACGGTCACCTACGCCAAGCCGCCCATGAGGTTCGAGGCCGGCACCCCCGGCATCGTCCAGCAGATCGGCCTCGGCGTCGCGCTGCATTACATGATGAACGTGGGCATGGCCGAGATCGCCGCGCACGAGCGCATCCTGCGCGATCACACGCGGGACCGGCTGGCCGCGCTCAACTGGCTGGATGTGCAGGGCAACTCGGCGGGGAAGGGAGCGATCTTCTCCTTCACCATCCGGGGAGGCGCGCACGCGCACGACATCTCGACCGTTCTCGACCGCAAGGGGGTGGCGGTGCGGGCCGGCACGCACTGCGCCATGCCGCTGATGCAGCATTACGGGCTCGGCGCCACCTGCCGCGCCTCCTTCGCCATGTACAACACCACCGACGAGGTGGACCGGCTGATCGAGGCGCTGGAACTCTGCCACGACCTGTTCGGCTGAGACGGCCCTGACTCAGGCGGCCGCCACCAGCAGGAACAGAAGCGCGAGCAGCCCCATCCCGCGGCGATAGAGGGCGAGGCCTTGCCGCAGCTCGGCGGCGCCAGGGTCGGGGGCGCCTGCGTTGAGCCAGGGCTCCGCCGACACCCGGTCGTCATAGATCCGCGGGCCCGAGAGGCGCACGCCCAGCGCACCCGCCATCGCGGCCTCGGGCCAGCCCGCGTTGGGCGAGCGGTGGGCGCGGGCGTCCCACCGCATTGTCGCCAGCGCCTTTCGGGGACTGCGCGAGACGAGGGCGAACAGCACCCCCGTCAGCCGCGCCGGGATCAGGTTCACCCAGTCATCCGTCCGCGCCGAGGCCCAGCCGAAGGCTTCGTGCCGCGGCGTGCGATGGCCGATCATGGAATCGAGTGTGTTGATGGCCTTGTAGGCCGCGATCCCCGGCAGGCCGAACAGCAGGCCCCAGAAGAGTGGCGCCACGATCCCGTCCGAGCTGTTCTCGGCCAGGCTTTCAAGCGCGGCGCGCGCCACGCCCGCCTCGTCGAGCTGCGCGGGATCGCGGCCCACGATCATCGAGACCGCCCGCCGCGCGGCCGGCAGGTCGCCCCGGCCCAGCGGGGCGGCCACCGCCTCCACATGCTCGTGCATCGAGCGGAGCGCCACGAGGGGCCAGGCGAGGAGCCCGGTCAGAACCGCCCCGACAAGACCACCGGGCAGGAGCGTCTGCACCAGCGCCGCGGGCAGGGACGCGGCCAGCACCGTAACCCCCAGGGCCGCGACGCCCGCACGCCGGCGTTGAGCCTCGGTGCCCCGGTTCCACCGCGAATCGAGGGCCGAGATCAGCCGACCCATCCAGACGACCGGATGGCCGATCCGGGCGTGGATCCGGTCGGGCCAGCCGAGCGCCGTGTCCGTGGCCATCGCCACCAGCATCGCACCCGCGTGGAACATGCATCTACCCTCGATCCGGGGTGGCCGGAGGGCCTCCCGCTCCCCGCCTTTCAGGGAAAAACCTGCCTTCTGCAAGCGGCGATCCATCCGTTCGTCGGCAGGACTGTCGGTTTGGGCAAGTCGATTTCGCCACAAAAAGAGGTATGAAGAGGCTACGAAAACGAAGTGCTAGAAGTAACGTGTCTGTCGTCTCCCGGAGCGCCCCGATGCCGCAAATCCATCACCGCGATACCGCCCGTCTGGTTCGGCACGGGCGTTGGGTCCTCGGCCTTTCGCAAGAGGATTTCGCGGCGCGTGTCGGCCTCGACCTGACGGATGTTCGCGCGCTGGAAGCCGGCCGGCCCGGCTCCAAGCTGGCCTCGGGCGGGGCGCTCGAGACGCTGCTCGCGGCGGGCCTGAACGGCATCCCCGCCGGCCGCGGCTGATCCCCTTCCCATCGCCTGTCCCAAGCGCACCTTCGGGTGCGCTTATCTGTATCCGGCGGCCTGCAGTTCGAACAGTTCGGCGTAGCGCCCCGGCCGCGCCACCAGTTCGTCATGGGTGCCGCTGGCATCGACCCGGCCGTTCGCCAGCACGAGGATCCGGTCCGCCATCCGCACCGACGAGAAGCGGTGCGAGATCAGAACCGCTGTCCGTCCGGCCGACAGTTCCTTGAAGCGCTGGAAGACCTCGAACTCGGACCGCGCGTCGAGCGCGGCCGTGGGCTCGTCGAGGATGAGCACCTCGGCATCGCGCATGTAGGCGCGGGCGATCGCGAACTTCTGCCACTCGCCGCCCGAGAGGTCGATCCCGTCGCGGAACCGCTTGCCGAGCATCTGGCCGTAGCCGTCCGGCATCCGCGCCACGATCCGGTCGGCGAGGCTGCGGCGCGCGGCTTCCTCGATCCGCGCAGGCTCATCCCGGGCCTCGATCCGGCCGACGGCGATGTTTTCGCCCGCACTCAGCGAGTAGCGAACGAAGTCCTGGAAGATCACCCCCATCGCGCCGCGCAGCGCCACCGGATCGAAGCTGCGCAGGTCCTGCCCGTCGAGCAGGATGCGCCCCTCATCGGGATCGTAGAGCCGCGCCAGCAGCTTCACGAGCGTGGTCTTGCCGGCGCCATTCTCGCCCACCAGCGCGAGCGTCTCGCCAGCCCTCAGCGTGAAGGACAGGTCGCGCACGGCCCAGCTCTCGGCCCCCGGATAGCGGAACCCCACGCCCTCGAAGCGAAAGCCCTCGCGGATGGGGCTTGGCAGGGCCCGCGGCTCGGCAGGGGGCAGGATCGTGGGCTTCTGGCGGAAGAAGCCGAAGAGATCCTCGAGATAGAGCGCCTGCGAGGCGGTGGTCGAAAAGCCGGTGAGCAGCCCCTCGACAAGGCCGCGCAACCGGAGGAACGACCCCGCAAGGAAGGTGAGGTCCCCGATCGACAACCGCCCGGTGAGGGTGGCGCCGATCATCCAGAGATAGGCGAGGTAGTAGCCCGCCGTCCCCAGCGCGCTGAAGAGCGTGCCCCAGGCCGCGCGCGCCGAGGCGATGCGCCGCCGGGCACGGTAGAAGCTCTCCGAGAGGGTGCGGTAACGCTCGATCAGGAAGGGGGCGAGGCCGAAGATCTTGATCTCCTTGGCTGTCTCCACGCCGGCCGCCGTCACGCGAATGTAGTCCAACTCGCGCCGCTCGGGCGTGCGGCGGAAATCGAGATTGTAGTTCTGCGCGTTGAAATGCGCCTCGCCCAGAAAGGCCGGGACCAGCGCCGCCACGAGGAGCAGGATGAGCCAGGGGTTGTAGAGCACGAGGCCCCCGGCCAGCGAGGCCACCGTCACCCCGTCCTGCATCAGCGTGAGGATCTGTCCGGTCAGCGTCATGCGCCCGCCGGACTGCCGCCGGGCCCGCTCGAGCCGGTCCTGGAACCCCGCATCCTCGAAGGCGGCAAGGTCGAGGCTGGCCGCGTGATCCATCAGCCGCACCGACGAGGCCATCGTCAGCCGCTCGGTCAGCAGCGTGTCGATGAGCCCTCCGAGCCGACCGAGCAGGTCCGACAGGATCGCGAGCAGGAACTCGGCCCCAAGAAGGAGGACGAGCGTGCTGGTGCTGTCCGTGCCGATCCAGCCGAGCGGTCCCGCCTCGGGCGCAGGCGTGGCGGCAAGGCGCACGACCTCGTCGATGATGAGCTTGCCGAACCAGAGCGCCGTCACCGGGATCAGCGCCCGCACCAGCCGGACGAGCAGGCTCAGGACCAGCAGTCCCGGGCTGGCCTGCCAGACCATCCGCAGAAAGGGCGGCACGTTGCGCAGCGCGGCCCAGCGGGCGCGGAAGCCGGGAAGGTCGGGGGCGGGATCGGATCTCATCGGCGGACCTTTGGCCGCTTCTGCGGCAGAGTCAAACCGCCCCGCGCCGTCGCGGCGTGCGCCCGCGTGCCTGCCGCTGCGGCCCTACGCCGCAAGTCGCCGGGTCGCCTTTCGCCCCCCGTGGAGGGAAGCCTAGAAGGCGGCCATGATTCACGCCCCCCTCCAGATCTCTTCGGCCGGTGCCGGAGCGGGTCGCCTGCCGTGGCCAGAGCGGCTCGGCCTGTGGCTGCGCGACCATCAGCGGCTGGTGGGGCGCCTGCAATGGGGGATGGTGGCCCTTTATCTGCCGCTGGTGTTCCTGCCGCCGTTCCTGCCCGATACGGGGCAGGGGGCTCAGGTCGGCGCCACCTTCACCCTGTTAGCCCGGATCCTGCTCTGGGGGTTCTGGCTTCCCGGAGTGCTGGTGTCCGTCCTGGTCCTGGGCCGGCTCTGGTGCGGGCTTCTCTGTCCCGAGGGTGCGCTGACGGCGGCCGCCTCGCGCCATGGGCGTGGCCACGCCATCCCGCGGTGGATGAAATGGCCAGGCTGGCCGTTCGTGCTGTTCGCCGCGGTGACGGTCTATGGGCAGATGATCTCGATCTACGACAACCCGCGGGCGGTGGCGCTGATCTTCGGGCTGACGACGGGTTCGGCCCTGCTGGTGGGCTGGCTCTACGGCAAGGAGAAGCGGGTCTGGTGCCGTTTTCTCTGCCCGATGAACGGGCTCTTCGCCATGCTCGCCAAGCTGGCGCCCATGCACTACCGCGTCGATGCCCGCGCGTGGGACGCCTGCAGCCCGGCGCGCGCGCGCGGCATGCGCTTCAACTGCGAGCCGATGGTGCCCGTCCGCACGATGGAGAGCGCCTCTCCCTGCCACATGTGCGGCCGCTGCGCGGGCTTTCGCGGTGCGGTGCGCCTCGAACTGCGGGGGTGGGGCGCGGAAGTGACGAGAGCGCCCGGTTCGCCCGCCGAGAGCCTGCTTGTCATCTCCGGCCTGATCGGTCTGGGCTCGGCCGTCTTCTGGTGGCCGCACGCGCCCTGGCTTGGCGCCCTGACGGAGACCCTGGCGATGGAGCGGCCGGCGCCCTGGTTCCTGTTCGCCGCCGCAGGCCCTGGCATGACGATGGGCGAGGGGGTGGCGCTTCTCCTGACGCTGGCGGTCCTTGCGATTACCCTGTCGGCGGTCGTGGCCCTGCCCCTTGCAGTGGCCGATCGCGGTCAGGGCCGCTTTCACCGCCTTGCCCTGACGCTCCTGCCGCTCGCGGCCGGGGGGCTCATCGCAGGCTTCGCGCGGAGCGCCTGGGCCTTCCTGCCGCCCCACGCCGCACCGTTCGACGCGCGCCTGGTCTGGAGCGGCCTTCTTCTCGTCTCGGCCGTCTGGTCCCTGGGCCTCGCCCGGCGCCTTCCGGGCGGCGCCGTGCGCGCTGTCGGTGCGGCGGTGGTGATTCCCGTCACCGGATGGTTGCTGGTGATCTGGTCATGACCCGCTTAGTCCGATTGGCGGAAACAATGGCCGCAGGTGCAGGGTGCGAACAGGTGCCGCAGGTCCGGCAAGTGCGGTCTTTATCCCTCCGCAGGGCAACAATGCCCGCTTTGCCGAGGCCCTGCACCATCGACGGGGCCAGTCGCCAAGGAGTTGGGCACAAGTTGGCTGTATGGTCAAAGGGCCGCGTCATTTTGTCGCTTGCCATGCTGCCCCGCTCCTCGGGTAAGGTGCACGGGATGGCAGTTTTTAATTTAGATTTGAATGGACTTAGGGGGAGTAACGGTGGACGGAAGCAAAATGGACGAACGCATGACCGCCTCGCGCCGGTTTCATAGCGTTGCCCAACTCCGGGAGCTTCTACTTGGACTCGAGCATGATCTGGGAATATCCGATCTGTCGCGCAATGAACTGGACGTGCTCTATGCGGTGAAGCTCCTCGGCGATTCAGAGGAGTCTATCGTCCGTTCGGATGCGATCCGGCGCCATTCTCTCTGCAGCGCCATCGCCACGCCCACCTTCCACCGCGCCCTGCGCTCGCTGGTGGAAAAGGGCTTCGTCGATCACGCGCCCATGACCAAGGCACGGGCCTACAAGCTGGGCAGCCGCGCCGCGCAGATCGCCCACTGAGGCCGGCGGTCACGGTCAACAGGAAGTGCGCGGTGGCGGGTTTTCCCCGCACCGCGAACCGCCTATCAGAGACCCATGACCATTGTCCTGCTCGTCACGGCCCTGGCGGCCCTGTTCATCGTGATCGCCGCCTGCGAGCCCGTCGCCGCACGGCTGAGGCTGCCCTTCACGGTGGTTCTGGCCGTGGTGGGAGCCGCGCTCGGAACGCTCGCGCTCTGGCTTCAGCGCAGCGGCGTGGCGGCCACCTTTCCGCCCGAAGTGGCCGAGCTGCTCTCGCTGCCGATCCGCTCGAGCGTCTTTCTCTTCATGTTCCTGCCGACGCTGCTGTTCCAGGTCTCGCTGAGCCTGAACATCCGGCGGATGATCGACGACTGGGTGCCGATCCTCGTGATGGCCGTGGTGGCGGTGCTGGTCTCGACGCTGGCCATAGGCTTCGCGCTGCAGCCCTTCAGCTCGATGTCGCTGGCCGCCTGCCTGTTGCTCGGCGCCATCGTCTCGACCACCGATCCTTCCGCGGTCGTCTCGATCTTCCGCTCGATCGCCGCCCCGCAGCGGCTGACGCGGATCGTCGAGGGCGAGAGCCTGCTGAACGACGCCGCGGCCATCGCGCTCTTCGGCTTCTTCCTGACCTTCGTCATGGCCGGCGTGCCCGATCCGACGCTGCGCGACGCGGTCGTCCAGTTTCCGCTGCTGATCGTCGGAGGGGTCGCGCTCGGCTACGGCATGGCCCGCGTCGCGCTGTCGCTGATGACGCGCATGGCGTCCCACCCCACGGCGCAACTCTCGCTCAGCCTCGCGCTGCCCTACCTCACCTATGTCCTGGCCGAGCAGGGGCTGCAGGTCTCGGGCGTGATCGCGGTGGTGACGGCGGGGATCGCCATGAACCTCGCAGGCCCCGGCCGCCTCAGCCCCGCCACCTGGAAGCTTCTCAGCGACACATGGGAGATGCTCTCGCACTGGGCGGGCTCCCTCATCTTCATCGTGGCCGCGCTCCTCATCCCGCGGCTGATCGGGCGCGCAACGGAATGGGATCTCGTGCTGATCGGGGTGGTTGCGCTGGCGGCGATCGTCGCGCGCGCGGTGATGCTGTCGGGGCTGCTGCCGCTTCTGACCCGGCTCAACCTCTCGCCCAAGGTCGAGCGTCCCTACCGCGTGGCGATCCTCTGGGGCGGGCTGCGGGGCGCCGTGACGCTGGCGCTGGCGCTGGCGGTGACCGAGAACCCGATGGTGCCGCCGCATGTCAAGCGCGAGGTGGGCATCCTCGCCACCGGATTTGTCCTGTTCACGCTGATGGCGCAGGGCACGACGCTCCGGTGGGTGATCCGGCGGCTCGGCCTCGCGCGGCTGACGCCGCTCGATCTGGCGCTCTCGAACCAGGTGATCGCCGTCGCGCTGCAGAACGTCCGCGAGGAAGTGGCCGCCACCGTGCGCGAGCGCGAGCTTGACCCGCAGATCGTGCGGGCCGAGGCCAAGAGCTTCGGCCAGAGGCTGACGCGCGCGGTGGAGCTGGCCGATGACAGCGCCGACGACATCCCGGATCGCGACCGGATCACGCTGGGGCTCCTGGCGCTGGCGGGGCGCGAGCGGGATGCGATCCTGGCCGCCTTCCGCCAGCAGATCATCCCGCCCCGCCTCGCCGAGGCCATGCTGGTTGATGTGGACCGCCTGATCGAACGGACGCGCCTGCAGGGCCGCGACGGCTACCGCTCGGCCGGCCGGCTCGCGCTCGGCTACGGGCGGCGGCACCGGGTGGCCGTCTGGGCGCACAACCGGCTGAAGATCTCGCGCTGGCTGAGCCAGCTCACCTCGGACCGGTTCGAGATGCTGCTGACCCAGCGGCTGATCCTTGGCGACCTGCACAAGCTGATCGACGGCAAGATCCGCCGCATCCACGGCCGGCGGGTGGCCGAGATCCTGCATGAGATGCTCAAGCGCCGCGAGGACGAGACCGAGCAGGCGCTCGAGGCGCTGCGCCTGCAATATCCGGGCTATTCCGGCGAGATGGTGCGCAGCTTCATCCGCAGGACCGCGCTGCAGCTGGAACTGCGCGAATACGAGACGCTGCGCGATGACGGCCTCATCGGGCAGGAGCTGTTCATGACGCTGCGCCAGCGCATCCAGATCGCGCGCGGCAAGAAGGAGCGGCGGCCGCGGCTCGATTTCGCGCTGCAGAAGTCCGAGCTGGTGCGCCAGTTCCCGCTCTTTGCCGAGATGGAAGAGGATCAGCTGCGCGTGCTCGAGCGGCTGCTGCAGACCGTCTATGTCCGGCCGGGCGACGTGCTCCTGCGCCGGGGCGACGTGCCGCGCAAGGTCTTCTTCATCGCTTCCGGCGCCGTGGAAAGCGACGTGGCGGGGCAGAAGGTGCGCCTGGGGCGCGGCGAGATGTTCGGCCAGCTCGCGATCCTGACCCGCAAGGCCCGCCGCGCCCAGGTGACCGCGATCAGCCACGGCACGCTCCTGAGCCTCGACGAGACCCGCTTCCTGGAACTCCTGCGCCGCAACAAGACCCTGCAGCAGGCCGCGGTGGAAAGCGCCGCGCGCCGCAACGTGACCATCGACCTCAGCGCGATCTGACGCCGGTCACGCCTGTGCAGCCCTCCCGTAGCCCGACGGGATGTGCCTTTCAGTCTCGTTCAAATATCCTCGGGGGGAGTCCGGCCGAAGGCCGGGCGGGGGGCAGACGGCCCCCCTTCTTCGCCCCGCGGCCGACCGCGCCCGCGTCTCAGGTGCGGACGCCGGCAAAGCGGGTCTGCCACTCGGCCCGCTCCTCGTCGGTGATCTTGCGGAAGAGCACGTCCGGCGTCGTGAAGGCATGGCCCGCCGGCAGCACGGTCAGCGCCTGCGCGATGTCGGTCGGCCAGCTCCAGTCGTCGCAGTTCAGCGAGGCCATGGTCGAGGCCGCCGCATCCGGGATGAAGGGCCGCGAGATCACGGCATAGAGCCGGATCAGGTTCAGCGAAAGCCGGATCATCGCCTGCGCCCGCTCGGGGTCGGTCTTGACCACCGTCCAGGGCGCGGCGGATTGCAGATATTCGTTCCCGGCCACCCAGAGCGCGCGCAGCTCGGTCGCGGCTTTGCGGATCTCCATCGCCTCCATGCAGGATTCGTAGGCGGCCAGCCGCTCCTGCAGTTCGGCGATCAGCTGCTGCTCGCGCTCACCGATCTCGCCCGCTTCGGGCACCGTCTCGCCGAATTTCGAGCGGCAGAACTTCGTCACGCGGCTGACGAGGTTGCCCAGAACGTCGGCCAGATCCTTGTTCACCGAGGTCTGGAAGTTCTCCCAGGTGAACTCGCTGTCCGAGTTTTCCGGCGCGTGGGACAGAAGCCACCAGCGCCAGTAGTCGGCCGGCAGGATCGACAGGGCCTGGTCCATGAACACGCCGCGGCCCTGGCTGGTCGAGAACTGGCCGCCGTCATAGTTCAGGTAGTTGAAGGACTTGATGTAGTCGACCAGCTTCCACGGCTCGCGCGAGCCCATGATGGTGGCGGGGAAGGAGAGCGTGTGGAAGGGCACGTTGTCCTTGCCCATGAACTGCACATAGCGCACGTCCTCGGCGCCCTTGTCGGTGCGCCACCAGCGTTCCCAGTCGGCCTCCGTCTTGCCGTTGGCGTCGGCCCATTCGGCGGTGCCCGCGATATATTCGATCGGCGCGTCGAACCAGACGTAGAAGACCTTGCCCTCCATCCCCGGCCAGGGCTGATCGCCCTTTCTGACCGGCACGCCCCAGTGCAGGTCGCGCGTGATGCCGCGGTCCTGCAGGCCGTCGCCGTCATGCAGCCACTTCTTCGCGATCGAGGTGGTCAGCACCGGCCAGTCGGTCTTGCTGTCGATCCAGGCCTCGATCTCGTCCTTCAGCGCGCGCTGGCGCAGGTAGAGGTGCTTGGTCTCGCGCACCTCGAGATCGGTCGAGCCCGAGATCGCCGAGCGCGGGTTGATGAGGTCGGTGGGATCAAGCTGCTTGGTGCAGTTCTCGCACTGGTCGCCGCGGGCCTTGTCATAGCCGCAGTTCGGGCAGGTGCCCTCGATGTAGCGGTCGGGCAGGAAGCGGTTGTCGGCGACCGAGAAGACCTGCCGCTCGCTGACTTCCTCGATGAAGCCGTTCTCGGCGAGTTGCCCCGCGAAATGCTGGGTCAGCCGGTGGTTCCGCGCGCTCGACGAGCGGCCGAAGTGGTCGAACGACAGCCGGAACCCCGCGGCGATCTCCTTCTGGATCTCGTGCATCTCGGCGCAATAGTCCTCGACCGGCTTGCCGGCCTTGGCGGCGGCGAGTTCCGCCGGCGTGCCGTGCTCGTCGGTGGCGCAGATGAACATGACCTCATGGCCGCGGCCGCGCATGTAGCGGGCGTAGAGATCGGCCGGAAGCTGGCTTCCGACGAGATTGCCCAGGTGCTTGATCCCGTTGATATAGGGGATCGCCGAAGTGATGAGTATCCGCGCCATGCCCAGAAATCCCTGTGTCCCGACCGCGCGCTGTTTAGCGCCGGACGCACGCGAGGGCCAGAGGATGATTGCGCGGCCGGCGCATCGGGTTGCCCTGCGGGCCGGGGTCAGTCGGGGGCGCGGCTCTCGATCTCGAGCCCCTGGCGCGCGCGGCGCAGGAACCAGCCCGCCGGCGGCTCCATCCGAGCGCGGAGCCGGCCGAGCCGCCAGCGCCCGCCCGGCGCGGGGGCAAGCTGCCAGCGCGTCTCGATCCCCGTCGCGCCGCCGGCCGGCGTGAGCAGCAGGCCGATCGGCGGATCGGCTCCGGCCGCCGCGGCGCCGGCTTCGGCGGCCAGATGCAGACGGCGCACCGGCGTCAGCGGCGGCGGTTCGGGCAGTTCGGCCACCACCAGCGGCACCGCGCCCGACCGCAGCGCCTCTTCCATCGACCAGAGCAGATCCTCGGGCCGCCGGGTGCGGGCGAGGATCAGCCGGCCCGGTTCGGCAAAGGCGCAGACCCCGTCGGGATAAAGCCGCTCGGGCCGCCATCCGGCATGGATCCAGACCACCGGCCCCCGCATCTCGGCCATCAGCAGGATCGCGAGCAGCCGCCGCGCGGGGCCGCAGAATTCATGCACCCTTCCCCGTGCGAGCGAGAGATCGCCCACCAGCCGCTGCATCGGCCGCACCCGTGCGCCATGAGGGTCGAGAAGCTGAGTCGTCATGCGCCAAGCCTTGCATGTTCGCCATGTGTTCTCAATCCCTCTGGCCGGGGAAACCTTGCCATCGCGGGCAGGTGGGCTAGGCTGCATCCGCAGAAAAGGAGCCCCATGATGAAGCTGATCCCGCTGGGTCGCACCGACCTGACCGTCTCCGAATTCTGCCTCGGCACGATGACCTGGGGCAGCCAGAACAGTGAGGCCGAGGCTCATGCCCAGATCGATCTCGCGCTCGATCAGGGGGTGAATTTCCTCGACACGGCCGAGATGTATCCCACCAACCCCGTCCTGCCCGAGACGGCCGGCCGGACCGAGACGATCATCGGAAACTGGCTGGCCGCGCGCGGCGGGCGCGACCGGATCGTGCTTGCGAGCAAGATCACCGGCGAGGGCAGCCCCGCCGTCCGCGACGGCGAGCCCGTGACGCCGGCGAGCCTCCGCCGGGCCCTCGAAGGCGCGCTCGGGCGGCTGAAGACCGACCATGTCGATCTTTACCAGATCCACTGGCCGAACCGCGGCTCCTACCATTTCCGCAAGATGTGGAGCTACACGCCCCCCGCCGGAGCCGAGGCCGTGCGCGAGAACATGCTCGCCGTGCTCGAGGAGGCGCAGGCGCTGGTGGCCGAGGGCAAGGTGCGCCACATCGGCCTGTCCAACGAGACGGTCTGGGGGGCGGCGCAATGGCTCTCGCTGGCCGACCGGCACGGGTTGCCGCGGATGGCGACGATCCAGAACGAATATTCGCTCCTCTGCCGGCAGTTCGACACCGACTGGGCTGAGCTGTCCGTGCTCGAGGAGATGCCGCTTCTGGCCTATTCGCCGCTGGCGGCGGGGCTTCTGTCGGGAAAATATGCGGGCGACGTGACGCCGGACGGTTCGCGGCGCGAACGCAACGCGACCTTGGGCGGGCGGGTCACGCCCACCGTCTTCGAGGCGGTGGCGGGGTATCTGGGCATCGCCGCGCGTCACGGGCTCGATCCCTGCCAGATGGCGCTGGCCTTCTGCCGCACGCGGCCCTTCCCGGTGATCCCGATCATCGGCGCGACGTCGCTCGACCAGCTGCGGACCAACCTCGGCGCGGCGCGGCTGGTGCTCGATCCCGAGGTGCTGGCCGAGATCGCCGCCGCGCGCCGCGCCTGGCCCGCGCCCTTCTGAAAGCCCTTGCAGAGGCGCCCGCCTTCGCGTCCTTTGGCCCGGAGGACGGGCGGGCCGCCCCTGGGGGACGAAACGAGACGACATGCGCCGATCGCTCTTCCTTGTGGCGTTGATTGCGCTGGGCGCATGCAGCCTCGGCTCCGGCTCGGGCGGGGACGATGCCCGGTCGCTGGCGACGCCAGCCGTCGAGGAGACGGCGCTGGCCGAGCCCGAGGCGGCGGCCGCCGTGCCCGCCCCCCCGGCGACGGCCCCGAGCGAGGCCGCCCCGCCACCTGTGGCAAGATCCCCGAGCCAGCTTGCCTGCGAGGCAAGCGGCGGGCGCTACCTGAGCGTGAAGGCGCTTTTCACCTGCGTCAGAACTCCGCGCGATGCCGGCAAACGCTGCACGCGCGAGTCCGACTGTTCGGGCCGGTGCCTCGCCCGCTCGCAGAGCTGTGCGCCCTTCGACCCGCTCCTGGGCTGCAACGACATCCTGGACAATGAGGGGCGGAGGATCACGCTGTGTCTCGACTGAGGCTTCTGCCCCTGCTGCTGCTGGCCGCCTGCGCATCCCGCGCGCCGGAACCCCCTCCGGCCAGCTTCCGCGATGCGGGCCAGCCGATCTGGTCGAACGCGGTGTTCGAGCCGGCGCGCATCGCGGGCGAGTGGCGCGAGGTGGCGGCCTTCGCGCCCCCCGGCGCCTGCCGTCCCGGCGGTGCCTCGATCCAGCCCGCGGCGGCCGGACTCGAGATCCGCGGACGCCTCTGCCTTGGCGGGCGCGAGACCGCGCTTGCCGGTCCGCTGGACGTCACCGGGCCCGGCCGGCTTCTTCCTGCGGGGGGAACCGAGCCCTGGTGGGTGCTGTGGGTGGATACGGACTATCGCACCCTTGCCATCGGCACGCCTTCGGGCCGGTTCGGCTTCGTGCTGAATCGGGGCGGGCCGCTGCCGCCCGACCGTCTGACCGCAGCCCGCGAGATCCTCGAATGGAACGGCTACGATCCGGGGCGGTTGGTCCTGTTCTGACCGTCAGGAGTGCTCATGCTGCGACCGACCCTCGTCCTTCTCTGCCTGGCCATGCCCGCCCTTGCCGAAGAGAGCCCCTGGCTCGGCGACTGGGCCGCCGACCCGGACTGGTGCGCGCAGGCGGGACGGACGGGCGAGGTGCCCGAAGCCCCCATCCGCATCACCGACAGCGAGTTCCTGGGCTACGAGAACCGCTGCCGGATCACCGAGGCCGACCCGTTGCAGATCCTGCCCGGCGCGGAGCTGGTGCTCGACTGCACGGCCGAGGGCGAAACCTTCGCCGATGCGCGGCTGCTGGTGATCGACGCCGCCGACTCGATGCTGATGCTGGTTCCGGGGGCCGAGCCGCTCCGCCTCAGCCGCTGCCCAAAGGGCACGGCTGCGGACTGAGGCGGGCTCACACCAGTCGGCGGAAGGTCGGGACCGGCCCGGAATTGTCGAAGAAGGGCACACCGGCCGAGCCCTCGCCATTCGCCAGCAGGGCAGAGACTTCGGCCAGCACCACTTCGGTGATGAAGGGCAGATCCAGCCGCCGCGCCTGCCCGAGAGGCAGCCACTGAAGATGCGAAAGCTCGTCGCAGGCGGCCGAGAAATCCTCGGGATCGCCGGCAAGGCGCGCGGCATCGGCCAGGAAGAAGCGCGCATCGAACCGGCGCGGGCGGCCGGGGGGCGTGATGGCGCGAAAGACGAAGCGCAGCGCCGAGCCATCCGGCACAAGTCCGCGGGCCGCGAAACCGCGCCAGCCCTGCGGAGCCTCCCAGTGGCCCGGCAGGCCGAGCGGCAGGCCGAGCGGCAGGCCGGTCTCTTCCCACAACTCGCGGATCGCGGCGGCCGCCAGGGCCGAGGCGCCCGGCGCGTCCTCGCCCAGCCGGCGCAGGCAGTCGGGGGCCGGCAGGGCCGCCAACGGCACGTCGGCGTCCACCGCATCCACGGCCCCGCCCGGAAAGACGAACTTCGACGGCATGAAGGCCGCGGCCGCGCCGCGCATCCCCATCAGGACCTGCGGCCCCGAGGCCCCTTCGCGCAACAGGATGATCGTGGCCGCGGGCCTGATCCGCGTCTTGTCATCCGCTGCCGGTTCTGCTGCCAAATCCATGCATCCTCTTCGCCCATTGCAGGCCCACCATGGCGCCTTTGAGGCGGGGCAGCAAGAAGAGCGAAAGGGCGACCGTGCCGATCCCGAAGATGGTGGCCAGCATGGCCGGATCGGGGCGGAACTCGACGAAGGCCCACAGGATGACCGGCGCCATCAGGTGGCCGACGATCAGGATGGTGAGATAGGCCGGCCCGTCGTCGGCGCGGTGGTGATGGAGGCTCTCGCCGCAGACCGGGCAGTTGTCGCGGACCTTCAGATAGCCGCGCATCATCGGACCCGAGCCGCAGCGGGGGCAGACCCGGTTCCATCCGCGCCAGAGCGCGGGGCCGAGAAGCCGTTCCTCGTCCTCGATTTCGAGATCCAGTGATCCGTCCCGCATGCGCTGCCTCCGACTCGCAAGCACTCTCCGGATTCCGAACGTGCGAGGCAGCGCCCTGTTCCGATATGGGGCCGATCTTAATCCATGTGTTTCGGATTCATCTATTGCGCTTTTCGGCAAAGCCGCGACGGAACCCCGGCCGGGGGGCGTATGAGATGCGCAAACAGGCAGAAACGGCTGCCGCGACGCAAGGAGATACAGAGATGACTCGTTCCACCATGCTGAAGGCTGCAGCCCTCACGGCCCTTGTCCTGTCTGCGGGGGGCGCGATCGCCCAGCAGGGTCAGGGGATGGGCCCGGGGGCCGGTCAGGGTCAGGGGATGGGCCAGATGGGCCAGGGTCAGGGCCAGCGTCAGGGTATGGGGCCGGGCCCCTGCGCGCAGGGCGCCGACTGCCCCGCGCCGGGCATGGGTATGGGCATGGGGATGGGCCCCGGCGCCGGCGCGGGCCTTGACCGCGGCCGGGGCGGCTTCGGCGCGCGCGGCCCGATGATGGACTTCGACGCGCTCGACACGGACGGAGACGGCAGGGTGACCCGGGCCGAACTGGAAGCGGCCCGCGCGGCGCGCGTGGAAAATGCCGATGCGAATGGTGACGGACTTCTCTCGGCCGAAGAGCTGACCGCGCTGCATGTCGCGCGGATGATGCCGCGGATCGAGGCCCAGACCCGGCGCATGATCGAGCGGTTCGACGCGAATGGCGACGGGATGCTATCGGTCTCGGAACTGGCCGCCGGGCCCGGCCCGCTGATGTTCTTCGACCGGATGGATGCGGACGGCGACGGCACGGTGACCGAGGAAGAGGCGCAAGCCGCGGGCAAAGCGCGCGGTCGCGGCGGCCGTGGTCATCACGGTCCGCGGTTCTTCGACCGCTGAGACGGTTGCTCCCGCCCGGCGCATTTGTCGCCGGGCGGGAAATTGCAGGTTCGGCCCGCTTGCGCTAGTCCGGGAACAGGATGGAAATGCCGTTCGACGCCCTTTCCGACGTCTCTGACGAGGCGTTGCTCGTGCTCTACGCCAACGGCGACCCCGCGGCGGCGCGGGCGCTGACGCTGCGGCTTGCCCCTCGGGTGCTGGCCGTGGCCACGCGGATGCTGTCGGACCGGGCCGAGGCCGAGGATGTGACGCAGGAGGCGATGCTCCGGCTCTGGCGCGTCGCGTCCGATTGGCGGCAGGGCGAGGCGCGGGTCTCGACCTGGCTCTACCGGGTGGTGTGCAACCTCTGCACCGACCGCCTGCGCGGCCGTCGCCGGCGGGCCGCGACGAACCTCGACGATGCACCCGAACCGTGCGACGCCGCCCCGGGTGTCGAGGCGGCCATGATGGACGGGGACCGGATGCGGGCGCTCGACGCGGCGCTGGCGGCGTTGCCCGAACGCCAGCGGCAGGCGGTGGTGCTGCGCCACCTCGAGGGGCTCTCGAATCCCGAGATTGCCGAGGTGATGCAGGTGGGGGTCGAGGCGGTCGAGAGCCTGACCGCGCGGGGAAAGCGGGCTCTGGCGGCGCTGCTTGCGGGGCAGCGGGCCGAACTGGGTTATGGAGAAGGCTGAGATGCGCGACAGCGATCTGGACGATCTTTTTGCCGAGGCGCGGCGAGAGTCTCCCGCGCCCTCGGCCGATCTCATGATGCGGATCCTTGCGGATGCGGCTGCCGAGATGCCGGTGCGGCCGGCGCCCGTCCGGGCCGTGCCGCGGCGGCCGGAACGGTCGCGGCTTCTTGCGCTCTTCGGGGGCGGGGGGCTTTTTGCCGGGCTGGCGACCGCGACGCTGGTCGGGGTCTGGATCGGCGTCGCCCAGCCGCCCGTCGCCGAGGCGCTCTGGATCGGCACGGCCGGCGGGCAGCTGGAATCGGTGGATCTCGTGCCCGGCTACGAGCTCTTTGCAAGCCTCGATGCGCCGGTGGAAGGCTGAGACATGACCGAGATGACACCCACGCCAACCCCGCGCTCGCCGCTCTGGATGAGGATCGCGCTGGCCCTGTCCCTTGCGCTCAACCTGGCCGTCGTGGGAATGGCGGGAGGGGCGATCTGGCGCTTCCACTCCGACGGCGGGGTGCGGGGGCCGGTGCGCGACCTGGGCTTTGGCCCCTTCTCCGAGGCGCTGGCGCCCGAGGACCGCAAGGAGATGCGGCGGGCCTTCCTCGACCAGCGGGGCGACTTCCGCCAGTTCCGCCGCGAGATGCGCGAGGATTTCCGCATGATGCTGGCGACCCTGCGGGCCGAGCCCTTCGACCCCCTGGCCCTGCAGGCCGTCCTCGACCGGCAGCAGCAGCGCGGGGCCGAGGCCGCGGCGCTGGGATCTCGGCTTCTGGCAAGCCGGATCGAGTCCATGACCCCGGCCGAGCGTCTTGCCTTCGCCAACCGGCTCGAGGCGAGCCTGACCCGCAAGGGCCATCACGGCGAGCGTCGCGACGAGCGCGGGCGCGACTGATCCCTTCCACGTTCGGCCGAGGGATCAGGCCACGGCGCTCCGCTCGATCGTGACCTGGTTCCGCCCGCCCGATTTCGCAATGAAAAGCGCGCTGTCGGCTCGGTTGACCACGTCATCCACCGTCTCGACCCGGCGCCCCCCGTCATCCAGCGAGAAGGCGAGACCGACCGAGATCGTCACCCGCAGGCTGCCGCCGCAGGGGAGGCTCACGGGCTGTTCCTCGATCGCTTCGCGCAGCCGTTCGGCCACCGCGCGGGCCTCGCCGGGGCGCCGGACGTCGGGCAGGGCCACCAGGAACTCCTCGCCGCCGATCCGGGCGATCAGGTCGCCGGGGCGGAGGTTGGCGTGAAGCCGCCGCGCCACCTCGACCAGCACGGCGTCACCCGCCCCGTGGCCCCAGCGGTCGTTCACCGACTTGAAGCGGTCGAGATCGATCACCATCACCGCGAACCGCTCGCCGGCCGCCTGCGCCCTTTCGGCCACCGCCGCGAGATGCGCGCCGGCATAGCGGCGGTTGTAGAGCCCCGTCAGCGGATCGACGACCGCAAGGCGCAGCCCGTTCTGCAGGGTGGCCCGCGTGGCGTCGGCCCGGCGCTTGCGGCGCAGGAGGTTCCTCAGCCGGAGCCGGGCCTCGCGCGGGTCAAAGGCCGCTGGCAGCAGGTCGTTCGCGCCGAGGTCATAGGCCATCGCGGCGCCTTCGCCCGCCACCTCGCCCCGGACGATGCAGACCGCCGCGTGCCGCGTCCCCGCCCGGCTCCGCAGGTCGGACATCAGCCGCAGCCCGCCGCCGGGCCCGTCAAGGTCGGCATCGATCAGGAAGATGTCGGGGGTGGCGCCGCCCTCGGCCAGTGCCTCCTCGCGGCTCTGGACCACGAGGCGGTCCGGCATCAGCGCCTGCAACTCCTTCCGCCAGCGCATCGCAAGCTCGGTCCGCCCGGCGACCAGCGCGATGAGGCCCGGCCCCTCGAAGGCCTCCGCCTCCTCGGCGAGGCCGAGCGCCCGGAGCGCGGCGCCGCGGATCGCCCCCTCTCCGGGCGTGTCGCGCAGCCGCATCAGCCGCCGCAGCCGCGCCATCAGCACCAGATCGTCCACCGGCTTGGCCATGTAATCGTCCGCCCCCTCGGCCAGCGCCTCGAGCCGGATCCCGGCATCGCGCGAGGCCGAGATCATGATCACCGGGATGTCGCGGGTGATCGGGTCCGTGCGCAGCCGGCGCAGCACCTCGATCCCGTCCAGATCCGGCAGGCTGCAATCGAGAAGGATGAGGTCGGGGATCTCTGCCCGCGCCATCGCCAGGCACGAGGCCCCGTCGCCGGCCAGAAGGGGACGGTAGCACGCCGCCGCCAGCTTGACCTTGAGGACGATGCGGTTCGTCGCAACATTGTCCGCAATAAGAACCTTCCCGCCCATTACGTTTGTATTCCTGCCTCGCCAGGCCCCCAGATTGGGGCGGAAACGGTTAAAACTTCCTTTCGGAACTACCGCGGATGTGCTTTGACCGGGGCGCGCAGAATGACACGGGGGATCATCATGCGGCAACAAATTGCCGAGACGCTGGCGCTCGAGGCGCTCGGCTGGCTCGCGGCCCAGGAGGGGTTGCTCGACGCCTTCCTCCACATGAGCGGCGCCACGATCGAGGATGTCCGCCGTGATGCCGGCAAGCCCGCCTTCCTGATCGGCGTGCTCGACTTCCTCATGGCGGAAGATGCCCGCGTCGTGGGCTTTTGCGACGCCCACGGGCACGATTATGAGGCGCCCATGCGCGCACGCGCCGCCTTGCCGGGCGGAAGGACGCATCATTGGACATGATCCCGTTGCAAAGGTTTTGCAGCTTGCGCACTGTTTCCGCGCGTAGGGAGGACGCGACATGATCCACGGCATCATTTTCGACAAGGACGGCACGCTGTTCGACTTCCGCCGGAGCTGGGGGGCGTGGTCCGCACATCTGCTGCGCGAGATCGCCGCGGACGAGGGCCAGGCGCGCGGGCTGGCGGAGGCCATCGGATACGACATGGAGACGGGCGCCTTCGCCCCCTGGAGCCCGGTGATCGCCTCGACCGCGGACGAGATCGCCGACCGCCTTTTGCCGCTGCTGCCGGGCTGGGACAAGCGCGCGCTGGTGGCACGGATGAACCTGCTCGCGGCCGGGGCCGAGATGTCCGAGGCGGTGCCGCTGGCGCCTCTGCTGGCCGCCTTGCGGGCGCGCGGGCTGAAGATCGGCCTGGCGACCAACGATTCCGAGGCCCCCGCGCGGGCCCACCTCGGCCGGCACGGTCTGACCGAGCTTTTCGACTTCATCGCGGGCGCGGATTCGGGCCATGGCGGCAAGCCCGAGCCGGGAATGCTGCTGGCCTTCGCCGACCGCGTGGGCATTGCGCCGGGCAATGTCGTGATGGTGGGGGACTCGGCGCATGACCTGCTGGCCGGGCGGGCGGCCGGGATGCGGACGGTGGCGGTCCTGACCGGGATCGCGGTGGCCGAAGAGCTGTCGGAATATGCTGATGTGATCCTGCCCGACATCGGCGGGCTTGCCGACTGGATCGACGGCCTCGCCGCCGCCTGATCCGCCCGCGCCTGAGCGGACGCCCGCCGGGCATCTGGAAGCCCGCGCCCGATCGGGTTAGCGTCGCGCTCGCGCGGCAGGCGCGCCGGAGCGGCGGAAGGCGATGGATCGGAACATGCGGCAGCGGCTGATGATGGCGGCGATGGGCGGGCTTGCGGGCCTCTGCCTGCATCTGCTGCTCGAGGTGTCCGAGCAGAACCTCATTCCCGAGCGGCTGGCGCTGGCGGCGACCGGCTTTGCCGCCGTCTTCTTCGGCGGCTGGCTGAGCCTCACCGGCCCGCTGCCCGTGCGGCGCGCGGCGCTGGGGGCAGGGGCCGTCGCGGCGGTCGTGACCTTCTTCCTTCTGCTGACGAGCCTGCGCTTCGACGGGATCGGCGCCATGTTCGACACGGGCGGCAGCGTCCTGCCGGTGCTGATCCTGGCGCTGGTCCCCTTGCCCTTCCTCGTCGCGCAGGCCAGCGGCAACTGGCGCGACTATCCCACGCTCTTCACCGCCGCCTGGACCATCGTGGTCCGCATGGCGGCGGCCTGGCTCTTTACCGGGCTCGTCTGGGTGCTGATCCTGCTGTCGGATGCGCTGCTCGAGCTGGTGGGCGTGAACCTGATCGGGAAGATCACCCATTCCGAGGTGGGCCCCTGGCTCATCACCGGCCTGTCGCTGGGCGTGGCTCTGGCCGTGGTGATGGAGTTCGCCGACCTGATCTCGCCCGCGCTGGTGCTCAAGCTGTTGCGGCTGGTGCTGCCGCCGGTGCTGCTGGTGATGGTCCTCTTCATCCTGGGCCTGCCCGCGCGCGGCTTCGACACGATCATCGGCAGCGTGCCCGTCGCGCAGACGCTGATCGTCATGGCGGCGACGGCGGCGCTTCTGGTGACGACGGCCGTGGATCAGAGCGATGCCGAGGCCGTCCAGGGCGCCTTCATGCGCCGAGCGACCCAGGCGCTGGCGCTGATCCTGCCGGTGCCGGCGGTGCTGGCCGGCTGGGCCCTGTGGCAGCGGGTGGACCAGTTCGGCTGGACACCCGAGCGGCTGGCCGGGGCGGTGGCGGCGCTGGTCGCGCTGGCCTACGGGGTGATCTACGCCGGGTCCGTCCTGTCGGGCCGCCGCTGGATGGAACGGATACGCGGGGGCAACATGATCATGGCGCTGGCGCTGCTGGCGGTGGCCGCGGCGTGGCAGTCGCCGCTGCTCGACGCGACCCGCATCTCGGCCCGCGACCAGCTGGCGCGGATTCTCGACGGCCGGACCGGACTGGCCGACCTCGATCCCTACACCATCGGCCGCTGGGGCCACGAGGGGGCATCGGCGCTCGAGGCCCTCCAGCGCAAGGCGTCCGAGCCTGGTCAGGAGGCGCTGGCCGACCGGCTCATCCATCCGGCGGTGCCGGGGCGCGAGAGGGCGGCCGAGGATCTCTCGGTCGAGATTGCCAACCTGATGGAGGTCCGGCCTCCGGGCAAGGAAGAGATGCGCGAATCCATCGTGGCGCGGCTGGCTCCGGCCGAGCGGAGGCTCTGGCGCGACGCCTGCCGCCAGAGCCTGCCGGATGGCCGGCCGGGTTGCGTGATGGTGGTGGGCGACTTCCTGGCCGAGCAGCCGGGCGACGAGGCGCTGGTGCTGATGCTCCGGCGCGGCGGTCTCGACATGGCGGCCTTCTCTCTGCGCGACGGGCTGCTCGAGGCCCTCTCGGTGCATCCCGTCGCGCGGGCCGACTGGGGCGAGGCGGCCGAGCTGATCGCGGGCCAGCTCGACGGCGCGCCCGACATCGCGCCCGCGCCCGTGAACCGGCTGAGGCTGGGCGGCACCTCGGTGATCCTGGTCCCCTGACCCCCTTCGGCATTTGTTAACGGCGCGGCGCTAGGCTGCGTGCCGACAAGGGGGTGCGGTCCATGCATGGCTTGGTGAACAGGGCGCTTGAGTGCTTTCTGCGCGACACCTACAGCCCCGCGCTCTGGGCCGAGGTGGCGCATGGCGCGCGGCTCGGCTTCGGCAGCTTCGAGCCGATGCTGATCTACGACCTCTCGCAGACCGAGGCCGTGATCCTGTCCGCCGCCGCCCGGCTCGACCGCCCGCGCGAGACGCTGCTCGAGGATGTGGGGACCTATCTCGTATCGCATCCCACGACCGAACGGCTGCGCCGCCTGCTGCGCTTCGGGGGCGTGACCTTTGGCGATTTCCTCCATTCGCTCGATGACCTGCCCGACCGCGCCCGCCTCGCGCTGCCCGAGCTGGAGCTGCCCGACCTGCGGCTGACCGCCACGGGGCCGCATCGGTTCCGTCTGGTCTGTGCCTCGCCGATCGCGGGAATGGGCCATGTGATGCTGGGCCTGCTGCGGGCGATGGCCGACGATTACGGCGTTCTGGTGCTGCTCGAACATCGCGGCCAGAGCGCCGAGGGCGAGGTCGTGTCGATCGCGCTTCTCGATGCGGCCTTCGCCGCGGGCCGGCCGTTCGATCTGGCGGAGCGTCTGGGCTGATGGGGGCCGCGGCGACCGGGATCGGCATCGGCGCGGGCGGGCTGGACCTGCTGATGCCCATGCATCTGCGGCTCGATCCGTCGGGCGCCATCTCGGGCTGCGGGCCGACGTTGCGCAAGCTGTTCCCCGAGCCTCCGCTGGGCCGAGCCTTCTTCCACCTTTTCGATGTGCGCCGACCCGCGGGCATCGAGACCACCGCCGCGCTCTCCGCCCGCTCTGGCACGCGGCTGCATCTGGCGGCCCGCAACGGCAGCGGCGTGTGCCTGCGCGGCGTGGCCACCCCGCTGCACGACGGGCGCGGCCTGCTGCTGAACCTCTCGTTCGGGATCTCGGTGCTCGAGGCCGTGCGCCGTCACGGGCTGACGAACGGCGATTTCGCCGCAACCGACCTGACGGTGGAACTGCTCTATCTGGTCGAGGCCAAGACCGCCGTCACCGAAGAACTCCACCGCCTGAACCGGAGGCTCGAACAGGCGCGCCGCGCCGCCGAGGAAGAGGCGCTGACGGACGAGCTGACCGGCCTGCGCAACCGGCGCGCTCTCGATCAGGCGCTCGAGGCGGCCATCCTGACGCGCCAGCCCTTCGGCCTGATGCATCTCGACCTCGATTTCTTCAAGGAGGTGAATGACAGCTTCGGCCATGCCGCCGGCGATCATGTGCTGCGAAGCGTGGCGCAGGTTCTCGCGCGCGAGACGCGCTCGGGCGACACGGTGGCACGGATCGGCGGCGACGAGTTCATGATGATCTTTCCCGGTGTCGCGGATGCCGAGCGGTTGCAGAAGGTTGCGCGCCGGATGATCGCCGAGGTGGGCAAGCCGATCCTGTTCGAGGGCCGCCACTGCCGCGTCGCGGCCAGCATCGGCATGACGCTCTCGGTGCTCTATGACCGGCCGGAACCGGCCCGGATCCTCGCCGATGCCGATGCCGCGCTCTATTCGGCCAAGCGGTCGGGCAGGGGAGTGGCGGTCATCCGTCCGATCGGGGGGCGGGCCGGCTAGCGGCACAGGCCCGCACCTTCCCGGCCTATGCCCCCGCCGGATCGCCCGTTGCAGGCCGGCTCGCGCCCTCGCTCCACCAGACCGGCGTGGCGGCAAGCTCGGCCCAGATCCGCCCCGCCTTGTGCAGCGACCGGCTGTCCCCCCCGCTGCCTGCATCCGCCCCGCCGAGCATCGCAAGATCGTTCAGATGGCCCAACTCGTCCTGCAGATCCTTCATCCGGTCGAGAAAGTCCTCCTGGGGCTTTCCGGCCCAGACCGGGCCGAAGAACTCGGCCGTGTAGCGCATTGTCTTGAGATCCTTGCGCAATTCGTGGCGTGCCTCGTCCGGCATCACCTCGAGGTCGGTGCCATGCGAGAGGCAGGTGGCCCAGGCATCGCCCAAGGCACGGCCGCCGATCAGCGCGGCCGGCGCCTCGGCCAGCACCTGCGCCCGGCGGCCGCCGCGCTTCCAGCCCTTCCCCGCAAGCTTCTTTCCGAGCTTCGGCGTGAAACAGACCGCCTTGCGCTTCTTCAGCCGCTTGCGCACCTTCTGCCGGATATTGTCCGTCCGCCCGGCATCCTTGCCCCGATGGTCGTCGCGCACATCGGCATCCCGCAGATCGCCGATGATGCGAAAGAGGTCGCGGGCCCGCCGGCCGGACTTTCGCGCAAACTTCGGGTCGAGGATCGGGTCGAAGGCCATCAGGGCCGTGCGCAGCCGCCGCAGGGCCACGCGCGCCTTGTGCGGGCCCTCGGGATCGTCCGTCTCCATCAGCCGCGCAAGATGGACGTCAAAGGCCGAGCAGCACTCCTCGGCGACGTGGCGCAGCATGGCCTCGGCCGTTCCGCAAGCGGCCTCTTTCTCCTCCATGTCCGTTCCTCCTCTTGCACCACCGACCCTCAGCCCCGGAAGATCCGCAGCGTCGCCATCCCGGCGTCGGCCAGATCCATCACCCGGGCAAGATAGTGCTCGCGTGCGACAAATCCGCGACGGCCCGAGCCGGTGAACTCGTCCTCGAGCGCGTCGATCAGCCGGTTCAGGCGCCGCTGGTGGATGCCGAGCCAGCTCTGGACCGGATCGGCAATGACGCCGGCGAAGGCCGCAAAGACCGAGCCCGCCAGCATGAGGGCGACCACCACCGCGCCGGTCTGAAGCGGCGAGGCCACCGCTGGAAAGAACCCGAGCCAGACCGAGCCCAGCATGCCGCCCAGCGGAAACGCCGCCAGCGCCGCCTGATGGGCCAGGATCGCCGAGAGCGTGGGCGCAAGCGAGAGGACGCCCGGCGTCAGCGTCTTGAAGGCAAGCGCCCCGGCGCCCAGGGTGCTGACGGCCGTCGTCATCTCGGCCACGGCCGACCGGGTGCCGGTATAGTCGCCGAGCCGCGCCGCCACCCGCGTCTCGACTCCCGCCTCGAGCCTCTGCCGGATCAGCGGGCGCAGCGCAGGCTCGGCCAGCAGCGCCTCGGCCAGCGCATCGCGCGCCGATCCGCGGCCGCACGGCAGTTCCAGCAGGTCCACGACGATCCGGCGCTCGGTCTCGCGGGCGACGGCGGTGGGCAGCAGGATGCGCCGGGCGCGGAGCCAGCGCGCCGCCCCGCGCGCGCGTACGGCATCGGCCGCCAGCGCGCCCAACCGCGTCGCGATGAACAGCGGAGACAGCGCCACATTCAGCGGCGCCTTCAGGATGTCCCAGCCGAGGGCGTGGCGATGCAGCCCCAACGTGCCGACGAGCCCGAAGTTGCGGCGGACAAAGCCCGGCACCTTGTCGCGGCGGCGGCGGAAGTAGCTGCGCCCCGCCCCGATCAGCGCAGCCTCTGTCTCGGCATCCATCTCCGGCTCTCCTGTCCAGGAGGGAGATGGGAGGCCGGCCCCGACGCCGCAAGCGTCAGGCGAGCGGCACTTCCTCGCTGGTGCCGACGAGCGCCATGAGCCAGCCGCGCACGGCCAGCTCGGGATGGCGCTGCTTCACGGCGAGCGCAAAGGTGCGCATCATCTCGGTGTGAACCAGCGTCTCCTTCTCGGGCGTGTCCACGGCCTCTTCGCCGAGGGCGAGCTTGTAGGCGCCGCAGTCGCGGTGATCGAGGACGATGACCTCCTCGATGTGGTGGAGCTGGATCGCCACGTCGAGATGCGACCAGAAGGTCGAGCGCCAGGCGGCGAAGCGGTCGCTGATCGCGCCGAGCGAGGCGCCGGCCAGGGTGACGTGGTCATAGGCGTCATGCAGGCCCTTGTCCTCCATGAAGCGCACGAAATCGTCCACCAGCCGGTAGTCCATGCACGAGAGCATCAGCGCGCGGGCCTTGCCCGAGGCCGCTGCGGGCGTGCCGGCAAGCAGGCCGGCGCCCGCCCCGGCGGCCGCGAGCCGCATGAACTGCCGCCGCGCGATCGCGCCGTCGCGGGCCTTGGTCGAACATCCTTCGCACATCGTTTGCCACCTTTACGATCCCGACGGCCCTGCGGCCGCATCCTGTGCCACTCGCTATGCACGATCCGGTGCGGCGGGCAAGCTTTGGGTTGACGCCCCCCTGCGGCATCGCATTAGCCTTTGCAAAATGCCAAGAAGGAGCCTGCCTTGGACGTCGCCATCTTCAGCGCCAAGCCCTATGACCGCCAGTTCCTGGCCGCCGCGAACGAGGACCGTCACCGGCTGGCCTTCATCGAGGCGCGCCTGTCCGAAGAGACGGTGCGCTTTGCGGGCGGGGCCGAGTGCATCTGCGCCTTCGTGAACGACCAGGTGACGGCGCCCGTCATCACAGAGCTTGCCGCGGCGGGGACGCGGCTGATCGCGTTGCGCTCGGCGGGTTTCAACCATGTCGATCTGGTGGCGGCCGAGGCTGCGGGCCTGACGGTCGGGCGGGTGCCGGCCTATTCGCCCCATGCGGTGGCCGAACATGCGGTGGCGCTGATCCTGACGCTGAACCGCAACACGCACCGCGCCTTCAACCGGGTGCGCGAGGGCAATTTCGCGCTCGAGGGGCTTCTGGGGTTCGACCTCTGCGGAAAGACGGTCGGCGTGGTGGGGACGGGCCTCATCGGGCGCACCTTCGCGGGCATCATGCGCGGCTTCGGCTGCCGGGTGATCGCCTCCGACCCCTATCCGTCCGAGGAATGCGCGGCCATGGGCGTGACCTATGTGCCGCTCGGGCAGCTCTTTGCCGAGGCCGACATCATCAGCCTGCAATGTCCCCTGACGCCCGACACGCACCACCTGATCGACGACCGCGCCATCGGGCTGATGAAGCGCGGGGTGATGATCGTGAACACGAGCCGCGGCGCCGTGGTGGATGCAAGCGCGGTGATCCGGGGCCTCAAGAGCGGCGTGATCGGCGGGCTCGCCCTCGACGTCTATGAGGAGGAGGCCGATCTCTTCTTCGAGGATCTCTCGCAGAAGGCCATCCAGGACGATGTCTTCGCGCGTCTCCTGACCTTTCCGAACGTCCTCATCACCGGCCATCAGGCCTTTTTCACCCGCGAGGCGCTGACCGGCATCGCCCGGACGACGATCGACAACATCAACGCCTTCGAGGATACGGGCCGCGTTCTCCATCCCGTTCTCGCCCCGCGCTGAGGATCGGCGTCGCGGGCGCCGGGGCGGGTCAGGATTCTCAGATCGGCAGCGGGGGCCCGCTGATCCGCCGGCGTTGAAGGTTGCAGCGGCCGGACAAGTCGGACAAAAAGAGCCATCGGCGTCCGATGCGCCTCAATTCATGGGTCGCATCCGGTGGCACTGGCTCTCCATCTGATAAACAGTTTCGCCATGATGGGCGCCATCGCGCTCATCTATGGCGGGGTCCAGCGGCTCAGCTGGTCGCGGCCCGCGCGGCATGTGCTGCTGGGCCTGGCCTTCGGCTTCGGCGCAAGCGTGCAGATGATGCAATCGCTGACGCTGGCTCCCGGGATCATCGTGGACAGCCGGGCGCTGTTCATCGGCTTTGCCGGCGCGTTTCTCGGGCCGCTCGGGGCGATGGTGGCCCTTCTGTCGAGCGCCATCCTGCGCATGTCGCTCGTGTCCACCGCCTCGCCGGTGATCGCCATCGGCTCGATGAGCGCCGCGGCCCTGATGGGCTCGCTCTGGCCGCCCGTGCGCAGGTGGCTCGGCATGGGGCATTTCGACGGGCTGTTCCTGCTGGCCGCAATGATCTCGCTGCCGCTGGTCGTGCTGGCCTGGCTGCCCGTCGCACCTGATCTTTCCCGCCTGATGATCGGGATGATCCTCGTCCTTCTCAATCTGGCCGGGGCGCTGGTCTTCGGCACGCTTCTGCAACGGGAACGGGCGGCCGCGCAGCGCGAGCGGGCGCTGGTCGCCGAAACCCAGACGGACGCCCTGACCGGCGTGCTGAACCGGCGGAGCTTCGAGCGGCGGTTTGCCGACGCCGACAGCCTCGCACGGTCGCGTGGGACGGGTCTGATGATCGTGGACATCGACCATTTCAAGCGGGTGAACGATGTCTATGGCCACGAGGCGGGCGACATCGTGCTGCGCGCCGCGGCCGATCGCCTGCGCCATGCGGTGCGGCCCAGCGACAGCGTGATCCGGCTGGGCGGCGAGGAGTTCGCGGTGCTGCTGCCCGACGTGGATGCGCAGGAGGCCGAGCGCGCGGCGCATCGGCTGCAGCGGATGCTGACGATGACCTGCCGGATCGACGACGCGCGGCGCGTGGACATCACGGTAAGCATCGGCGTGACCTTTCTTCCGCCCGGAAGCGCCGCCCTGCCCGAGGCCAGCCGCACGGCCGATGTCGCGCTCTACCGCGCCAAGAGCGACGGGCGGGCGCGGGTCGTGTTCTGCCCCTGCGCCTGAGCGGGCGGGGCCCATCGTTTCACGCTTCGCGAATGGCGGGGGTCAGCCCCGCGGTTCCTTGACGGACTCCATCGCCACATGGGTCGAGGTGGAGGCGACGAAGGGCAACGTCGAGAGCTTTTCGCCCAGCACGCGGCGGTAGTCCTGAATGTCGGCGGTGCGCACCTTCAGCAGATAGTCGAAGCGGCTGGCGATCATGTGGCACTCCTCGATCTCCGGCACCGCGAGCACGGCCCGGTTGAACGCCTGCAGCGCCGTCTCGCGCGTGTCCGAGAGCTTGACCTCGACGAAGGCCACATGGGCGAGCCCCATGCGGATCGGATCGAGCCGCGCACCATAGCCCGTGATGACGCCCGCGGCCTCGAGCCGCTTCATCCGCGCCTGCGTCGGCGACTTGGTCAGCCCGATGCGCCGGGCCAGCTCGGTCGCGCTGACGCGGCCGTCCGCGGCCAGAACCCGAAGGATCGCGCGGTCGAAACGGTCGAGTTCCAGCGTCATGCGGCCTGCCTTTCGCCTCATCTTCAGCCGATCCGGCTGCCAATCCGTGAAGATCGGGACGAACGGCTTTCGGTTGCAGGATAATCTAGGCGAAAGAGGAGTTCCCGTCCATGCTCGCCGCCGTCCCGCAGCCGCCCCTGAGCGACCGCCCCAACGAGGCCGACCTCGTCGCCCGCCTGATCGCCGAAGCCGATCTCGATGCCGAGGCCCGCGCCCGCATCGTGGCCCGTGGCGCGTCGCTCGTCCGCCGCATCCGCCAGGGCTCTCGCCCCGGTCTGATGGAGGGGTTCCTTGCGGAATACGGCCTCTCCACCGACGAGGGGATCGCGCTCATGTGTCTGGCCGAGGCGCTGCTGCGGGTGCCCGACGCCGACACGATGGACGCGCTGATCGAGGACAAGATCGCCCCGTCCGACTGGAACCGCCATCTCGGGCGATCGGCCTCGAGTCTCGTCAATGCCTCGACCTGGGCGCTGATGCTGACGGGCAAGGTGCTCGACGACCGCGAGCCGGGGGTGGCCGGCCATCTGCGGGGTCTGCTGAAGCGGATGGGCGAGCCGGTGATCCGGGCGGCCGTGGCGCGCGCGATGAAGCAGATGGGGCGGCAGTTCGTGCTGGGCGAGACGATCGAGGAGGCGCTCGACCGCGCGGCCGAGCTGGAGGGCCGGGGATACAGCTACAGCTACGACATGCTGGGCGAGGCCGCGCGGACCGAAGCCGATGCACGGCGCTATCATCTCGCCTATTCGCGGGCGATCACCGCCATTGCCGCCGCCGCCCGCAGCCGCGACATCCGCGACAATCCGGGGATCTCGGTCAAGCTCTCGGCGCTTCATCCGCGCTACGAGGTCGCCAAGCGCGCCCGCGTCATGGCCGAGCTGGTGCCGCGCGTGACGGCGCTGGCGGGGCTCGCACGAGCGGCGGGGCTGGGCTTCAACATCGACGCCGAAGAGGCCGAGCGGCTGGACCTCTCGCTCGAGGTGATCGAGGCCGCGCTGTCCGAGCCGTCGCTGGGCGGCTGGGACGGGTTCGGCGTGGTGGTGCAGGCCTACGGCCGCCGAGCGGGCGAGGTGCTGGACCGGCTCTACGGGATGGCCGTCCGGTTCGATCGCAAGCTGATGGTGCGGCTGGTCAAGGGCGCCTACTGGGACGGCGAGGTCAAGCGCGCGCAGGTGCTGGGGCTGGAGGATTTCCCCGTCTTCACCCGCAAGATGGCAACGGATGTGAGCTACATCGCGCAGGCCCGCAAGCTGTTCGCGATGTCGGACCGGATCTATCCGCAGTTCGCCACCCACAACGCCCACACGGTCGCGGCGATCCTCGAGATGGCCGACGGGCGCCCGTTCGAGTTCCAGCGCCTGCACGGCATGGGCGAGCGGCTTCACGATCTGGTGCGCGCCGACGAAGGGACGCGCTGCCGGATCTACGCGCCAGTGGGCGCCCATCGCGACCTGCTGGCCTATCTCGTGCGTCGCCTGCTCGAGAACGGGGCCAATTCGAGCTTCGTCAACCAGATCGTGGATGAAAGCCTCAGCCCGGAGGCGGTGGCGGCCTGTCCGCTGACCGCGATGGAGGCGCTGACGCCGGTGCCGAACCCGGTGCTGCGCACGGGCTCGGATCTCTTTCCGGGGCGGCGCAATTCCCGCGGATTCGATCTCGCGTCAGAGGCCGATCTCGCCCTGATCGAGAGCGCCCGCGCCCCGCACCAGACGGCGCTCTTTGACGCGCGGCCGCTGCTTGCGGGCTCGCTCGCCGGGGGTCAGCGGTGCGAGGTGGCCAATCCGGCGACGGGCGCGCGGGTGGGCAATGCCATCCCGGCCAGCCTGCCCGATGTCGAGGCGGCGCTGCACCATGCGGTGCCGTGGGAGGCGCGCCCGGAAGATCGGGCCGAGGTCCTGCGCCGCGCGGCCGACCTTTACGAACAGGCGTTCGGCCCGATCTTCGCCCTTCTCGCACGCGAGGCGGGCAAGACCCTGCCGGACGCGGCGGGCGAGCTGCGCGAGGCGGTCGATTTCCTGCGCTACTATGCGGCCGAAGGCGCAGCGTTGGACGGGGCCTCCCTTGGCACGGTCGTCTGCATCAGCCCGTGGAACTTCCCGCTTGCGATCTTCACCGGCCAGATCGCGGCCGCGCTGATGGCTGGCAACGCGGTGCTCGCCAAGCCCGCCGAGCAGACGCCCTTGATCGCGGCGCTGGCGGTCGAGCTTCTGCACCGGGCGGGCGTGCCGGCCACCGCGCTCCAGCTTCTGCCGGGCGAGGGGGGAACGATCGGCGCGGCGCTGACGCGCGATCCGCGGGTGAAGGGCGTCGTCTTCACCGGCTCGACCGAGACGGCGCTGGTGATCCGGCGCTCGATGGCGGAGCATCTCGATCCGTCCGCGCCGCTCATCGCCGAGACAGGCGGACTGAACGCGATGATCGTCGATTCGACCGCGCTGCCCGAGCAGGCGGTGCGCGACATCCTTGCCTCGGCCTTCCAGTCGGCGGGCCAGCGGTGCTCGGCCTTGCGCTGTCTCTACCTGCAGGAGGATGTGGCCGAGGGCGTGCTCGAGATGCTCTTCGGCGCGATGGACGAGCTGCGGCTGGGCGATCCGTGGGATCTTGCGACCGACGTGGGCCCCGTGATCGACGCCGAGGCGCAGGCCGGCATCCGCGACTGGATCGCCACGGCGCGCGCCGAGGGGCGCGTGCTCAAGGAACTGCCGGCGCCCGAGGGCGGCACCTTCGTCGGGCCCACGGTGATCCGGGTCGCCTCGATCCGCGAGATGGGGCGCGAGATCTTCGGGCCGGTCCTGCATGTGGCAACCTTCCGGGCCTCAGGGATCGACCGGGTGATCGAGGAGATCGAGGCAACCGGATTCGGGCTGACCTTCGGCCTGCATTCGCGGATCGACGACCGGGTGCAGACCCTCGTGGGACGGCTGCGGATCGGCAACATATACGTCAACCGCAACCAGATCGGCGCGGTGGTGGGCAGCCAGCCCTTCGGCGGCGAGGGTCTGTCGGGCACGGGGCCCAAGGCGGGCGGGCCGTCCTATCTGGCCCGGCTCCGGGTGCGCCCCGCACCGCCCGCGGCCGGAGCGGGTGCCGAACGCGAGGCGGCCGAGGCCGAGGTGCAGGCCGCGCTCGACCGGCTGGCCGATCAGGTGGGTCGGCCGCTCTCCACCCATGTCCTGCCGGGGCCCACGGGCGAGTCGAACCGCCTGTCGTGCCTTCGTCGCCCGCCGCTCCTGTGCCTCGGGCCAAGGGCAGAGGCCGCGCGGGCGCAGGCCGAGGCGGTCCGGGCGCTCGGCGGGCTTGCGGTCGAGGCGCCGGGTCTGCCGGCCGCGGCCCTCGGGCGGCTTGGCGGCTTTTCAGGGGCGCTGCATTGGGGCGGGGCTGAGGATGCCAGGCCCCATGCTCTGGCTCTCGCCGAGCGGGCGGGGCCGATCCTGCCGCTGATCGGCGGGCTGCCGGACGCGGCCCATGTCGCCGTCGAGCGGCATCTGTGCATCGACACCACCGCGTCGGGGGGCAATGCCGAACTGCTCGCGGCCGCCTCGGCCACGGGCTGAGGGCCGCGGCGCCGGGCGGTCCTGCCGCCGCAGCCCTGGCGTCGGGGCGGCCCTTCCCGCCTTGACGCCGCGCCGCGGATCGGGAACGCTGCGCCATGTTCCCCATCCGCGACCACAACCCCTCCGGCCGCACGCCCCATGTCACCTATGCGCTGATCGCGGCGAATGTCCTGATCTTCCTGCTGATGCATTACGGCGCCCCCTCACGGCTGGCGCTCGAGGTGGCCCTCTTCAACTGGGGGCTCGTGCCGGCCGAGCTGCTGCAGGGGACGGGCTACGAGGGGATCCTCACCTCGATGTTCCTGCATGGCGGCTGGGCCCATCTGCTGGGCAACATGCTCTTTCTCTACATCTACGGGGACAATCTCGAGGATGTGATGGGCCACTGGCGCTTTGCCGGCTTCTACCTCGCCTCGGGCCTTGCGGCGGCGGCGGCGCAGGTGATGGCCGATCCCCTCTCATGGATCCCGATGGTGGGGGCCTCGGGGGCCATCGCGGGGGTGATGGGGGGCTACCTGCTGCTCTTTCCGCGGGCGCGGGTCGATGTGCTGATCATCATCGTGATCTTCTTCCGCATCATCCCGGTGCCGGCCTACCTGCTGCTCGGCCTCTGGTTCCTGTTCCAGATCATCTCGGGCGTGGCGGTGCCGACCGATCAGGGCGGCGTCGCCTACTGGGCCCATGCCGGAGGGTTCGGCGCGGGCATCCTGCTCACGCTGCCCTTCTGGCTCGCCCGGGGCGGTCCGGCCTTCTGGCGGCGCACCCACGGGCTGCCGCCCCATCCCCAGTCGGCCCTGCCGCGATCGCGCGTGCCGCTGGTGCGCAGGCGGAAATGAGGCGCCGCCTCACTCGCCCCGGATGATCTTGCGGAAGGGCTCGAACAGGTTCTGGTTGCCGCAGATCAGCGAGCCGTCGATCGGGTTCTGCTCCTCGCGGATGCCCGAGATCAGGCCGCCAGCCTCGCGCACCAGCACCACGCCCGCCGCCACGTCCCAGGCGCTCACGCCGCGTTCCCAGTAGCCGTCGTAGCGGCCCGCCGCCACATAGGCGAGGTCGAGCGCGGCCGAGCCCCAACGGCGCACGCCCGCACAGGCGGGCATCAGCCGCGCCAGATCCTGAAGGGTCGCGGGCAGGGTGGGGCGGCCGCCGAAGGGCACGCCGGTGGCGAAGATCGCCTCGATCATGTGGCGCCGCCCCGAGACGCGCAGCCGGCTTTCGTTCATCCAGGCGCCAGCGCCCTTCTCGGCCCAGAACATCTCGTCCTTGGCGGCGTCGAAGATGACGCCCGCCACGATCTCGCCCTTGTGCTCGAGCGCGATCGAGACCGCCCAGTGCGGCAGGCCGTGGAGGTAGTTCGTGGTCCCGTCGAGCGGATCGACGATCCAGCGGCGGGTCGGATCCTGGCCGGCCGTCTCGCCGGTTTCCTCGCCCAGCCAGCCGTAGGTGGGGCGGCCGCCCATCAGTTCCTCGCGGATGATGCGCTCGGCCTCGCGGTCGGCCTTCGACACGAAGTCGCCGGGCCCCTTCGAGGAGACCTGAAGGTTCTCGACCTCGCGGAAGTCCTTCACGAGCGAGCGCCCCGCCTTGCGGGCCGCCTTGATCATCAGGTTGAGGTTCGCGCTGCCTTGCATCCGTCTGGCTCCATCCGTTCAAGGGCGCTGCTATAAGGCGAGGCGAGGCGGAAGGGAAGGGAAGAACGCGGCACCCGCCGCCGCCGCCCCGGCCCCTCAGCCCACGAAGGTGCGCAGCGCCAGGAAGACCGCCCCCGACAGCAGCGCCGTCGCCGGAACGGTGACAACCCACGCCGCCCCGATGGTCAGGAAATGCGCCCGCCGCACCAGCTTGCGGCGCTTGCGTTCCTCGGGCGGCAGCGGCTTGCCCTTGATGAGGCCGAGGGCCCGGCTCCGACGTTCGGCCTGCCATTCGCGGTAGAAGCCCACGCCGAAGATGCCGCCCACGGCGATGTGGGTCGAGGACACGGGCAGCCCCAGCCCCGAAGCCACGATCACGGTGATCGCGGCCGACAGGGCCACGCAATAGGCCCGCATCGGGTTCAGCTTGGTGATCTCGGAGCCGACCATGCGGATCAGCTTCGGCCCGAAGAGGACAAGGCCGAAGGAGATGCCCCCGGCGCCGATGACCATGACCCAGAGCGGGATCGCCACCTTGGCCGCCGTGTCCCCGTTCGAGACCGCATGGACGATGGCCGCCAGCGGGCCCACCGCATTGGCCACGTCGTTGGCGCCATGGGCAAAGGACAGCAGGGCCGCCGACGCCACCAGCGGCAGTCCGAACAGCTTCTTGAGCGATTTCTTGCGGTTCTCCATCCCCTCGGACTGGCGCCGCACCAGCGGACGGGTCAGGAAGACCGTCGCCACGCCGATCGCCACGCCGATCAACACCGCGGCCGGAAGCTGCACCTCCATGACCTTGCGCAGCCCCTTGAGCACCAGATAGGTCGCGAAGGTCGCCGCCATCACCCCGATCAGCAGCGGCACCCACAGGCGCGCGGCCGCGATCTTGTCCTCGGCGTCGAGCAGCCGGTTCTTGATGAAGGCGAGGAAGAGCGCCGCAAAGACGCCGCCGAGGACGGGAGAGATCACCCAGCTCGCGGCGATCTGGCCCATCACCGGCCAGTTCACCGCCGTCATGCCGGCGGCCGCGATGCCCGCGCCCATCACGCCGCCCACGATCGAATGGGTCGTCGAGACCGGCGCCCCGATGGCGGTCGCGATGTTCAGCCAGACGGCCGCCGCGATCAGCGCGGCCATCATGGCCCAGATGAAGATGCTCGCCTCGGAGACCGAGGCCGGGTCCACGATCCCGCCCGAGATGGTGCTCACCACATCGCCGCCCGCGATCAGCGCGCCCGCCGTCTCGAAGATGGCGGCGATGGCGAGGGCCCCCGTCATCGTGAGTGCGTTGGCGCCGACGGCGGGGCCCATGTTGTTGGCCACGTCGTTCGCGCCGATGTTGATCGCCATGTAGGCGCCGAAGGCCGCGGCCGCGACGATCACCAGCGAGTTGGGCGTCCCTCCGGTGATCAGCGAGGCCGCCACGCCCGCCACCACGATGAAGACGAGCGCGACCCCGATCGAGATGAGGGGGCGGCCGACGAACTGGCCGGCCTCCTCCAGCTGGACGATCCGCTTCAGGTCCTTGTCGAGCGTCTTCCACTGGTTGATCGAGGGGCTCGCGCCGCCGGGCGTCGGTTCGGCAGGACGGGTCGGTGGGAGGGTCATTCCAGGCCTGTCATGTGAGTTTTGCGCGGTGGAGGTATCGTTTTGCGCTTCTTCGGGCAATGTGATTCCGCCCGGTGGCGCGCGGCGCCATCCGGTTGCGACGTCGTGCGCGCGGCTTTGTTCCCGTCAGTTTCTCTGCAGCTTGACCGGCTCGGTCCGGCCCAACCTCAGGAAATGGGCCATGAAAGGCTTGGTCGCATCCTCGGCCCGCGTCGCGGCATAGAGGCGTTTGGTCACCGTCTGCGGCCCCAGCGGGCGGGTCACATAATCGGCATGGCTGCGGATGTCGCGCAGCACCCAGTCGGGCAGAACGGCCACTCCGCGATTCGAGGCCACCAGCATCAGGATCACCGCCGTCAGCTCGACCTGCCGGGTTCCGCGCGGCTCGACCTTGGCCGGTGTCAGCACCTCGGTGAAGACATCGAGCTTGTCGCGCGAGACCGGGTAGGTGATCAGCATCTGGTCGCGGAAATCCTCGGCCGAGATGAAATCCATTTGCGCCAACGGGTTGGAGGACGCGGCGACGAAGGTCGGGTGGTAGTCGAAGAGCGGGTTGAAGACCATGCCCTCGACCGTCACCGGGTCCGAAGAGATGACAAGGTCCACCTCCTCGCGCATCAGCGCGGGCAGGGCCTCGAAGGCAAGGCCCGCGCGGATGTCCACGTCGATCTCGGGCCAGGCGTGGCGGAACAGCTCCAGCACGGGAAACAGCCATTCGAAACATGCATGGCATTCAATGGCGATATGCAGCCGCCCCGTGCGCCCCGAGCGCAGCGCGCGGAACTCGTCCTCCAGCGCGTCGATCTCGGGCAGGATGCGCTCGGCAAGCCGCAGCATCCGCACGCCGGCGGCCGACAGCTTCAAAGGCTTGGAACGACGCACGAAAAGCTCGATCCCGGCCTGATCCTCCAGCCCCTTGACCTGATGCGACAGGGCCGACTGGGTCATGTTCAGCATGTCGGCCGCGCGCGCCAGCCCCCCCGCCTGATGGATCGCGCGGATGGTGCGCAGGTGGCGGAGTTCGAGGTGCATGTTACAATTCGCCTCATATTGATCTTGAGCATTATGAATTTGTCTCACATGGCCGATGCTGCCACAAGAGAGGCAAGGAACAGGAGACATCCCATGGCCAGACCGCGCATCTCGTTCGAGTTCTTCCCGCCGCAGACGCTCGAGGCGTCCTTCCGGCTGTGGGAGACGGCGCAGATGCTGGCGCCGCTGAAGCCCGACTTCGTGTCGGTGACCTACGGCGCGGGCGGCACCACGCGCAAGCTGACCCATGATGCGGTCGAGACGATCCACAACCATTACAGGCTGAACGTGGCCGCGCACCTGACCTGCGTCGATGCGACCAAGGCCGAGACGCTCGAGATCGCCAACTCCTACGCCGAGGCCGGCGTGACCGAGATCGTGGCGCTCCGGGGTGACGCGCCCAAGGGGGCCGAGCGGTTCACGCCGCATCCCGAGGGTTTTGCCAACTCGGTCGAGCTGGTCGAGGCGCTGGCCGCCACCGGCAGGTTCAAGCTCCATGTCGGCGCCTACCCCGAGCCGCACCCCGACTCGGCCGACACGCTGGCCGATGTGCGCTGGCTCAAGCGCAAGATCGAGGCGGGCGCGAGTTCGGCGATCACCCAGTTCTTCTTCGAGGCGGACACGTTCCTCCGCTTCCGCGATCTCTGCGTGAAGGAGGGGATCCGCGCCCCGATCATCCCCGGCATCCTGCCGATCGAGAACTGGTCAGGGGTGAAGAAGTTCGCCGCCCGCTGCGGGGCGCAGGTGCCGGGCTGGCTCGACGCGGCCTTCGCCAACGCCAAGCGCGACGACCGGGAAGAGCTGTTCTCGGTGGCGCTCTGCACCGAGCTGTGCGACCGGCTGCTGTCGGAGGGGGTGGAGGATCTGCACTTCTACACGCTGAACCGCCCGACCCTGACGCGTGAGGTCTGCCACGCTCTCGGCATCCTGCCCGATGTGGCCCTGCAGAACGTGGCCTGATGCGGCGGGCCGCGTAGGAAAGGACGCCCGGGGATCTCCCGGGCGCCGTCGTTTCAGGCGCGCGAGAGCACCATCCAGGGCCGGACCTGCTGAAGCCCGCGGGTCACCAGCGCGGCCGCGACGGCCTTGATCAGATCGCCCGCCAGGAAGGGCGTCAGCAGAAGCGCGGCCTCGGGCAGGGTCTTGCCCAGTTTCCAGGCCATCCCCACCACGCCGAAGCCGTAAAGCACCACGATCCCGCCGAGGATGCTGCCGGCCAGCGCCGACCAGGTCACCGGGGCGCGCCATTTCTCGACCACGAGGCCGGTCACGAAGGCCGCCACCGGGAAGCCCACGACAAAGCCCGCCGTCGGGCCCGCCAGCACGCCGATCCCGCCGCGGCCGCCCGACAGAAGCGGCAGCCCGAGGAACACCAGCACCAGGAACAGCAGCACCGCCAGGGCGCCCTTGCGCGCGCCGAGGACGGCGCCGCAGAGCATCACGCCCAGCGACTGCGCGGTGATTGGCACGCCCGACATGAGCGTGATCTGCGGCACGAGGCCGAGCACGGCGATCAGCGCCGCGAAGAGCGCCACATAGGCGACGTTGCGTTCCATGAAGTCCTTCTCCCTACAATCCGCCCCGGGCGCGCAGCGCCTCTGCCACCTGATCGGCATCGTCGAGCGCCCCGAGGGCCAGCGGAACGACGATCCTCCAGGTGGGGCGTCGCGCGCTTCGTGCCCGCCAGGCTTCGACAAGCCGCTCTGCACGCGCAAGTAGCACCGGCGTGAAGCGGATGACAAGCGCGATGGAAACGGCCAGCAGGTGCGGCTCGAGCCCGAGGCGCCGCAGCGGCCGGGCGAGCCGCTCGAGCACGGCGATCATCGCGTCGAGCCGTGTCGTCATGGTCACCAGATTGGCCAGCGCCACCGCGATCAGAAGCTTCACTCCGATGCCGGCGCCGCGCTCGAACTCACCCGTCCAGCCGTGCCAGAGCGCAAGGATGAGGAGAAAGGGCCAGAGCGGCCGCAGCATCCTGAGCCCGTGGCGCGCGAACTCGAGCCCCTGTGCCGCATAGAGCGCGAGTGTGCCCGCCAATGCCGCCCCCAGCGCGGGCAACCCCTCGAGCGGGGCGAGGGCCACCGCCGCCAGCGCCAGCGCCCCGAGCTTCAGCCCCGCGGGCAGGCGGTGCAGGCGGGTCTCAACCGGCGAGGTCAGCGTCAGCATCGAGGCCCCCCAGATGCTCCATCTCGGCCCGGAAGGCCGAGGCCACTTCGGGCGCGGGCCCATCCGCGCGCACCCGGCCCTGTTCCAGCCAGATCACCCGGTCATGGCCTGCGACCGCGGCCGGATCGTGCGAGATCGTCACGAGGCGCTGGGGCAGCGCGGCCAACCGGCGCGACAGGCGGATCTGCGTCGGCAGGTCGAGGCCCGAGAAGGGCTCGTCGAGCAGGATGGTGCGCGGCGCCATCGCCAGCACCGACAGCAGGCAGAGAAACTGCTTCTGGCCCTGCGACAGGGTGGCGACCGACGCCGCCGCCCAATGGGCGCGCCCGTGGGCGGCCAGCAGGTCGCGCGCCGCCCGGCGCGCCTCGGCGGCGCTGCGTCCCATCTGCTTCAGGCCGAACGCGAGTTCCTCCTCGACGGTGGGAAAGATGATCTGATGCTCGGGGTTCTGGAAGAGGATGCCGATCGCCCCCAGCATCGCCCGCCGGTCCGAGGCGGGCTCGATCCCCTCGACCGTCACCCGGCCCTCGGTCGGCGCCACCAGCCCCGCCATAAGGCGCAGGAGCGTGGTCTTGCCCGAGCCGTTGGGTCCAAGGATGCCGATCCGCCGCTCGGTCAGATGCAGAGAGATGTCCGACAGGATCGTGCGCCCGCCCACCGCGCAAGAGGCGCGGTCGAGGCGGATGCCCATGTCCGAAGGCGAGGAGACGTGCTGCATTCCGGCCTCTTAGCCGCGCCGAGCACGGCTGTCAAGCGGCGGCGCCACCCGATCTGCGCGATTCACCTGTCGTTAATCATTCGCCGCCATTGTCCGACGCTGGTCCATCAGAGGCAGCCATGCGGCCACAGGCACAGAGTCCCTCCTTTCCCGACCGCGAGCGCGTGGACCGGCTGCGGCTGATCCGCTCGCGCCGGGTGGGGCCCGCGACATGGCGGCGCCTGATGGCCGAACATGGCAGCGCCACTGAGGCGCTCGAGGCGCTGCCCGGCATCGCGTCCGCGGCCGGGATCGAGCGGTACGAGGCCTGTCCGGTCTCCGTCGCGCTGAAGGAGATGGCCGCCGGACGCGCGCAGGGGGCCGCAATGATCGGCCTCGGCGACCCGGCCTATCCCGCCGCGCTGGCCGAGATCGCCGATGCGCCGCCGATCCTCTGGGTGCAGGGCGATGCCGCCCTTCTCGCGCGGCCGATGGTCGCGCTGGTGGGGGCGCGGAACGCCTCGAGCCTCGGGCTCAGGATGGCGCGCAAGCTCGCGGCTGCGCTGGGTGAGGCGGGATATGTGGTCGTTTCGGGCCTCGCCCGCGGGATCGACGCCGAGGCGCATGAGGCCGCCCTCGACCGTGGCACGGTCGCGGTGCAGGCGGGCGGGGTGGATGTGATCTACCCGTCCGAGAATGCGGCGCTGGCCCACCGCATCTTGGTTGCGGGCTGCCGGATCTCGGAGCAGCCGATGGGGCTCGTGCCGCAGGCCCGCCATTTCCCGCAGCGCAACCGCATCGTCTCGGGGTTGGCGCAGGCGGTGGTGGTGGTCGAGGCCGCGGGCCGCTCGGGCAGCCTCATCACCGCGCGCGAGGCGCTGGATCAGGGGCGCGAGGTGCTGGCGGTTCCGGGCCACCCGTTCGACCCGCGGGCGGCGGGCTGCAACCAGCTCATCCGCGAGGGGGCGACCCTCGTGCGCCATGCGGGCGACGTGATGGAGGCCATCGGCACCCACCGGGCCGCCGCGCCCCCCGAACCGCAGCCCGATCCGCCGCGGCGACCGCTGTGCGATGTCGCGCCTGTCCACAGCCTGATCCTCGACCGGCTCGGCCCCGTTCCCGTGCCCGAGGATCAGCTGATCCGCGACCTGTCGCTGCCCGCCGGCCGCGTCGCGCAGGAACTGGTGGCGCTGGAACTCGACGGCCGCATCCAGCGCGATCCGGGGGGCCTCGTGTCCCGTCCGTCATGATCGGCCACCCCGGCCGCCCCCGAGCCGCGCATTGACATTGGCGCGTGATCCCCCACATGGTTCCGCGCCAATCCGCAGAGAGGGTTCCATGGCTGTCGTCGTCGTCGAAAGCCCGGCCAAGGCCAAGACAATCAACAAATACCTGGGCTCCGACTATACGGTTCTGGCCTCCTACGGGCATGTCCGCGACCTTCCGGCCAAGGATGGATCCGTCGATCCCGAGCATGAATTTGCCATGACCTGGGAGGTTGCGGCCGACTCGAAGAAACACGTCCGCGCGATCGCCGAGGCGCTGAAGACCGATGACACGCTGATCCTCGCCACCGACCCTGACCGCGAGGGCGAGGCGATCTCGTGGCACCTGCAGGAGGCGCTGGCCTCGTCCCTGAAGAAGGGCAAGACCGTCAGCCGGGTGACCTTCAACGCGATCACCAAGGCCGCGGTGACCGAGGCGATGAAGGCGCCGCGGCAGGTCGATACCGCGCTGGTCGAGGCCTATCTCGCCCGCCGCGCGCTGGATTATCTGGTGGGCTTCACCCTGTCGCCGGTGCTGTGGCGCAAGCTGCCGGGGGCGAAGTCGGCGGGGCGCGTGCAGTCGGTCTGCCTGCGCCTGATCGTCGAGCGCGAGATGGAGATCGAGGCCTTCCGCGCACGCGAGTTCTGGACCGTCTCGGCCGTGCTCGTCACCCCGCGCGGGCAGGAGTTCGAGGCGCGTCTGACGGTTCTGGGTGGCAAGAAGCTCGACAAGTTCGACCTTCCCACCGCCGAGGCCGCGGAGCTTGCGGTGCAGGCCGTGACCTCGCGGCCGCTCAAGGTCGCCTCGGTCGAGGCGAAGCCTGCGAGCCGCAACCCCTCGGCGCCCTTCATGACCTCGACCCTGCAGCAGGAGGCGTCGCGCAAGTTCGGCATGGGTGCCAAGCAGTGCATGTCGGCGGCGCAGCGGCTGTATGAAGCCGGCCACATCACCTACATGCGGACCGACGGCATCGACATGGCGCCCGAGGCCGTGATGGCCGCGCGCGACGAGATCAAGCGGCGGTTCGGGGCCGACTATGTCCCCGACAGCCCCCGGATGTACAAGAACAAGGCCAAGAACGCGCAGGAAGCGCATGAATGCATCCGGCCGACCGACATGTCGGCCTCGCCCGAGAAGCTGGGCCTGACCGAGGCCGACCAGCGCAAGCTCTACGAGCTGATCTGGAAGCGGACGCTGGCGAGCCAGATGGCCGCCGCCCGGCTGGAGCGCACGACGGTCGAGATCGCCAGCGCCGATGGGCAGGTGGGGCTGCGCGCGACGGGGCAGGTGGTGCTCTTCGACGGCTTCCTCAAGGTCTATGAGGAAGGTCGCGACGACCGCGGCGAGGGCGACGAGGACGAGGGCCGCCTGCCGCAGATCATGGCGAACGAGGCGGTGGAGAAGAAATCCATCACCCCCGAGCAGCACCACACACAGCCGCCGCCGCGCTATACCGAGGCCACTCTGGTCAAGCGGATGGAGGAACTCGGCATCGGCCGGCCCTCGACCTATGCCAGCATCGTCTCGACGATCCAGGACCGGGAATATGTGCGCAAGGACAAGAACCGGCTGATCCCCGAGGACAAGGGGCGGCTGGTGACGGCCTTCCTTGCGAACTTCTTCCGCAAATATGTGGAATACGACTTTACCGCCGATCTCGAGGGCGAGCTTGACGACGTCTCGGCCGGCGAGCGGAACTATAAGGAAGTGCTCGCGCGGTTCTGGCGCGATTTCTCGGCGGCGGTGGCCGAGACGGCTGATCTGCGCATCGGCGAGGTGCTCGACAAGCTCGACGATTTCCTCGCGCCGCATCTCTACCCGCCGCGGCCCGACGGGTCCGATCCGCGGATCTGCCCGACCTGCGGCTCGGGGCGTCTGCATCTGAAGACGGCGCGGGGCGGCGGGGCCTTCATCGGCTGCGGCAACTACCCCGAATGTCGCTACACGCGGCCGATCTCGGTCACGGGCGACGAGGACAACGCGATCTCGCCCGATGGCAAGCTCTTGGGCCATGACGAGGATGGCCAGCCGATCACGCTGCGCTCGGGCCGGTTCGGACCCTATGCCCAGAAGGGCGAGGCGACGGCCGAGGTGCCGAAGCCGCCGCGCGCCAGCCTGCCCAAGGGCTGGGCGCCGGATACGGTCGATCTCGAGCGGGCGCTGATGCTTCTGAACCTGCCGCGGCTGGTCGGGCAGCACCCCGAGGATGGCCAGCCGGTCGAGGCCGCGATCGGCCGCTACGGGCCTTATGTCAAGCATGGCTCGACCTATGCGAACCTGCCGGATGTCGAGGAGGTCTTCACCATCGGCATGAACCGCGCCGTCGAGGTGCTGGCGCAGAAGGCCGCCGGCCGCCGCGGCGCCTCGGCTCCGGCGCAGCCGATCAAGGAGCTGGGCGAGCATCCCGACGGCGGGATTCTGGCCGTTATGCCGGGGCGTTACGGGCCTTACGTCAAGTGGGGCAAGGTGAACGCCACGATCCCGAAGGGGATCGAGCCCGAGGCGATCACCCTTGAGGAGGCGCTGGCGCTGGTGGCCGAGAAGGCGGGCAAGGCGCCGAAGAAGAAGGCGCCCGCCCGAAAGGCCGCCAAGGCCGAAGGTGAGCCCAAGAAGGCCGCCAAGGCCGAGGGCGAGACGAAGAAGGCCGCGCCGAAGAAGGCGGCGGCCAAGAAGGTGGCTCCGAAAGCCTCTGGCCGGAAAAAGACGGCGTCGGACAGCGACGCCGCCTGATCAGACCGTTCCGCGCGGATCGATCAGACGGCCCATGACCGAAGCGGGGCGGATGGTGCCGATCACCGATCCGCCCTCGGTCACGGCAAGCTCGCTCGCCCCGTCGCGCATCAGCTCCATCACCGAGCGCACGGTGCAGTCGGCCTCGACCGCGCGGGTCGCCGAGGACGGCCCGGCCTCCATCACGTCGCGCGCGGTCAAGACGCCGAGCGGGTTCATGTGGGCGACGAAGTCGGCCACATAGTCCGAGACCGGGTTGGCGATGATCTCGCGCGCGGTGCCGCACTGGACGATCCGCCCGCCCTCCATCAGCGCGATGCGGTTGCCGATCTTGAAGGCCTCGTCAAGGTCGTGGCTGACGAAGATGATGGTGCGCCGCAGCTTGCGCTGAAGGTCCAGCAGCTCGTCCTGCAGGCGCGAGCGGATCAGCGGGTCGAGCGCCGAGAAGGGCTCGTCCATCAGCAGGATCGGCGCCTGGGTCACGAAGGCGCGGGCGAGGCCCACGCGCTGCTGCATCCCGCCCGACAGCTCGCCCACCTTGCGGTCGGCCCAGGCCGAGAGGTTGACAAGCGTCAACTGCTCGTCCACCAGCGCCCGCCGGTCCCGCGCGGGCATGCCCGCCATCTCGAGACCCAGCCCCACATTGTCGCGCACCGTCCGCCAGGGCAGCAGGCCAAAAGCCTGGAACACCATCGCGATATGGCTGAGGCGCAGCCGGCGCAGGTCGGCGGGGGAGGCGTGCGTGACCGACATCATCCGGTCGCCGTCCGACACCCGCACCTCGCCCCGCACCACCGGGTTGAGGCCGTTCACGCCGCGCAGCAGCGTGGACTTGCCCGAGCCGGACAGGCCCATCAGCACGAGGATCTCGCCCTCGGCCACGCTCAGCGAGCAGTCGTGCACGCCCAGCACCTGTCCGGTCTCGGCCTGCACCTCGGCCCGGCTCTTGCCCCGGTCCATCAGCGGCAGGGCGCGTTGGGGATCGTCTCCGAAGACGATGGAGACCCGGTCGAATTCCACGGCGGTCATTTGCGCGTGACCCTCAGCATGCGGTCGAGAATGATCGCCACCACGACGATGATGAAGCCCGACTCGAAGCCGAGCGCGGTGTTGACGGTGTTGAGCGCGCGCACCACCGGCACGCCGAGCCCGTTCGCCCCCACCAGCGCCGCGATCACCACCATCGACAGCGACAGCATGATCGTCTGGTTGAGGCCGGTCATGATCTGCGGAAACGCCCAGGGCAGTTCGACCTTCCAGAGCCTCTGGCGCGGAGTGGCGCCAAAGGCCGTCGCGGCTTCCTTGAGGGCGAGGGGGGTGGACGAGACGCCGAGATGCGTCAGCCGGATCGGGGCGGGCAGCACGAAGATCACGGTGGCGATCAGGCCCGGCACCATGCCCAGGCCGAAGAAGACGATGGCCGGGATGAGATAGACGAAGGTCGGCAGCGTCTGCATCAGGTCGAGGATCGGGCTCATGACCTGGTAGAGGCGCGGCCGGTGCGCCGCGGCGATCCCGAGCGGCACCCCGATCGCCATGCAGGTGACGCAGGCGAGCAGGATGAGCGTGAGGCTCTGCATCGTCTCGCGCCAGTAGCCCTGGTTCAGGATGAAGGCAAAGCCCACCACCACCAGGGCCGCCACGCGCCAGCTCCGCTGCAGATACCAGGCGAGGCCTGCAAGGATCGCGATGATCAGGAGCGGCGGCGATGCGCCGAGCACCCCCAGCATGGCGTCGATCACCGCCTGCATCATGCGGCTGATCAGGTCGAAGAACGGCCCGCCGTTCGCGTTGAGCCAGTCGAACATCATCTTCGACCAGCGGCCGACTGGCAACTTGTGGTCGGTCAGCCAATCCAGCATGCGCACCCCGTCAGTTGTGGATCGATCCGAGGCGGGGCTTCCGGCCGTCATGGCGGTCTGCCATGACGGCCGGACGCCCCGGAAGGCGCGCTCCGGGGGCTGACGCCTGCGGAACGCGCCGGAGGCGCAGCCTCAGAGGCCGAGGGCCTGCTTCACGACCGGAAGGCCGTCCTGGCCGTCGGTCGTGGTCACGCCCGCAAGCCACGGGTCGATCGTGTCGGGATTGGCCTTCAGCCACTCGAGCACGGCCGCGTCGGGCTCCATCCCGCCGTCGAGGATCTTGCCCATGATCTCGTTCTCCATGGGCAGGTTGAACTTCTGCTGCGCGAGCAGCTTGGTCACGTTCGGGCACTCTTCCTTGAAGCCCTTGCGCGCCACGGTCTTGACCACGCCTTCCTCGCCGAAGAAGTCCTCGCCGCCCGGCAGGTATTTCAGCGAGAAGGTGGCGTTCATCGGGTGCGGTTCCCAGCCAAGGAAGACCACGCCCTTTTCCTGCGGGTAGAAGCGGGCCACCTGCGCCAGCATCCCCTGCTCGGAGCTTTGCACGATCTCCATCCCCTCGAGCGGCTTGCCGGCTTCGGTCAGGCTGATGAGATATTCGTTGCCCTCGTTGCCGGGCTCGATCCCATAGACCTTGCCATCCAGCTCGTCCTTGAAGCTGGCGATGTCGGCATAGGTCTTGAGACCCTTGTCGTAGAGGTAGGTGGGCACGGCGAGCGTGTATTTCGTGCCGTCGAGGTTCGTGGTGATCTCTTCGATCGTGCCCTTCTCGAGGTAGGGGCCGATCGCGCCCTCCTGCGCCGGCAGCCAGGTGCCGAGGAACACGTCCACGTCGCCCTTGTCCATCGAGGCGTAGGTGACCGGCACCCCGAGGATGTCCACCTCGACCTCGTAGCCCAGGGCCTCGAGGATCTGGCGCGTGGCCGAGGTGGTCACGGTGATGTCGGTCCAGCCCACATCGGAGAAGGTGATCTCGCGGCACTGATCCTGGGCAAGCGCAGGTCCCGCAAGGGCCAGGGTGGAGGCGGCGGCCAGCAGGGCCTGTCGGATGGGCGTCATGGTGTCTCCCCGTTTTTTGTTGATTGACGAGTCAATAAACTTCACGATAGCTCGGCTTGGCAACCACAAAATCAGGTATCCTTCACATGCCGAAACTCGGTATGGAGCCTATCCGAAAGGCCGCGCTCGTCAAAGCCACGATCGCCGAGATCGGCCGGGCCGGCTCTCTCGATGTGACGGTGAGTCAGATCGCGCGACAGGCGGGCATGTCTTCCGCGCTTGCGCATCATTATTTCGGCGGGAAGGAAGCCCTTTTCCTTGCGGCGATGCGTCACGTCCTGGCGCTTTACGGCGCCGAGGTGCGGGGCGCGCTGAGGGGGGTCGCCACGCCCGAGGCGCGGATCACCGCGATCCTGCGGGCCTCGTTCTCGCCCACCAACTTCCGCCGCGAGGTGGTGGGGGCCTGGCTGAATTTCTATGTCCTGGCCCAGACCGTCCCCGAGGCCCGGCGGCTGCTCGCGGTCTATCAGCGCCGGCTGCGGTCGAATCTGCTTGTGGGGCTGCGTCCGCTGGCCGGGGTGCAGGCGGGCGAGCTGGCCGACGGGCTCGGCGCGCTGATCGACGGCCTCTATCTGCGCGAGGTGCTGAAGGATGGCGCGCCCGATGGCGCGGCCGCCGTCGCCTGTGCCCGGGCCTATCTGAAATCCCATCTGAAGGAACCGACCCTGTGAGAGCCCAGCCCGCCGCCAGCCATTTCGTTGACGGCCGCCCGCTCGAGGATGCGGCCGGCGCGCCGATCCCCGTGATCCACCCGGCCAATGGCGAGGAGATCGCGCGCCTGCACGAGGCCACGCCCGCCGTGATCGAAGCGGCGCTGGCGTCCGGTGCGCGGGCGCAGAAGGACTGGGCCGCGCTGCGCCCCGTCGAGAGGGCCCGCATCCTGCGCCGCGCCTCGGACCTGATCCGCGAGCGCAACGAGGAACTCAGCATTCTCGAGACGCTCGACACCGGCAAGCCGCTGCAGGAAACTCTGGTGGCGGACTGGCCGTCGGGCGCGGATGCGCTGGAGTTCTTTGCGGGCCTCGCGCCCGCCGTGACGGGTGAGACGGTCCCGCTGGGGCAGGATTTCGTCTACACGATCCGCGAGCCGCTGGGCCTTTGTGTGGGCATCGGCGCCTGGAACTACCCCAGCCAGATCGCCTGCTGGAAGGCGGCGCCGGCGCTGGCGCTGGGCAATGCGATGGTGTTCAAGCCCTCCGAAGTGACGCCGCTCGGCGCGCTGAAGCTGGCCGAAATCCTGATCGAGGCCGGCCTGCCGCCGGGGCTGTTCAATGTGGTGCAGGGCCGGGGCGCGGTGGGCGCTGCGCTGGTGAGCGACAGCCGGGTGGCCAAGGTCTCGCTGACGGGCTCGGTGCCCACGGGTCGCCGCGTCTATGCCGCCGCGGCCGATGGCGTGCGCCATGTCACGATGGAGCTGGGCGGCAAGTCGCCGCTGATCGTCTTTGACGACGCCGATCTCGAAAGCGCCATCGGTGCGGCGATGCTGGGCAACTTCTATTCGTCGGGCCAGATCTGCTCGAACGGGACGCGGGTCTTCGTGCAGAAGGGCATCAAGGAGGCGTTCCTCGCGCGTCTCGCCGAGCGCGCCGATGCGATCCGCATGGGCGATCCGCTCGACCCCGAGGTGCAGATGGGCCCGCTGGTGTCGCCGGCGCAGCTCGAGAAGGTGCTGGGCTTTATCGAGAAAGCCCGCGCCGAGGGGGGGCGGCTGGTCTGCGGCGGCGAGGCTTCGGTCAGCCCTGGCTGCTACGTCCAGCCCACGGTCTTTGCCGATGTGACCGACACCATGACCCTCGCGCGCGAGGAGGTCTTCGGGCCGGTGATGGCGGTCCTCGACTTCGAGACCGAGGAAGAGGTGATCGCGCGGGCGAACGGCACCGACTTCGGGCTTGCGGCGGGGGTCTTCACCGCCGATCTCACGCGGGCGCACCGGGTGGTGGCGCAGCTGCAGGCCGGGACCTGCTGGATCAACGCCTACAACCTGACGCCGGTCGAGGCACCCTTCGGCGGGGTCAAGATGTCGGGCGTGGGCCGCGAGAACGGCCGCGCCGCCGTCGAGCACTACACGCAGGTGAAGTCGGTCTATGTCGGCATGGGGCCGGTGGACTCCCCCTACTGAGGAACCGCGATGTTCGATTATGTGATCGTGGGTGCCGGCTCGGCCGGCTGTGCCATGGCCTACCGGCTGGGCGAGGCGGGCCGTTCGGTGCTGGTCATCGAGCATGGGGGGACCGATGCCGGTCCCTTCATCCAGATGCCGGCGGCGCTCTCCTATCCGATGAACATGGGGATCTACGACTGGGGCCTGAAGACCGAGCCCGAGCCGCATCTGGGCGGCCGGGTGCTGGCCACGCCGCGCGGCAAGGTGATCGGGGGGTCCTCCTCGATCAACGGGATGGTCTATGTCCGCGGCCATGCGCGCGACTTCGACCACTGGGCCGAGTCGGGGGCGGCGGGCTGGGGCTTTGCCGACGTGCTGCCCTACTTCAAGCGGATGGAGAACTGGCACGTTCCGGGCGACGTGGACTGGCGCGGCCATGACGGGCCGCTGCATGTGACGCGGGGGCCGCGGTCGAATCCGCTCTTCAACGCATTCATCGAGGCGGGGCGGCAGGCGGGCTATCCTGTGACCGACGACTACAACGGCGCCGCGCAGGAGGGCTTCGGCCCGATGGAGGCCACGATCTGGCAGGGCCGGCGCTGGTCGGCGGCCAACGCCTATCTCAAGCCCGCCATGAAGCGGTTCGGCGTCAAGGTCACGCGCGCGCTCGCGCTGCGGGTGGTGATCGAGGAGGGCCGGGCGGTCGGCGTCGAAGTGCAGCGCCGCGGCCGGCGCGAGGTGATCCGGGCGGGGCGCGAGGTGATCCTTGCCGCCTCGTCGATCAACACGCCGAAGCTGCTGATGCTGTCGGGCATCGGCCCGGCCGCGCATCTGGCCGAGCATGGGCTGCCCGTGGTGGCCGACCGGCCGGGCGTGGGCCGAAACCTCCAGGATCATCTGGAGGTCTACATGCAATACGCCAGCCTCCAGCCGGTTACGCTCTTCAAGCACTGGAACCTGCGCGGCAAGGTGATGGTGGGCGCGCAATGGCTGTTCACCGGGCGCGGCCTTGGCGCCTCGAACCAGTTCGAGGCCTGCGCCTTCATCCGCTCGAAGGCGGGGGTGGAGTATCCCGACATCCAGTACCACTTCCTGCCGATCGCCGTGCGCTATGACGGGAAGGCGGCGGCTGAGGGGCATGGCTTCCAGGTCCATGTCGGGCCGATGCGCTCGCCCTCGCGCGGGTCGGTCACGCTGCGCTCGGCCGATCCCGAGGCCGCGCCGGTGATCCGCTTCAACTACATGTCGACGCCCGAGGACTGGGACGACTTCCGCCGCTGCATCCGCCTCACGCGCGAGATCTTCGGGCAGGAGGCATTCCGCCCCTTCGTGAAGGGCGAGATCCAGCCGGGGCCGGCCTGCCAGTCCGACGACGAGATCGACGCCTTCATCCGCGAGCATGTGGAAAGCGCCTACCACCCCTGCGGCACGGCGCGGATGGGGCGGGCCGACGATCCGATGGCGGTGGTCGATCCCGAATGCCGGGTGATCGGCGTGGCGGGGCTGCGCGTGGCCGACAGTTCGATCTTTCCGCGGGTGACGAACGGCAACCTGAACGCCCCCTCGATGATGGTGGGCGAGAAGGCGGCGGACCATGTGCTGGGGCGGACACCGCTGGCGCCCTTGAATTACGAGCCGGTGGTGAACCCGAACTGGCGCCTGGCGCAGCGGTGACCTTTCAACGTTCCCTAGCCCTTCCTTAACCCTTCCTTAACTTCCGGCTTGCCTTTCGGCGCCCGAGCGTCGAAGTCAGCCGGTATGTTAAGACTTTGTTCTCTTCTCGTTCTGCTCGCCCTGCTGCCGTCCGGCGGGACCGCTGCGGCCCTCGAGGGGCCCGCGCGCGTCATCGACGGGGACACGCTGGAAATCGAGGGCGTCCGCGTGCGCCTGTTCGGGATCGACGCGCCCGAGCGCAACCAGACCTGCGGCGAGCGCGATCTCGTGTGGTCCTGCGGGGAATGGGCGACCGAGCGGCTCGAGTTGTTGCTGGGCGGCGGGCAGGTGCGCTGCACGGGGGGCGAACGCGATCGCTACGGGCGGCTTCTCGCCACCTGCGAGGTAGATGGGCAGGATGTCGGCGCGCGGATGGTGCGGTCCGGTGCGGCGCTCGCCTATCGGCGCTATTCCATGCGCTATGTCGGCGAGGAGGGGCGGGCGCAGGCGGAAGGCATGGGCGTCTGGTCCGGGCCGATGCAGCGCCCCGAGGACTACCGCCACCGTCCGCCCGCGTCGCCTCCGCCGGGCGAGTGCGCGATCAAGGGCAATGTCTCGAAGAACGGCCGGATCTACCACCTGCCGGGGCAGGCGGACTACGATCGCACCGTCATATCCGGCCCCGAGGAACAGTGGTTCTGCAGCGTGCGCGAGGCCGAGTCGGCGGGCTTTCGCCCGGCGCGCCGCTGACATTGATGCGCGTCAAGGCGCGAAAAGAATCTCCGGGGTAGCTTTTATTTAACGAAACCAAGAGGGAGCACGGCATGATCCACACCCCGCACGAGCTGATGGCGGATCTTCCGGACGTGACCGGGACGAGCGGCACCCTCAGGAAATCCGACCCGCATCTTGCGCGTCTTGTCTGGAATGAACGCGGCTGAACCTCGTGGTTCACAGGGTCCCACGTCGGACCGCTGACCCGGGCACGCACCGGATGAGGATCGCGCCATGAGCGCGTGCATATGAGACGGCTTGCAGGCCGCCCACGGGCGACCTGCTAATCGACAATCTCGTAGGGCAACAACCCGCGTCGGTCGGGGTCCACCCGAAGGCGCTTTTCCAGCGGCGGCACAGACCGCTGGTGGCACTCCTGCCGGTCGCAGATCCGGCAGGAGATGCCGATAGGCTCGAACCTCCCCTTCAGATCCAGCCCGTCCGCATAGACCAGCGCATCGGCGTGCAGCAACTCGCAGCCGAGGCCGATGGCGTAGCGGCGCACGGGCGCGGTAAAGGATCCCCCCGCTTTCGACACGTCCCGCGCCAGCAGCAGGTAGCGCACCCCGTCCGGCGTCTGGGCGAGCTGGCGCAGGAACTGGCCCGGCGTCTCGAAGGCGCGGTGGACGTTCCACAGCGGGCAGGCTCCGCCGAAGCGCGCGAACTGGAAGCGCGTGGCCGAATGGCGCTTGGTGATCGTGCCCGCCTGATCCACCCGGACGAAGAAGAAGGGCACGCCCTTGGCGCCGGGCCGCTGCAAGGTGGACAGCCGGTGCGCCACCTGCTCGATCGAGGCGCCGAAGAGGTCGGCCAGCCGCTCCAGATCGTGGCGCGTCTCGGCCGCCGCCTGCAGGAAGGGGCGGTAGGGCAGGAGGGCCGCCCCCGCGAAATAGTTGGCCAGACCGATCTTGGCGATCTCGCGCGCCTCGGGCGTCTGGAACCGTGCGAGATCCAGCGTCGCCTCGAGCAGGTCGTTCTGCGTCAGCAGCGCCACCTGATGCAGAAGCTGGAACCGTTGCGTGGGCGCGGCGGCGCGTGCCGACAGGCGCAGCGCATTGCCCTCGCGGCTGCGGATGGCCGGCATGTCCGAGATCTGCAGCTCGATCCCCGCCCGCGCCAGCGTCTCCATCGCGGCGGCGAGGATGTCGCGCCGGACCCCTCCGGGGGCTGCGTAATGTTCGGCCGCGCGGTCCACCGCGTCGATGTAATTGTCGCAATAGTGGAAGAAGTCGCGCACCTCCTCCCAGGGCGAGGGGCGCAGGTCGGCCTCATCCCGCCCCAGCGCCTCGTCGAGCGAGGCAAGGCGCTCGTGCGTCTGGCGGTAGGCGCGGTGCAGGTCGAGAAAGGCCCGCGCCAGCGCCGGGGCGTTCGAGGCCACGAGTCTCAGGTCGGCAAGCGGCGGGCTGTCGGTGAAGATCGGATCGGCCAGCGCCTCGCGCATGTCGGTGACGATCCGCTCGGCCTCGGAGGTGGTGAGCTTGGTCACATCCACCCCGAACTCCTGCGCGAGCGCCAGGACCACGGTGGCCGAGACGGGCCGGTGGTTGTTCTCCATCTGGTTGAGATAGGGCAGCGAGGCGCCCAGCCGCTCGGCAAAGACCTTCTGCGTCAGGCCGAGCTTGACCCGAAGCTCGCGCAGTTTCGCCCCGGCATAGAGTTTCTGCGCCATCTCCGGCCTCCCTTTGCAAAGCTGGTTGTGCCTTTGCAAAGGGTGCGCGTCAACGGCCCCGTCAGGTGGGCAGGCCGAGCGACCGGGCGCGCCGGATCACCCACAGGATGGCCGCGATCGAGGCGAGGCCCGAAACCAGCATGATGACGATCAGCGGCATCTCTCCGCCCTCGACGGTCAGCACCGCACCGGCGAGTGCCGCCAGCGCCGCGCCGCCACCGATCATGATCGCGCCGCCGAGGCCCGAGGCCGTGCCCGCAAGCTGCGGATGGATCGACAGCATCCCGGCGTTGGCGTTGGGCAGCACCATGCCGTTGCCCAGCCCCACGGCCGTCATCATGCCGAAGAAGAAGGTGGGATGGTGCAGCCCGGCCAGCGTGCCGCCCATCAGGATCGCCAGCCCGCCGGTCGTGGCCACCGACCCCCAGAGCACCATCCGGTTCATGCCCATGCGGATCGAGTAACGGCCCGACAGGAAGTTGCCGACCGCATAGCCGATGGCGGGGGCGGCGAAGTAGATTCCCACCTGCGAGGAGGAGAGGTGGAAGATCTCGGTCCCCACGAAGGGCGCGCCGCCGAGATAGGCGAAGAAGCAGCCCGAGGCGAAGGCCGCGCAAAGCACATAGCCCCAGAACCGCTGCGAACCGAGCAGCGCCGGATATTGCCGCATCTGCGCACCGAAGCTGACCGGCCGGATCTCGGATGTCTCGCCCAGATCGGCCCAGACCAGCACCGTGACCGCCACCCCCAGCGCCAGCAGCAGCGCAAAGTTCGCATGCCAGCCGAACAGCTCGTCCAGCACGCCGCCGATCACCGGCCCGATCATCGGCACCAGCGACATGCCCATCGTGACATAGCCGATCATCGAGGCCGCCTGCTCATCCGGCACCATGTCGCGCACGACCGCCCGGCTGACCACGATCCCTGCGGCAATCACCGCCTGCGCCATGCGGAAGAAGAGGAAGACCTCGGCCGTGGGCGCCACGAGCGTTCCCACCGTCGCCAGAAGGAAGAGCCCGAGCGACCACAGGATCACGCTGCGCCGCCCGAACCGGTCCGAGATCGGCCCGACCAGCACCTGCAAGACCGCGCTCAGGCCGAGATAGAGCGCGACCGACAGCTGGAGCAGCTGGTAGGGCGCCTCGAACCAGGCGGCCATGCCGGGCAGCGAGGGCAGGAAGATGTTCATCGACAGCGCCGCAAGCCCCGTCAGCATCACGAGCGTGATGATGTGGGGCGGCGACTGCCGGTTCAGGAAGCGGGGAGGGGGCAGGGCAAGCATCGTCGAGAGTTAGGCCTCCTGCGACGAACTGTCCATCAGCTCCAGCGATGGAAGATGAAGAAAGCCCCCAGCCCGATGAAGGCGAATCCGAGCAGATGATTCCATTGCAGCGGCTCCTTCAGGTAGAGCACCGAGAAGGCGGCGAAGACGGCCAGGGTGATCACCTCCTGTATGGTCTTGAGTTCGGCGGCCGAGAAATGGCCGTGTCCGATGCGGTTCGCCGGCACCTGAAGGAGATATTCGAAGAAGGCGATCCCCCAGCTTGCAAAGATGACGATGAGAAGCGGCGCGGTCTTGAACTTCAGATGCCCGTACCAGGCGAAGGTCATGAAGATGTTCGACGCGAGAAGAAGCCCGATGGTGACGAAAGGCACCGGAAGCGTAGGCATGGAGGGGTCCTGTTTGCGGATTTGCGATTTGCACGCTGCGCTGGCAAAGTAATTTGCAAATATCCCGAAATTTTCTTTCGCAGCAGCGGGCTCCTGACTATGGTGCGCCGAAATTCGGGGGGCAAGGCCATGAAAGACATTCTCCAGGAACTCGAAGATCGTCGCGCGATCGCCCGCGCCGGGGGCGGGCAGCGCCGTGTCGATGCCCAGCACAAGCGCGGCAAGCTGACGGCCCGCGAACGGATCGAACTGCTTCTCGATGAAGGCTCGTTCGAGGAGTTCGACATGTTCGTGCGCCACCGCTGCACGGACTTCGGGATGCAGGACGACCGGCCCGCAGGCGACGGCGTCGTGACCGGCTGGGGCACGATCAACGGCCGCATGGTCTATGTCTTCAGCCAGGACTTCACGGTGTTCGGCGGCTCGCTGTCGGAGACGCACGCCCAGAAGATCTGCAAGATCATGGACATGGCGATGCAGAACGGCGCGCCGGTGATCGGGCTGAACGACTCGGGCGGCGCGCGGATCCAGGAGGGCGTGGCCTCGCTCGCCGGCTATGCCGACGTGTTCCAGCGCAACATCATGGCCTCGGGCGTGATCCCGCAGATCTCGGTGATCATGGGCCCCTGCGCCGGTGGTGCGGTCTACTCGCCCGCCATGACCGACTTCATCTTCATGGTGAAGGACACCTCCTACATGTTCGTCACCGGGCCCGACGTGGTGAAGACCGTGACGAACGAGGTCGTGACCGCCGAGGAGCTGGGCGGTGCCTCGACCCACACGAAAAAGTCCTCGGTGGCCGATGGCGCCTTCGAGAACGACGTGGAGGCCCTCTATGAAATCCGCCGTCTGGTCGATTTCCTGCCGCTGTCGAACCGCACGCCCGCCCCGGTGCGCCCGTTCTTCGACGATGTGGCCCGGATCGAGGACAGCCTCGACACGCTGATCCCCGACAACCCGAACCAGCCCTACGACATGAAGGAACTGATCCTGAAGATCGCGGACGAAGGCGACTTCTACGAGATCCAGAAGGATTACGCGGCCAACATCATCACCGGCTTCATCCGCATGGAGGGGCAGACGGTCGGCGTGGTGGCGAACCAGCCGATGGTGCTGGCGGGCTGCCTCGACATCGACAGTTCGCGCAAGGCCGCGCGCTTCGTGCGCTTCTGCGATGCCTTCAACATCCCGATCCTGACGCTGGTGGACGTGCCGGGCTTCCTGCCGGGGACGGGCCAGGAATATGGCGGCGTCATCAAGCACGGCGCGAAGCTGCTGTTCGCCTATGGCGAGGCGACGGTGCCGAAGGTCACGGTCATCACCCGCAAGGCCTATGGCGGCGCCTATGACGTCATGGCCTCCAAGCACCTGCGCGGCGACTTCAACTACGCCTGGCCCACGGCCGAGATCGCGGTGATGGGCGCCAAGGGCGCGACCGAGATCCTCTACCGCTCGGAACTGGGCGATGCCGAGAAGATCGCGGCCCGCACCAGGGAATACAAGGACCGGTTCGAGAACCCGTTCGTGGCGGCCGAGCGCGGCTTCATCGACGAGGTGATCATGCCGCACTCGACCCGCCGCCGGGTGTCGCGCGCCTTTGCCAGCCTGCGGAACAAGAAACTCAGCAATCCCTGGAAGAAGCACGATAACATCCCCCTCTGACACCACGGAAGGGGAGGGGGAGATGAGACGTGTCGTCGTGCCGGGCGTTGCAGGGGCGCCCGGATCGCTGGCCGGTCAGGCCGCGCAGGTCCGGCGGTGCGCGGCATGACCGATGCGGCCGCGCTGATTCCGGTGCCCTCGGGCCAGGCGGTCACGCTTCTGGACACGATCTGGAACGAGCCGGGGCCTTCGGGTCTCACGTTCCGCTTCCGCTTCCTCGCGCCCGGCATCGGGAGCGGCGGAGGGATCGACCATGACATGGCCTTCGCCGACATGCTTGCGCTGTGCGAGGCCTATGTCGTGCCGAGGATCGTGGACGTCCTGCCCCAGCCGGAGCAGGTGATCATCTCCTTCTCGGACCGGCCGCTGCCCTTCGGCGCCGCCGACCCCGAGGCGACACAATATTTCGAGGCCTTCAGCGTTCAGGATGGCCACTGTATCTTGGAGGCCTTCTGATGACAGCACCATCTATTGTGGTCCCTTTCGGCGCCGAGCGGCGGGCTGATGTAGAAGAGTCACAGGGCGACGGTTTGAAACGCATGATGTGTCAATCGCTTGGGGGATCAGATACGATGGTGGACGACCGAACCCAAGCGGTCTATGCCTCGCAGGAAGTCCACGGAGAGGAAGGATCCTCTGCGTCGGCTTGCAATGATAAATGGAGTAGAGGATGTCGAAGAGCACTGTTGTTTTCGCGCTGTGCATGGTTGCGTTCGTCGCTGCCTGCGCGAAGAAAGAGGAAACGGTTTACGTGGAACAGCCGGCCGTCACGGCCGAGCCGGTCTACACGGGCAAGTACAAGTAATCTGCCCGGGCGGGCCGTCGAGCATCTCCGGCCCGCCCACCTTCCCGCCCTCCCGACGGGGGAGGGCGTGGCATGCTGAAGCATCGGGGCTTCCCCAGCCGCTATCCCGGCACCGACCTTCAATACACGATCCGCCGCGCCAACAAGGACGGCGCCACGCGCATCATCCGGCGCGAGCGTTACCGCGACCGCAAGGCCGTGGACCGCGCCGCCGATCTGGGCTTTCTCACGGCCCTGTGGGAGCATTTCGGCGAGGACCCGTTCGAGCGGGGCAACCTCGACGCGGGGCGCCTGTCGTGGCTCTTCGGCCGTGAGGTGGTGCCCGCCGAGGATCCGTTCGACCCCGAATCCTACGACGCGCTGCTGCGGATCGACCGGCGCAAGGCCGAGGCCGCCTTTCCCGAGATCTTTGCCCCGGACGCACCCACCTCGTCCCAGGACGAGGACGATTGGGGCGACGAGGAGGAGGAATAGGCGTGCTTCCGCGCAAGCTCCTGCTCCTGCGGCCGAATATCGCGCATCGCGGATCGCGCGCCCTCGCGGGCTTTGCCAGCGGGGGAGCGGCGCCCCATCTTTCGGGGGCGGAGGTGGCCGTTCCGGCGGATCGCTTTCCGCGAGACTGCGACCCTTCCCTTTCCTTCCGGTCCGGCGCCCCGCGCCCCGGACCGGCTTTTTCCCCGCGTGAGCGGCATTCGGCCGACCTCGCCGGTTGCAGCCTTTTCGGCTTTTCCATGCCGCAGGTTGCGGTAATTCTCTGCTCCGACATAACAGAAGCCGGAGGCAGAGCATGTCCAACATCACGAAATTCCTTCTTCTCGGCGCCATCGCCGCAACCGTCTCGGCCTGCGACACGGCCACGGGCCGGGCAGGCGGCGGCGCCCTCGCGGGGGCGGCGCTCGCCGACGCGACCGACGAGAACATGGTGGCCGGTGCCGCTCTGGGCGCCCTCGCCGGCGCTGCCAGCTGCGGCGTGCCGGGCCTGCCGCCCTGCCGCTCGGGCGGCAACTACTACTGAGTCCGGCGCCGCTCCGGCGGCGACCGCTCACGTCATCCGCGCCGCTGGTGCGGCGCAGGACCATCCGCAGGGACCGTCCGGGCAATCGCCCGGGCGGTCCTTTTCGTTTTCGCGCCTCCGGGCGTGCTGCTGACAAAGGGACGATGATGTTCAAGAAGATCCTGATCGCGAACCGGGGCGAGATCGCCTGCCGCGTCATCAAGACCGCCCGCAAGATGGGCATCAAGACGGTGGCCGTCTATTCGGACGCCGACCGCAACGCGCTCCACGTCAGCATGGCGGACGAGGCGATCCACATCGGGCCGCCGCCCGCGAACCAGTCCTACATCGTGATCGACAAGATCATGGAGGCGATCAAGGCGTCGGGCGCCGAGGCCGTGCATCCGGGCTACGGCTTCCTGTCGGAACGGATGGATTTCGCCGCCGCGTTGGAGAAGGCGGGCGTGGTCTTCATCGGCCCGCCGTCCCCGGCGATCGAGGCGATGGGCGACAAGATCACCTCGAAGAAGCTGGCGAAAGAGGCCGGCGTCTCGACCGTGCCGGGCTACATGGGCCTGATTGCCGATGCCGACGAGGCGGTGAAGATCTCGGACGAGATCGGCTATCCGGTGATGATCAAGGCCAGCGCCGGCGGCGGCGGCAAGGGGATGCGGATCGCCTGGAACGCGCAGGAAGCGCGCGAGGGGTTTGAATCCTCGAAGAACGAGGCCGCCAACAGCTTCGGCGACGACCGGATCTTCATCGAGAAGTTCGTCACGCAACCGCGCCACATCGAAATCCAGGTGCTGGCCGACAAGCACGGCAACTGCGTCTATCTGCACGAGCGCGAGTGCTCGATCCAGCGCCGGAACCAGAAGGTGATCGAAGAGGCGCCCTCGCCGTTCCTCGATGAAGCCACCCGCAAGGCGATGGGCGAACAGGCCGTCGCGCTGGCGAAGGCCGTGGGCTATGCCAGCGCCGGCACGGTCGAATTCATCGTGGACGGGCAGAAGAACTTCTACTTCCTCGAGATGAACACCCGGCTTCAGGTGGAGCACCCCGTGACCGAGCTGATCACCGGCATCGACCTTGTCGAGCAGATGATCCGCGTGGCGGCGGGCGAGAAGCTGCCCTTCCAGCAGTCGGACCTGAAGATCAACGGCTGGGCGATGGAAAGCCGGCTTTATGCTGAAGATCCCTATCGCAACTTCCTGCCCTCGATCGGGCGGCTCACCCGCTACCGCCCGCCGGTCGAGGCCGTCACGCCCACCTCGGTCGTCAGGAACGACACCGGCGTGTTCGAGGGCGGCGAGATCTCGATGTATTACGACCCGATGATCGCCAAGCTCTGCACCTGGGCGCCGACGCGGGAAGCGGCGATCGAGGAAATGCGTCTGGCGCTCGATACGTTCGAGGTCGAGGGCATCGGCCACAACCTGCCCTTCGTTGGCGCGGTCATGGACCATCCGCGCTTCGTGAGTGGCGACATCACCACCGCCTTCATCGCCGAGGAATATCCCGACGGCTTCCAGGGGGCGACGCTCGATGAGCCGACGCTGCGCCGCGTCGCCGCCGCCGCCGCCGCCATGAACCGCGTGGCCGAGATCCGCCGCACCCGCATCTCGGGCACGATGGACAACCACGAGCGGACGGTGGGCGACGACTGGGTGGTCTCGCTGCAGGGTGAGGACTTCCGGGTGGGCATCGCCGCCGACCGCGAAGGCTCGACCGTCACCTTCTGCGATGGCTCGTCGCTGCGCTGCACCTCGGACTGGACGCCGGGCCAGCCGCTGGCGCGGGTGATGGTGGACGGCAAGCCCCTGGTGATGAAGGTCGGCAAGATCCCGATGGGCTTCCGGCTGCGGCTGCGCGGCGCGGATCTGAAGGTCCATGTCCGCACCCCACGTCAGGCGGAGCTGGCGCTGCTGATGCCCGAGAAGCTGCCGCCGGACACCTCGCGCTTCCTGCTCTGCCCGATGCCGGGCCTGGTGGTGAAGATCAACGTCGATGAGGGCGACGAGGTGCAGGAAGGCCAGGCGCTCGCCACGGTCGAAGCCATGAAGATGGAGAACATCCTGCGCGCCGAGCGCAAGGGCGTGGTCAAGCGCGTCGCCGCCGCGCCCGGATCGAGCCTGCGCGTCGACGACATCATCATGGAGTTCGAATGAGCTACCGGCCGGCCGGGTTCCTCTCGAGCAGTTCATCCCTTCGCAGGGGGAACTTGTCGATGGCCCGGCCGATCTCGCGCACGTCCCAGGGCAGGGGCTTGCGCAGCTTCACCTGCCCGTCCTTGTCGAGCAGCACGAGCGAAAAGCCGCGCGGATGCAGCGCGCGGCGGATCTCGGAGGGCTCGGCCGGGTCGGTGTCGGTGATCACGATCACGTCGCGCTCGTCCAGATGGTCGAGCCGGGCGTCGATCATCTGCATCTGCCGGACGAAGTTCGGATCCGCAGGCGTGTCGGCAAAGACCACCACGGGCCGCTTCGTCCACAGGAACTGCGACAGCGTCAGGCCATGCGCATCCACCGGACCCGTCCCCGGATCGGGGCTCTCGGCGAGGGCCACGCAAGGCAGAAACGCGGCAAGAACAAGAATTTGAAAGGGTTTCATGCGGCCTCCCGCCCTCATATAGGCTGGCTTCCGCCGAAACCCAAGTCTCAACGCGCGGCCTCGGGCCCGCGGTCAGGAAAAGGGAAGACCCGATGACCGAAAATCTGGATGCGTGGCGCAAGCTCGCCGAGAAGGAGCTGAAGGGCAAAAGCCCCGACAGCCTGACCTGGAACACGCTGGAAGGCATCCCGGTCAAGCCGCTCTACACCAGGGCCGATCTCGACGGCATCGACCACCTGGGCGGGCTGCCCGGCATTGCCCCCTTCACCCGCGGCGTGCGCGCGACGATGTATGCCGGCCGGCCCTGGACGATCCGGCAATACGCCGGCTTCTCGACCGCCGAGGCCTCGAACGCCTTCTACCGCAAGGCGCTGGCGGCCGGTCAGCAGGGCGTCTCGGTCGCCTTCGATCTGGCCACCCACCGCGGCTATGACAGCGACCACCCGCGCGTGGTGGGCGATGTCGGCAAGGCGGGCGTCGCCATCGACTCGGTCGAGGACATGAAGATCCTGTTTGACGGCATCCCGCTGGAAAAGATCAGCGTCTCCATGACGATGAACGGCGCGGTGATCCCGGTGCTGGCGAACTTCATCGTTACGGGCGAGGAGCAGGGCGTTCCGCGCGATCAGCTGTCGGGCACGATCCAGAACGACATCCTCAAGGAGTTCATGGTCCGCAACACCTATATCTATCCGCCCGAGCCTTCGATGCGGATCATCGCGGACATCATCGAATACACCTCGAAGGAGATGCCGAAGTTCAACAGCATTTCCATCTCCGGCTATCACATGCAGGAAGCGGGGGCGAACCTCGTGCAGGAGCTGGCCTATACGCTGGCCGACGGGCGCGAATATGTCCGGGCGGCGCTGGCGCGCGGCATGAACGTGGACGATTTCGCCGGCCGGCTGTCGTTCTTCTTCGCCATCGGCATGAACTTCTTCATGGAGGCTGCGAAGCTGCGCGCCGCCCGGCTGCTCTGGCACCGGATCATGTCCGAGTTCGAGCCGAAGAAGCCCGGCAGCCTGATGCTGCGCACCCATTGCCAGACCTCGGGCGTGTCGCTGCAGGAGCAGGACCCCTACAACAACGTGATCCGCACCGCCTATGAGGCGCTGGCCGCGGCGCTGGGGGGCACGCAGTCGCTGCACACCAACGCGCTCGATGAGGCCATCGCGCTGCCCACCGAATTCTCGGCCCGGATCGCGCGCAACACCCAGCTGATCCTGCAGGAGGAAACCGGCGTTACCAAGGTCGTCGATCCGCTGGCCGGCAGCTACTATGTCGAGAGCCTGACCAACGAGTTGGCCGAAAAGGCCTGGGCGCTGATCGAGGAGGTCGAGGCGATGGGCGGCATGACCAAGGCCGTGGCCTCGGGGATGCCAAAGCTGCGGATCGAAGAATCCGCCGCCCGCCGTCAAGCCGCCATCGACCGTGGCGAGGATGTGATCGTCGGCGTGAACAAGTATCGCCTGGCGAAGGAGGATCCGCTCGAGATCCTCGACATCGACAATGTCGCCGTTCGCGAAGCGCAGATTGCACGGCTGGAAAGGATGCGCGCCACCCGCGACGAGGCCGCCTGCCAGGCGGCGCTGGACGAACTCACCCGCCGCGCGACCGAGGGCGGCAACCTGCTCGAAGCCGCCGTGGACGCCTCGCGCGCCCGCGCCTCTGTCGGAGAGATCAGCATGGCCATGGAAAAGGTGTTCGGCCGTCATCGCGCCGAGGTGAAGACGCTCTCGGGCGTCTATGGCGCGGCCTACGAGGGCGACGACGGCTTCGCGCAGATCCAGCGCGACGTGGAGGCCTTCGCGGAAGAAGAGGGCCGCCGCCCGCGGATGCTGGTGGTCAAGATGGGCCAGGACGGCCACGACCGCGGCGCCAAGGTGATCGCTACCGCCTTCGCCGACATCGGCTTCGACGTCGATGTGGGCACGCTGTTCCAGACCCCGGAAGAGGCCGCGCAGGACGCCATCGACAACGACGTGCATGTGGTGGGCATCTCGTCGCTCGCCGCCGGCCACAAGACGCTGGCGCCCAAGCTGATCGAGGCGCTGAAGGAGAAGGGCGCGGGCGACATCCTCGTGATCTGCGGCGGCGTGATCCCGCAGCAGGATTACGAGTTCCTCCACAACGCGGGCGTCAAGGCGATCTTCGGGCCGGGAACCAACATTCCCTCGGCCGCCAAGCACATCCTCGACCTGATCCGCCAGGCGCGGACCTGAAGACCCGGCGCCGCCCCCTCCGGGGCGGCGCCCCCGGCGCCCGGAGCGCGCATCCCCTTCATTCTCGCTCAAATATCCCGGGGGTGCGGGGGCAGCGCCCCCGCTCTCTCCCGCCTGCCCTCGCGCCGCGGCCGTCATGTCGCCTTTTCCGGTCAAAGCGTCGTGTTTTTCCGCTGGACAGGTGCTTCGTGCCCGGGCTAGGTGAGTCCCATCAGGATCGGGAGAATCCGGGGCAACCCGGTGCCGAAGGAGCAACCGCCCCGGTAAACTCTCAGGCGCAAGGACCGTCCTGACACGAAGACTCTGGAGAGAGGCCGGAAGGCCCGCCGAAGGGATAACGATCTCAGGCGCAAGGGACAGAGGGGGCACTGCAGGACGGGATCCGTCCATGCGGTGCCGCGCATTCCGCCGGCATCGAAACCAGGAGGGCGGCGTGAGCGACGATACCCAAGGGCTGCGGCAGCTGCCGCTGCATGATCTTCATGTCAGTCTGGGCGCCCGGATGGTGCCCTTCGCCGGCTGGGAGATGCCGGTCCAGTATTCCGCGGGCGTGATGAAGGAGCATCTCCACACCCGCGCGGCCGCCGGCCTCTTCGACGTGAGCCACATGGGCCAGCTTCTGCTGCGGCCGAAGGGGGCCATGGCCGATCTGGGCGCCGCGCTGGAACGGCTCATGCCGGTGGATGTGCTGGGCCTGCCCGAAGGGCGCCAACGCTACGGGATCCTCACCAGCGACACGGGCGGCATTCTCGACGACCTGATGTTCGCCAATCGCGGCGACCATGTCTTCGTTGTCGTGAACGCGGCCTGCGTCGCCAACGACACGGCCCATCTGCGCGAGGAACTGCGCGAGGTGGCCGAAGTCGCCTCGGTGGAAAGCCGCGGGCTTCTGGCGCTTCAGGGCCCCGCAGCCGAGACGGCGCTCGCGCGGCTGGTGCCTGCGGCGGCCGGCATGCGCTTCATGGATTTCGCCGTCGCCGGCTGGCAGGGCGAGGCGCTCTGGATCTCGCGCTCGGGCTACACCGGCGAGGACGGGTTCGAGATCTCGGTCCCGCGCGCCATCATCGCGCCCTTCGCCGAGGCGCTTCTCGCCATGGAGGAGGTGGCGCCCGTCGGGCTCGGCGCCCGCGACAGCCTCCGGCTCGAGGCGGGGCTCTGCCTCTACGGCCACGACATCGACACCACCACCTCGCCGATCGAGGCGGGCCTTTCCTGGGCGATCCAGAAGGTGCGGCGGCCCGGCGGGGCCCGCGCGGGCGGCTTTGCCGGCGAGCAACGCATCCTGCGGGAACTCGAGGCCGGCCCCGAGCGTCTTCGCGTGGGCCTGCGCCCCGAAGGCCGGGCGCCGATGCGCGAGGGGACCGAGCTTTACACCCCTGACGGCACACCCGTCGGCCGCGTCACATCCGGCGGCTTCGCACCCTCGCTCGAGGCTCCGGTCGCCATGGGATATGTGGCCGCCGCGCAGGCCGCGCCGGGCACGGCCCTTGCGGGCGAAGTGCGCGGCAAGCGCCTGCCCGTGATGGTGACCGACCTTCCGTTCCGACCCTCCACCTACAAACGCTGAGGCTGAAGATGAAATACACCAAGGAGCATGAATGGCTGCGGGTCGAGGGCGACCTCGTCGTGGTCGGCATCACCGAACATGCGGCGACGCAGCTTGGCGATGTCGTGTTCATCGAACTCCCCGAGGTCGAGACCATGGTGGCGGAGGGCGACGAGGTGGCCGTGATCGAGAGCGTCAAGGCCGCGTCGGACATCCTGGCGCCGATGGATGGCGAGATCGTGGCCGTCAATGAAAAGCTCACGGACAAGCCGGGGCTCGTGAACGCCGATCCGATGGCCGCGTGGTTCTTCAAGATGCGGGTCGAGGATCTGTCGGTGCTCGACGATTTCATGGACGAGGACGAGTATCAGGATCTGATCGGCTGAACCATGACCTTCACCCCCACCGACTACAACGCCTACGATTTCGCCAACCGCCGGCACATCGGCCCGTCGCCCTCCGAAATGGAGGAGATGCTGCGCGTGGTGGGGGTGTCCTCGCTCGACCAGCTGATCGAGGAGACGGTGCCCGCCTCGATCCGGCAGGACCAGCCGCTCGACTGGGCGCCGCTGGCCGAGCATGAGCTCTTGCAGAAGATGCGCGAGGTGGCGGCAAAGAACCGCGTGATGGTCTCGCTGATCGGGCAGGGCTATTACGGCACCGTGACGCCGCCCGCGATCCAGCGCAACATCCTGGAAAACCCGGCCTGGTACACGGCCTACACGCCCTACCAGCCCGAGATCGCGCAAGGCCGGCTCGAGGCGCTGCTGAACTATCAGACCATGGTGGCGGACCTGACCGGCCTGCCCGTTGCGAACGCCTCGCTTCTGGACGAGGCGACGGCCGCGGCCGAGGCGATGACCATGGCCGAGCGCGCCGCGAAGTCGAAGGCGCGCGCCTTCTTCGTCGATGCCGACTGCCATCCCCAGACCATCGCCGTGATCCGCACCCGGGCCGAGCCCCTGGGGATCGAGGTCATCGTGGGCCATCCCGCGCAACTGGTGCCCGAGGACGTGTTCGGCGCGCTCTTCCAGTATCCCGGCACCTACGGCCTCGTGCGCGACTTCACCCGCGAGATCGCGGCCCTGCACGAGGCGAAGGCGCTGGCGATCGTGGCAACCGACCTTCTGGCGCTCTGCCTGCTGAAGGAGCCGGGCGCGATGGGCGCCGATATCGCCATCGGATCGAGCCAGCGGTTCGGCGTGCCGATGGGCTATGGCGGCCCGCACGCGGCCTTCATGTCCTGCCGGGACGAGCTGAAACGCTCGATGCCGGGGCGCCTCGTGGGCGTTTCGGTGGATGCGCGCGGCAACAAGGCCTATCGCCTCGCGCTCCAGACCCGCGAGCAGCACATCCGGCGCGAGAAGGCGACCTCGAACGTCTGCACCGCGCAGGCGCTTCTGGCGGTGATGGCGAGCTTCTACGCCGTCTTCCACGGGCCCAAGGGCCTGCGCCACATCGCCGAGCGGGTGCATCTGAACACCGTCCGACTTGCGCAGGCGCTGAAGGACGCCGGCGCCCGTGTCAGCCCCGAGGCCTTCTTCGACACGATCACCGTCGAGGTGGGGGTGGGGCAGGCGGGCATCCTGGCCGCCGCGCGCCACCGCGGCATCAACCTGCGCAAGGTGGGCCGCGACCGGGTGGGGATTTCGCTCGACGAGACGACCGACGCGGGCGTGATCGCTCGCGTGCTCGATGCCTTCGGCATCCATGATCCCGCGCCCGCGACGGTGGGCCTCGGCTTCCCCGAGGCGATGCTGCGCGAGTCCGCCTATTTGACCCACCCGGTCTTCGACATGAACCGGGCCGAGTCCGAAATGATGCGCTACATGCGCCGCCTGTCGGACCGGGATCTGGCGCTCGACCGGGCGATGATCCCGCTGGGCAGCTGCACGATGAAGCTGAACGCCGCGGCCGAGATGATGCCGATCACCTGGCCCGAGTTCGCCACCCTTCATCCATTTGCGCCGCCCGAACAGGCGGCCGGCTATACAGAGGCGATCCGTGACCTCAGCGAGCGCCTCTGCCGCATCACCGGCTATGACGCCATGTCGATGCAGCCGAACTCGGGCGCGCAGGGGGAATACGCGGGGCTGCTCACGATCCTCGCCTACCACCGCGCGCGGGGCGAGGGCGAGCGCACCATCTGCCTGATCCCGATGTCGGCGCACGGCACGAACCCGGCCTCGGCGCAGATGGCCGGGATGAAGGTGGTGGTGGTGAAGTCCGCGCCGAACGGCGACGTCGATCTGGACGACTTCCGTGACAAGGCGGCGGCGGCGGGCGACCGGCTGGCGGCCTGCATGATCACCTATCCCTCGACCCACGGCGTCTTTGAAGAGACCGTGCGCGAGGTCTGCCGCATCACCCACGAGCACGGCGGCCAGGTCTATATCGACGGCGCCAACATGAACGCGATGGTGGGCCTCGTGCAGCCGGGCGCCATCGGCGGCGACGTGAGCCACCTGAACCTGCACAAGACCTTCGCCATTCCGCATGGCGGCGGCGGTCCCGGCATGGGGCCGATCGGGGTCAAGGCGCATCTCGCGCCCTACCTGCCGGGCCATCCCGAGACGGGCGGCCCCTTGGCCGGAGGCCAGATCGTGGCTACCCACGAGGGGCCGGTTTCGGCCGCTCCCTATGGCTCGGCCTCGATCCTGCTGATCTCCTGGGCCTATTGCCTGATGATGGGCGGCGAGGGGCTGACGCAGGCGACGCGGGTGGCGATCCTGAACGCGAACTATGTCGCGGCGCGGCTAAGGGGGGCCTACGACGTGCTCTTCATGGGCAACCGCGGCCGGGTGGCGCATGAATGCATCCTCGACACCCGCCCCTTCGCCGAGGCCGGCGTGACGGTCGATGATATCGCCAAGCGCCTGATCGACAACGGCTTCCATGCGCCGACCATGAGCTGGCCCGTCCCCGGCACGCTGATGGTGGAGCCGACCGAGTCCGAGACCAAGGCCGAGATCGACCGCTTCATCACGGCCCTTCTCGCGATCCGCGAGGAGATCCGCGCGGTCGAGGCCGGTGAGATCGCGGCCGCCGACAGCCCGCTGCGGCACGCGCCCCACACGGTCGAGGATCTGGTCGCCGACTGGGACCGCAAATACCCGCGCGAGCAGGGCTGCTTCCCGCCGGGCGCCTTTCGGGTGGACAAATACTGGCCGCCCGTCGGCCGGGTTGACAATGCCTGGGGCGACCGCAACCTCGTCTGCATCTGCCCGCCGGTCGAAAGCTACAGCGTCGCGGCGCAATAAGGCGGGAGGGGCAGGCGCTGCCCCTCCCGCTCCCGTTTCGGACGCATTCGAACAAACCACCCGAATTTCGGCCAGATCCTGTGCCGCTTTCGACGCCCGGGCCGGCGACGGTTGGAACCGGCACGCATGGGGCAAGCCGGAGCCGGATCGGGACATGACAGGAGCAGGCGAACAGGAGCCGCCGCGGGCAACCGCCGTTCTCGTCGAGGGGTTCCTCGGCGCGACGCCCATTGCCACGCCCGAGGGCTGGCGCCCGGCCGAGAGCCTCCAGACCGGCGATGCCGTGCTGACCTTTGCCGGCCCGCCGCAACCGATCCGGCGCGCGCAGCACAGCCGCGTCCACCCGGCCGACTGGCCGCGGCGGCTTGCCCCCTTGAGGGTTCCCGTCGGTGCGCTCGAGAACCACGAGGAACTCCTGCTGCTTTCGGGTCAGCAGGTGCTTTTGCAATGCGATCAGGCCGAGTCGCAGTTCGGCGAGCCCTTCGCACTGGTGCCTGCGGCGGCGCTGGAAGGGTTCCGGGGCATCGTCCGCGCGCGGGTTCCGGGGCGGCCGCTCGCCGTGACGCTCAACTTCGCGCAGGAAGAGCTGGTCTATGCCGCAGGCGCCGCCCTGCTGCGCTGTCCCGCGTCCGAGGGGCCCGACGACCCGCTTCGGGCGCTTCTGGCACGGGCCGAATCAGGACGGACGCCGGCCCTGTCGCTCGAGCAGTCGCTCCATCTGGTGGCCTGCCTGGTGGCGGAGGAGGCGGGCGCCGTCCTCCGCCAGTTTCCGCTTCAGGCCGCGCGGGCGCGGGGCGCGAACCGGCCGTAGAAGATCTCGCCCTGCCGAGCCATCTCGACCAGCAGTTGCGGCGGTGCAAAGCGCGCGCCGTGCCGGCCTGCCAGATCCTCGCACAGCTCGACCGCCCGTGCCGCGCCGATCATGTCGAGCCAGCTGAAGGGCCCGCCCGACCAAGGCGCAAAGCCCCAGCCGAGGATGGCCCCCACATCGCCCTCGCGGATGTCGGTCAGCACGCCCTGTTCGAGCGCACGCACCGCCTCGAGCACCTGCGCGAACAGGAGGCGATGCTGCACCTCGGTCAGCTCCGGCTGCAGGGGCGCGACCGGCCAGCGGTCTGCGAGCCCGGTCCAGAGACCCTGCCGCTTGCCCGCCTCGTCATAGGCGTAGAAGCCCGCCTGCGCCTTGCGCCCCATGCGGCCCTCGTCGGCCAGCCGGAAGATCACCTCGTCCACCGCCGAATCCGGGTAGGCATCGCCCATCGCGGCGCGCGTGGCTTTGGCGATCTTCACACCGAGGTCGATCGAAGTCTCGTCCACCAGTTGCAGCGGCCCGAGCGGCATCCCCACGAGCCGCGCCGCATTCTCGATGAGGGCGGGCTGCACGCCCTCGGCCACCATGCGGATCCCCTCGTTGAGATAGGGGATGATGCAGCGGTTGGCGTAGAAGAAGCGGGCGTCGTTCACCACGATGGGCGTCTTGCGGATCTGGCGCACGAAGTCGAGCGCCTTGGCCACGGCCCGGTCACCGGTCTGCTTGCCGCGGATGATCTCGACCAGCAGCATCTTGTCCACCGGCGAGAAGAAATGGATGCCGATGAACTGGTCGGGCCGCTGGCTGGCCTTGGCGAGCCCCGAGATCGGCAGGGTCGAGGTGTTGGTGGCGAAGATGCACTCCGGCCCCACCACGGCCTCGACCTTCTGCGTGACCTCGGCCTTCACCGACGGATCCTCGAACACCGCCTCGACGATCAGGTCGCAGCCCGCGAGCGCTCCGTAGTCGGTCGTGGCCGTGATGCGGGCCAACACCTCGGCCTTCTTCTCGGCCGTCATCTTGCCCCGCTTCATCCCCTTGTCGAGCAACCCTTCCGAATGCGCCCGCCCGCGGTCGGCGGCCTCCTGCGTCGAGTCGATCAGCACCACCTCGATGCCGGCGCTGGCGGCGACATGGGCGATGCCCGCGCCCATCATGCCCGCGCCGATCACGCCCAGCTTCCTCACCGACTGGTCGGGCAGGGCAGGGCGGACGGCGCCCTTCTCCAGCGCCTCCTTGTTGATGAAGAGCGACCGGATCATCGCCGAGGAGGAAGGGTTCATCAGCACATGGGTGAACCAGCGGGCCTCGATCTTCAGCGCCGTGTCGAAGGGCACCAGGGCCCCCTCATAGACCGCCGACAGCAGGGCCTTTGCCGCCGGATAGACGCCCATCGTCTTGCCCATCACCATGGCCGAGGCGCCCACGAAGGTCATGAAGCCGCCGGAATGGTAGGGCGTGCCGCCGGGCATTTTGTAGCCCTTGGCGTCCCAGGGCTTCACGAGGTCGGCGTCCGTTGCCGACAGCACCCATTCCTTCGCCCGCGCGAGAAGCTCGTCCGCGGGCACCACCTCATCCACCACGCCCACGGCCTTCGCGCCCTTGGGGTCGTTCAGCTTGCCCTCGAGCAGCAGCGGCGCGGCCATCATGGCGCCCAGCTTGCGGACAAGCCGCGTCGTGCCCCCGCCGCCGGGGAAGATCCCCACCATGATCTCGGGCAGGCCGATCTTCGCCTTCGGATTGTCGGCGGCGATGATGCGATGGCAGGCCAGCGGCAGTTCGAGCCCGATGCCGAGCGCGGTGCCGGGCAGCGCCGCCACGATGGGCTTGCCGCCCTTGTGGGTCTTTGGGTCCATTCCCGCGCGCTCGATCCGGCGCAGGACGGCGTGCATCTGCATCACGCCCTCGAAGACGGCCCTGGCCGGTTCCGCGCCGCCTTCGGCCTTCATGCGGGCGATGACGTTGAGATCCATCCCCCCGGCAAAGTCCTTCTTGCCCGAGGTGAGGATCACGCCCTTCACGCCCGGATCGGCGAGGGCCGCCGCGATCAGCCCGTCGAGTTCGGCAAAGCCGTCCATCGACATGACGTTCATCGACTTGCCCGGCACGTCCCAGGTGATGGTGCAGACGCCGTCGGCGTCGGTCTTGCTCGTGAAATCGGTCATCTGGTTCCCCTCCCTCAGACGCGCTCGATGATGGTGGCGGCACCCATGCCCGAGGCCACGCAGAGCGTCGCGAGACCCACCCCCTTGCCCGTCCGTTCAAGCTCGTCGAGCAGCGTTCCGATGATGATCGCGCCGGTGGCGCCCAGCGGATGGCCCATGGCGATCGCGCCGCCGTTCACGTTGACCCGGCCCGGATCCACGTCGAACGCCTGCTGGAAGCGCAGGACGACCGCGGCGAAGGCCTCGTTGACCTCGAAAAGGTCGATGTCCGAAACCTGCATGCCTGAGTCGCGGAGGATCTTTTCGGTGACGGGGACCGGCCCCGTCAGCATGATCGTCGGATCGGTGCCGATCTTGGCCGCAGCCCGGATGCGGGCGCGCGGTTTCAGCCCGTGCTTCTCGCCGAACGCGCGGCTGCCGATCAGCACCGCCGCGGCGCCGTCCACGATCCCCGAGGAATTGCCCGCGTGATGGATGTGGTCGATCCGCTCAAGCTCGGGATATTTCATCATCGCCAGCTTGTCGAAGCCCGGCATCTGCTCGCCCATCTCCTTGAAGGCGGGGCGGAGCGAGCCGAGCGACTGCATGTCCGTGCCGGGCCGCATGTGCTCGTCACGGTCAAGGATCGTCACGCCGTTCTGGTCGCGCACCGGCACGACCGACCGGGCGAAACGCCCCTCGGCCCAGGCGGTGGCGGCACGGCGCTGGCTTTCCACCGCCAGCGCGTCGGCCTCGTCCCGGCTGAAGCCGAAGCGGGTCGCGATGATGTCGGCCGAAATGCCCTGCGGCACGAAATAGCTTTTCATGGCCAGGGAGGGGTCCACCGCGATGGCCGCCCCGTCCGATCCCATCGCGACGCGGCTCATCATCTCGACGCCGCCCGCGATATAGGCCTCGCCCGCACCGGCGCGCACCTGATTGGCGGCGAGGTTCACCGCCTCCATTCCGCTCGCGCAGAAGCGGTTGATCGAGAGGCCCGGGATCGTCTCGTCGAGATCCGACAGCAGCACCGCCGAGCGGGCAAGGCAGCCGCCCTGTTCGCCGACCTGCGTGGCATTGCCCCAGATCACATCCTCGACCGCGGCGCCGTCGAGGTTGTTGCGTTCCTTCACGGCGTTCAGCACCCGCGCCGAAAGCGTGAGCGCCGTCACCTCGTGCAGCGCACCGTCCGGGCGGCCCTTGCCGCGAGGCGTGCGCAGGGCGTCATAGATATAGGCTTCCGTCATCTGTCCTCCTCGGCCCGGCTGCGATGGCCCGGCCCTGCTGGTCGGTTCGCGCGCCCCCTCTCGGGCACGCGGTCAATCTTCGGGGGCCTGATGCGAGACGACGCGGGCGAGCAGCTCCGGCCGCGTTTCCCGGTCGCGCTGGTGGGGCAGCGATGACAGCCACGCCACCCGCCCCTCGACGCCCGAGTTCAGCACCGGCCGGAAGTCGAAGCCCGAAAGCGAGCCCGCCATGAACTCGGTCGTGTCGCCGTCCTTGTCCCGGAAGAAGAGGGGTGTGCCGCAGATGGCGCAGAAGCCGCGCTCGGCGACGCTGGACGAGGCCCAGACCGTCGCCTCACCCTGCCACACGATCCCCGCGCTCGGCACCTCGAGAAGCGGCGCGAAGGCGTTGCCCGTCGCGCGCTGGCACATCCGGCAGTGGCAGACCGACGCGAGCTTCGGCCCGGCCGGCACCTCGTAGCGCACCGCGCCGCACTGGCAGCCGCCCCGCGCGGCCGGTTCCTCTGTCCATCCCTCGCGCATCATCCCCCTCCCGGATGTGGCCTCAGAAGGCCTCGGCGGGCAGGCCCATCACCGGCTCTGCCCCGGTCTCGATCCGCGCCAGATGCAGCGCGGTCGCGGGCAGGTGGCGGGCCATGTAGTAGCGCCCGGTCGCGATCTTGGCCTCGAGCGCGTCACGATCGCCGCGGCCCGCGTCGAGCGCCGCCAGCGCGGCCTTCGCCATCCGTGCCCACATGTAGCCGAGGCAGAGATGGCCCATCATCGTCATGAAGTCGTAAGAGCCCGCCAGCGCCTCGTCGGGGTTCTTCATCCCCCTCTCGGCAAAGAACATGGCCGCCTTCTGCGTGTCCTTCGAAGCCTGCTTCAGCGGCTCGAGGAAGCCCTTCAGCCGGGCATCCTCCTCGTTCTCCTTCAGGAAGGCGCGGATCATGTGGAAGAAGGCCATGGCCGGCTTGCCGCCCTCCGCCGCCAGCTTGCGCCCCACGAGGTCGAGCGCCTGGATGCCGTTCGCCCCCTCGTAGATCATGGCGATCCGCGCGTCGCGGACGAACTGGCTCATGCCGTTCTCCTCGACATAGCCGTGCCCGCCCCAGACCTGCTGCGCGGCCACGGCACTTTCGAGACCCTTGTCGGTCTGGAAGCCCTTGATGACCGGCGTCAGCAGCGAGATCAGCCCTTCGGCCTCGGCATCCCCCAGCCGCACCGAACGGTCGATGAGCTGCGCGCCCCAGAAGGTCAGCGCACGGGCGCCTTCGACGAAACTCTTCTGGTCCATCAGGTTGCGGCGGATGTCGGGATGCACGATCAGCGGATCGGCCGCCCCCGCCGTCGTCCCCTGACCCGAAAGCGAGCGGCCCTGCAGCCGGTCACGGGCGTAGGCGACGGCGTTCTGATAGGCGGTCTCGGCCACGGCGTAACCCTGCAGGCCCACACCCAGACGCGCCTCGTTCATCATGGTGAACATGGCGCGCATCCCCTTGTGCAGCTCGCCCAGAAGCCAGCCCTTGGCGCCGTCGTAGTTCAGCACGCAGGTCGCGTTGCCGTGGATGCCCATCTTGTGCTCGATCTTGCCGACCGAGACATGGTTGCGGTCGCCGAGCGAGCCGTCCTCGTTCACGAGATATTTCGGCACGATGAAGAGCGAGACGCCCTTGGTCCCCTCACCGCCGCCCGGAGCCTTGGCCAGCACCAGATGGACGATGTTCTCGGCCAGATCGTGATCGCCCGCCGAGATGAAGATCTTCTCGCCGGTGATGAGGTAGGAGCCATCCTCCTGCGGCTCGGCCTTGGTGCGCATCATGCCGAGATCCGTGCCCGCATGGGGCTCGGTCAGGTTCATGGTGCCGGTCCAGTCGCAGGTGACCATCTTGGGCAGCCAGGTGCGCTTCTGTTCTTCGGTGCCGTGGGTGTGGATCGCGGAATAGGCGCCGTGGGTCAGGCCCTGATACATGTTGAAGGCCATGTTGGCCGAGACGAAGATCTCGCCCACCGCCGTCTGCATGACGTAGGGCAGACCCTGGCCGCCATATTCGGGGTCGCAGTCCAGAGCGGTCCAGCCGCCGTCCTTGAGCTGGGCAAAGGCCTCGGCGAAGCCGTCGGGCGTGCGCACGACGCCGTTCTCCAGCCGGCAGCCCTGCCTGTCGCCCACCTGGTTCAGCGGTGCCAGCACGTCACGGGCCAGCTTGCCCGCCTCGTCCAGCACGGCGGCGGTGAAGTCGGGTTCCAGCTCGTCGTAGCCCGGAACCTCGGACCCGGACACGTTCAGCACCTCATGCAGGATGAACTGCATGTCGGTCACGGGTGCGTTGTAGATTGGCATCGTCTCCTCCCCCTCTGTCCTTACTCTGCCGCCGCGCGGCGGAAGGCGGCCAGCGCCTCCTCGCCCCAGGCCAGCTGGTCCTTCAGCTCCGCGATCGCCTCGTCGAGTTCGGCCCGCTGCCGCTCCATCTGCTCCAGCCGCTGCCGGGCCACCTGGTAGGTGCGCTCGAGCTGCAGCTCCTGGCTGCCGTCGCGGTCGTAGAGGTCGAGAAGCTGACGGATCTCCTCGAGGCTGAAGCCGAACCGCTTGCCGCGCAGGATCAGCTTCAGCCGCGCGCGATCCCGCCGCGTGAAGAGGCGTCGGGTGCCGTCCCGGATCGGAAACAGCAGTTCCTTCGACTCGTAAAAGCGCAAGGTGCGGGGCGTCACGTCGAACGCGTCGCACATTTCCCGGATGGTCATCACGTCGCTGGTCATCACTCTCTCGCACGGTCCGGTGGGGCAGTTCTGCCCTCCAGATGGATCGCCGAGACAGGGTTACCAGAGGAGTTGACGTTGACGTAAACGTGACGTGACGTCAAAGAGTCCTGTGACGTCGTGTCAGCTTTCGGGGGCGGCCAGTTCCGCAGCGGTCGAGTCCCGAAGCGCCTGCAGATCCGCGATCGTGACCTCGAGTTCCGCCCGCTGCCGGGTCAGTTCCCCGAGCTGCCGGTCGGCCATCTCGATCCAGGCTTCCAGCTGGGGCCGGGTGCCCTTCTGCTGGTAGATGAGCAGCCACTGCCGGATCTCCTCGAGGCCGAAGCCGAAGCGGCGGCCGCGCAGGATCAGCGTCATGCGGGCGATCTCGCGCGGGCCGTAGAAGCGGGCGCGGCCATCCTTCTCGGGCTGCAGCAACTCGATGTATTCGTAGTAGCGCAGGGTCCGGGGCGTGACGTCGAACCGGGCGCACATTTCCTTGAAGTTGAGACGCGTTTCCGACATGGGCTTCCTCCGTGGCCGCACCGTAAGCGCAAGGCGGTGCCGGTGCAATCTGGCCTTGCGGCCCGCGTGCGATGGGCGATGATGCAGGCCCCTGAGGAAGGTGACCCATGACAGACATCACGCTCGCCCGGCAGTTCATCGAGGCCATCCCCCATTCGCGCGCGCTGGCCATGCATCTGGACGAACTCGGCGAGGGGCGGGCGGTGATCTCGATGCCGTGGGATGCCCGCTTCGTGGGCGATCCCGCGACGGGGGTGATCCACGGCGGCGCCGTCTCGGCCCTGATGGACACGGCGAGCGGCGCCGCCGTCATGTCCCATCCCGAGGCGGGGCCCTCGACCGCGACGCTCGATCTGCGCATCGACTACATGCGCCCCGCCGCGCCGGGGCAGCGCATCCGGGCGGTGGCCGAGTGCTACCATGTCACCCGCACCGTGGCCTTCGTGCGGGCCGTGGCGACCGACGAGGACGAAAGCCGGCCCGTGGCCACCGCCTCGGGCGCCTTCACCGTCGAACGCCCGCGCAGGGAGAGCGAGGCGGGTGCCGCCACGGCCGTCGCGGGCGCGGCCGAAGCAAAGGGAGAGACGCAATGACCCGGCCGCAGCCCGAACCCGTTCAGGTGGTCAAGCAGCGGCGCGACGCGGCGCTGCACGCGCTCGTCTCGGGCGTGCCCTACATCACCTATCTCGGCATCCAGTTCGACCGTCGGGGCGATGAGCTGACCGCCGTCCTGCCCTTCGATGAAAAGCTGATCGGCAACCCGATGCTGCCCGCGATCCACGGCGGCGTGACGGCGGCCTTTCTCGAGGTGGCGGCGATCATCGAACTGTCCTGGTCGGTCCTCTGGCACGAGATGGAGCAGGGCCGTCTCGATCCCGCCCAGATCGAGGCGCATCTGCCGCGCCTGCCCAAGACCATCGACTTCACGGTGGATTACCTCCGCTCGGGTCTGCCGCGCGACGCCTATGCGCGCGCGCGGGTCAACCGCTCGGGGCGCCGCTACGCAAGCGTCCATGTCGAGGCGTGGCAGGACAACCGCCTGCGCCCCTTTGCACAGGCCACCGGACACTTCCTGATGCCCACGCGCAACGGCTGAGAGCGGCCGTCAGCGGACGAAGCGGAAGGCCGCCGCAGCGCCCCAGCCGGCGACCACCGCCAGAACCAGCGACAGGAGACCGTAGATCAGCGGCTGCTCGTGGGCGAGCGCATGGATGAACCGCTCGATCCCGGCCTTCTGCACGCCGATGCTGTCCTCGAACATGTCCACCACCTGACCGTCACGGGTCAGAAGCACCCGCACGCCATAGTTGCCCTCGGTGAGATTGACCGGAAGCTGGATGTCGGTGCGAAAGAGCGTGCCCGCGGTCAGCCGCACGGCGCCCTCCTGCATCGCATAGAGGCCCTCGTTGGTGCGGATCCTCTCCAGCGCCTCGACGAAGGTCGGCGCGTTTTCGGCCTGCGCGCTGATCCCGATGGCGCGGATGGCGCGGGGGATGGCGATCTTGTAGCGCAGGTTGTCGGTCTCCGAGAGCACCTCGTTCAGAGGCCCCGAGGTCGCCACGGCGTAGAAGCTCGGCGCGCGGCCGATCCGCACCTTTTCGCGGTTGATCCAGATGGCGACCCGCCGCTCCTTCTTGCGGACCATGACCTGCGTGGGCGGTCCCGAGACGGTCACGATCACGCCGAGATTGCCCTCGGGTTCGGGGCTGTAGCGCTGCACGGCGCCGTAGATCATGATCTGAGAGCCTTGGAAATCGGCGGTGATCGCGACCCGCGTCTCCGAAAGGCCCAGCACGATCCGCTCGTCCTGCGCCAGCGCGGAGGGCGCGCAGAGGGCGAGGATCAGGACGAGCAGCCGGATCATGGCAGCACCCCCACGGTCAGGCTGTAAAGCTCGTTCGGCCGGATCAGCAGGTCGGCCGCGATCTTGCCGCAGACGGCGAGCACCAGAAGCGAGAGCAGGATGCGCAACTGTTCGGCCCGCAGGCGCACGCCGATCCGCGCGCCCACCTGCGCGCCGATGACCCCGCCCAGGATCAGCAGCAGCGCCAGCGCCATGTCCACCGTCTGGCTGGTGACGGCGTGCATGACCGTGGTGAAGGCCGTCACGAAGATGATCTGGAACAGCGAGGTGCCGATCACGATCTTGGTGGGCATCCCCAGCAGGTAGATCATCGCGGGCACCATGATGAAGCCGCCGCCCACCCCCATGATCGCCGCAAGGAAGCCCACGAAGGCCCCCACGAGCAGCGGCGGGATCACCGAGATGTAGAGGCCCGAGGCCCGGAACTTCATCTTCAGCGGCATCTTGTGCGCCCAGCCATGCTGGCGCGAACGCCGGACGGGCGCATCGGTCCGCCGGGCCCGTCTCAGCGCCCGGATGCTCTCCTGCAGCATGAGGGCGCCGACGAGGCCGAGGAACAGCACATAGGAGAGCTGCACGAAGAGATCGACCTGCCCGAGCGTGTTCAGCCGCGCAAAGACGGCGACGCCGAAGGCCGATCCCGCCACGCCTCCGGCCAGCAGCACCATCCCCATTCGGAAATCGACCGCCTTGCGCTTGATCTGCGCCAGCACGCCCGAGACCGACGAGGCCACCACCTGGTTGGCGCCGGTGGCGACCGCCACGGCGGGCGGGATGCCGATGAAGAACAGAAGCGGCGTGATGAGGAACCCTCCGCCCACGCCGAACATGCCGGACATGAAGCCGACGATCCCGCCGAGCCCGAGAAGGAGGAAGATGTTGACCGACACCTCGGCGATGGGCAGGTAAAGCTGCATGGAGCCGTTCACGAGGGGGAGGGGACGTGCTCAAGACATGCGCGCTGCGTCATGACTTGTCAAATGGCGGGTCTGGCAGGTGCCTCATCGCAGCCGGCGCAGGAACTCCCGCAGCAGCGTCTCGAGCTTGGCCGCGCCGAGGGGGGCCATCGCCTTGGTGTGCTCGTGGCTGATCGCCTCGTCGGACAGGCCCGCGCCCATGTTGGTGATGGTCGAGATCGCCGCGACGCGCAGCCCGAGGAAGCGGGCAAGGATCACCTCGGGCACGGTGGACATGCCGACCGCATCCGCGCCGAGGGTCCGGGCCATGCGGATCTCGGCCGGCGTCTCGAAGGAGGGGCCCGAGAACCAGGCATAGACGCCCTCGCCAAGATCCACGCCCGCCGCACGGGCGGCCTCGCGCAGCCCCGCGCGCAGGGCCGGATCGTGGGCGTCGGTCATGGGCACGAAGCGGGCGTCCGACGGCTCGCCGATCAGCGGGTTGGCGCCGGACAGGTTGATGTGGTCCGACAGCAGCATGAGGCTGCCCGGCGGCAGGTCGGCCCGCAGGCTTCCGGCCGCGTTGGTCGCGATCAGTGCCTCGGCCCCCAGTTTCTTCAGCACGGCCAGCGGCAGGCGCATCGCGGCCGGGTTGCCGCTCTCGTAATAATGGGCCCGCCCGCCGAAGACGGCCACGCGCACCCCCTCGAGCGTGCCCACCACCAGCTTCGGATTATGGCCCGAGACACCGGCATGGGGAAAGCCCGTCAGCTCCTCGTAGGGCAGCGCCACGCCCTCGACCGCTTCGGCCAGATGGCCTAGCCCCGAGCCGAGCACGAGGCCGAGCCGCACCGGCTCGTGCCCCGCACGCGCCCGGATCTGGCCTGCGATCGTCTCGACGGGCATCTCAGCGCTCCTTCACATAGGGTTGGCCGCCGGCGCGCGGCGGGATCGCCTTGCCGACGAAGCCGGCCAGGATGATGACGGTGAGAATGTAGGGAAGCGCCTGCATGAACTGCACCGGAAGCGGCACCCCCCAGAGGTTCAGCGACTGGTAACGGTTGGCCACGGCCTCGAGCAGGCCGAAGAGCATGGTCGCGCCAAGCGCCTGCCACGGCCGCCACTTGGCAAAGATCAGGGCGGCAAGCGCGATGTAGCCCCGCCCCGCCGTCATTTCCTTCACGAACCCCGCCGAGAGCCCGCAGGCGAGATAGGCCCCGGCAAGCCCGGTCAGAAGCCCGCAGATCGCCACGGCCGCAAAGCGGATGCCCACCACCGACACGCCCGCCGTATCGACCGCGGCGGGGTTCTCGCCCACGGCGCGCAGCCTCAGCCCGAAGCGTGTCCGGTAGAGCAGCCACCACGACAGCGGCACGAGCGCGAAGGCGACATAGACGAGGGCCGTGTGTCCCGAGATCAGCTCGTAATAGATCGGGCCGATCACCGGCACCTCGCGCAGCTCGCGCGCGAAGGGCAGCGTGATCGGCATGAACCGGGCCGCCCCCTCGAGCGAGGGCGTGCGGCCCCCCAGCGCGAACCAGTACTGTCCCAGCAGCACCGTCAGCCCCGAGGCGAGGAAGTTGATCGCCACGCCCGAGATCAGCTGGTTGCCGCGGAAGGTGATCGAGGCGAGCCCGTGGATCGCCGACATCATCAGCGCCGCCACCAGCCCGGCCAGCACGCCCAGCCAGACCGATCCGGTGACGAAGGCCACCGCCGCCGAGAGGAAGGCCGCCGAGAGCATCTTGCCCTCGAGCCCGATGTCGAAGATCCCCGCCCGTTCCGAGAAGAGCCCGGCAAGGCAGGCCAGCAACAGCGGCGTGCCCAGCCGGATCATCGAATCGAGGATCTGGAGGAGGGTCGGCAGATCCATCACTTCGCCCCCTTCCGCGCGCGCAGGAACAGGGCCTCGACCGGCTGGCGCACCATGTTGTCGAGCGCGCCCGTGAACAGGATCACCAGCGCCTGGATCACGGTGATCAGCTCCCTCGGGATCGAGGTCCAGAGCGCAAGCTCCGCGCCCCCCTGATAGAGGAAGCCGAACAGCAGCGCCGCCAGCAGCACCCCGAACGGGTGGCTGCGCCCCATCAGCGCCACCGCGATGCCGATGAAGCCCGCCCCCTCGACCGAGTTCAGCACCAGCCGCTCGGCCTCGCCCATCACGTTGTTGATCGCCATGAGGCCCGCCAGCGCCCCCGAGATCAGCATGGCCAGCATGGTGATGCGGACGGGCGAGATCCCGGCATAGACGGCGGCCTTTTCGGACTTGCCGAAGGCGCGGATCTCGTAGCCGAGCCGCGTTCGCCAGATCAGCGCCCAGACGAGGATGCAGGCCCCGATCGCCACGAAGAGGCTGACGTTGGCGGGGGTCGTGCGGGCGAAGGGGATGCCGATGGCGGTGAGCATCTCGCCGATGCCGGGCAGGTTCGTGGCCGCGGGAAAGCGCGCGGTCGCCGGGTCCATGCTGCCGGTCGGTCGCAGCACGTTGACAAGGACGTAGTTCAGCAGCGAGGCGGCGATGAAGTTGAACATGATCGTCGTGATGACGATATGGCTGCCGCGGCGGGCCTGAAGCCAGGCGGGCAGGGCGGCCCAGAGCGCGCCGAAGGCCGCGCCCATCGCGGCGGCCCCGATCAGCGCCAGCGACCAGTGCGGCCAGGGCACGAAGAGGCAGGCGAGCGCCACTCCGAGCCCGCCCAGCGTCGCCTGACCCTCGCCGCCGATGTTGAAGAGGCCCGCATGGAAGGCCACCGACACGGCCAGCCCCGTGAAGATGAAGTTCGTCGCGTAATAGAGCGTGTAGCCCCAGCCGTAGCTGGAGCCGAGCGCCCCCGTCACCATCAGCTTCATCGCCTGCCACGGGTTCTCGCCGATGGCGAGGATCACCAGCGACGAGATGGCAAAGGCCACCAGAAGCGAGATCAGCGGCACGAGGAGCGCGTCCGCCCAGCCCGGCATCCTGTCCATCAGGCGGCCCCCCTCGTGTCGTCCACGCCGGCCATCAGCAGGCCCAGCTCGCGCTCGTCCGTTGCCGCCGGGTCGCGCAAGCCCATGATGCGGCCGTCGAACATCACCGCGATCCGGTCCGAGAGGCTCATGATCTCGTCGAGTTCCACGCTGACCAGAAGGATGGCCTTGCCCGCGTCGCGCAGCGCCACGATCTGCTTGTGGATGAACTCGATGGCGCCGATGTCCACCCCGCGCGTCGGTTGCCCGATGAGCAGCAGGTCGGGGTTGCGCTCGATCTCGCGCGCCACGATCAGCTTCTGCTGGTTTCCGCCCGAAAAGCTCTTGCCGGCCAGCGAGGCGATGGGCGGGCGCACGTCGAAGCGCGCCATCTTGCCCTCGCAGTCGGTGCGCAGCGCCTCATTGTCCATGAAGAACCGCCCCGAGCGGTATTCCGGCGCGTCCTGATAGCCGAAGGCCACATTCTCCCACGCCGCAAAGTCGAGGATCATGCCCAGATGCTGCCGGTCCTCGGGCACATGGGCGATGCCGGCCGCACGCCGGGCGCGCCCGTTGCAGCCCCGCCCCGAAAGATCCAGCTCGGTCCCGTTCAGCCGCACGTGCCCCGTGCCGTGCGCGATCCCGCCCAGCACCTCCAGAAGCTCGGACTGGCCGTTCCCCGCAACGCCGGCGATGCCCAGGATCTCGCCCGCGCGCACCGCAAGGCTCACGCCCTTGAGCCGCTCGACGCCATGAGCATCGCGCACCCGCAGATCCTCGACCTCGAGCACCGTCCGCCCCGGTGCAGCGGCCGCCTTGTGCACGCGCAGCAGCACCTTGCGCCCCACCATCAGCTCGGCCAGCGCCTCGGGGCTCGTTTCGGCCGTCCGCACCGTCGCCACCATCTCGCCGCGGCGCATCACGCTCACCTCGTCGGTGATCTCCATGATCTCGCGCAGCTTGTGGGTGATGAGGATGATGGTCTTGCCCTGTTCCCTCAGCCCCCTGAGGATGCGGAACAGATGGTCGGCCTCGGACGGGGTGAGAACGCCCGTCGGCTCGTCGAGGATCAGGATGTCGGCCTGGCGGTAGAGCGCCTTCAGGATCTCGACCCGCTGCTGGTGGCCCACGGACAGATCCTCGACCAGCGCGTCGGGCTCGACCTCGAGTTCGTATTCCCGCGCAAGCCGCGTCAGCTCGGTGCGGGCCCTGGCCAGCGAGGGGCGCAGCAGCGCGCCCTCCTCGGCGCCAAGGATCACGTTCTCGAGCACGGTGAAGTTCGGAACCAGCTTGAAATGCTGGAACACCATTCCGATGCCGGCGCGGATGGCGCTCTGGCTGTCGGGGATGGCGGTGGGCTTTCCGCCGATCAGGATCTCGCCCGAATCCGCCCGGTAAAAGCCGTAGAGGATCGACATGAGCGTGGACTTGCCCGCGCCATTCTCGCCCACGATGCCGTGGATCGTGCCGCGGGCGACCCTCACGCAGATGTCGCGGTTCGCCTGCACCGGCCCGAAGGCCTTCGAGATCCCCCGAAGTTCGATGGCCGGGGGAAGGGCGGCCGCCTCCGGCCGCCCCTGTGCCTGCCGCTCGGCCATTCTCAGAAGGTCGCGGCGGGGCAGGTGTTGTCGGTCATGTAGTCGTGCACCTCGATCTCGCCCGACTTGATCTGCTCGGCCGCCGTATCGACCGCGGTCTTCATCTCTTCGGTCACGAGAGCGGCGTTGTGCTCGTCAAGCGCATAGCCGACGCCGTCGCCAGCCAGATCCGCCACGAACGTGCCGGTCTCGAGGTCGGTGCCCGCCACGAAGGCGTCATGCACCGTATTGTCCACCCGCTTGATCATCGAGGTCAGCACCTTGCCCGGATGCAGGTGGTTCTGGTTGCTGTCCACCCCGATCGAGAGGATGTCCTCGTCCGCCGCCGCCTGCAGCACGCCCAGGCCGGTCGATCCCGCGGCGGCATAGATCACGTCCGCCCCCTGCGAGATCTGCGACCGGGCCAGTTCGGCGCCCTTGACCGGATCGGCCCAGGCCGCCGGGGTGGTGCCGGTCATGTTGATCACGACCCGCGCCTCGGTGTTCACCGCCTTCACACCCTGCGCATAGCCGCAGGCGAACTTGCGGATCAGCGGAATGTCCATGCCGCCCACGAAGCCCACCGTGGCCGTCTTCGAGGCCATGGCCGCCATCATCCCCACGAGATACGAGCCCTGATGTTCGGAAAAGATCACCGAACGGACGTTGGGCTGGTCCACCACCGCATCAATGATGGCAAAGCGCGTCTCGGGATAGTCGGGGGCCACCTTGTCGAGCACCTCTCCGAAGGCAAAGCCCGTCATCACGATCGGGTTGGCGCCCGTCTCGGCCAGCCGGCGCAGCGCCTGCTCGCGCTGGGCCTCGGACTGCATCTCCAGTTCCTTGTAGCTGCCGCCGGTCTCCTGCACCCAGCGTTGCGCGCCGTTGAAGGCCGCCTCGTTGAAGGATTTGTCGAACTTGCCGCCCAGATCGAAGATCAGCGCCGGATCGGCCAGCGCGGCCCCTGCGGTCAGCGCAAGGGCCGCGGCAGTGCCGGCAAGGGTCTTGGTGAAGGTCATGGAGCTCTCCCGGTTGTCGTTTCGCGCGGCCGGCTCTTTGCCTGTCCGGTCGCGGCAGGTCCGGCTCAATCTAGGGCCGAAGGGTGCAACAGGGTCAACAGGATTCTGCAAGGCGGTGAGGGGGCTTCCGCAGCGGGCTGCCCATGCCGCAGCGTCAGACCAGCGGGCGGCTCATGACGATGGCGTCGAGCGGTCGGCCCGCGGGCGTGCGGTAGTAGCCGCGCCGGCGCCCGGCCTCGCCAAAGCCCGCCGCCGCGTAAAGCCCAAGGGCAGGGGCATTGTCGGCGGCCACTTCGAGAAAGGCCCTCTCGGCTCCGCGCGCGCGGGCAGACCCAAGGAACGCTTCCACCAGCTGCCGGCCAAGGCCGCAGCGCCGCGCGCCGGGATCCACGGCCAGCGTCAGGATCTCGGCCTCGCCCGCGATGGCGCGCCCGAGCAGGAAGGCCCGAGGCTCCAGCCCCTGCACCGCCTCGGCGGTCGAGCCGGGCTGCGGCAGGGCCAGCAGAAAGACGGAAGGCTCCCCCAGCAGCGCCCGGAAATCGCCGGCCGACCAGGGCCGTGGCGTCACGAACACCCGGCCGTGAAGCGCCGCAAGCGCCGTGGGCCCGGCCGGCCCCGTCACGGCCGGCTCGCTCACAGGATCACCGGCGGCGGATCGGCCGCGGGGGCCGCATCCGCCCCGCGCAGATAGAACGGAGCCGGGCGCGGTTGCGGCTCCCCCAGCCGTGCGAGCGCCACGTGGCCGATGGCCTCGGCCAGCGGGTAGAGCGGGGCCACCACATCCGCAAAGGCCGCACTGCCCACCTGCCGGCGCGCCGCCACCTGCAGCCCGCCGCGCGAGACCAGCCGGGCCGGCGCCTCCCCATCCTTCAGATAGACCTCGTCCCGCCGGGCATCCTCGATCACCGCCACCGGCCCGGGCAGCCCCAGCGCCAGCGCCTCGAAGCGCGAAACCCCAAGCGCGGGCCGCCCGAGCGCCAAGGCAAGCCCCCGCGCCGCGGCGACCGCGATCCGCACGCCGGTGAAGTTGCCCGGCCCCGTGCCCACCGCCAGCGCGTCCAGATCCGCCCAGCCGATCCCGCCCTCGGCCAGCAACTCCGCAAGCAGCGGCATCAGCCGCTCGGCCTGGCCCTTCTCCATCGGCTCGACCCGCCCCGCCACCAGACGATCCCCCGAAAGCAACGCGGCCGCGCAATGCGCGGCCGACGTGTCGAAGGCCAGGATCCTTGGCTCAGGCCGCAACCGGGCGCACCTCGAGCACTTCGGGGATGTAGTGCCGCAGCAGGTTCTCGATCCCCATCTTCAGCGTCAGCGTCGAAGAGGGGCAGCCCGCGCAGGCGCCCTGCATGTGCAGATAGACAATGCCGCGGTCAAAGCCGTGGAAGGTGATGTCTCCGCCGTCCTGCGCCACGGCCGGGCGCACGCGCGTGTCCAGTAACTCCTTGATCTGGCGCACGATCTCCTCGTCCGGCCCGTCATGGCTCGCATGACCCGAGGCCGCCTGCTCGCCCTCGAGCACCGGCGCCCCCGACTGGTAGTGCTCCATGATGGCGCCAAGGATCGACGGCTTCACATGGTCCCAGACGACCGCGTCCTCCTTGGTCACGGCGATGAAATCCGTGCCGAAGAAGACCGACGCCACACCGCCGGCGCCAAAGATCCGACGCGCGAGCGGTGACGCCGCCGCCGCCTCGGCGCTTGCAAAATCCGCGGTGCCCGCCTCCAGCACCATCTGGCCGGGCAGGAACTTCAGCGTCGCCGGGTTCGGCGTGGATTCAGTCTGGATGAACATGGGGCAGCCTCCGCGATCAGGCCCCGATATGCGCTTCCCGACCTCCCGAGTCAAGAATGGCGCCCGCGAAGCGCACGGATCACCCCCCGATCCCGAACCCGCGCCCCCTTCATTCTCGCCCAAATATCCCGGGGGTCCGGGGGCAGAGCCCCCGGCCTTCGGCCCCGGCACGACCGCCAAGGGCTCAGGTGATCGCCTCCAGCCGCTCCTTCGACATCTCTCCGGGCACAATGGTGATCGGGATCGGCAGGTTGCCCGAGTTCCGGCTCATCTGCGTGACCAGCGGGCCGGGCCCCGCCTTCTCGGTCGAGGCGCCCAGCACGAGCACTCCGATCGCCGGATCCTCCTTCACCTGCGCGAGGATCTCCTGCACCGGATCGCCTTCGCGGATCACAAGCTCGGGATCGATCCCCTGCCGGTCGCGCATCCATTTGGCGAAGACCTCGAAATGCGCCTCGATCCGCTCGCGGGCCTCGGTGCGCATCAGGTCGGCGACACCCATCCAGTGCTGGTATTCCTCGGGCGGGATGATCGACAGGATCTGCACCCCCGCACCCGTGTGGGCGGCGCGCAGCGCGGCGAACCGCATCGCGTTCAGGCATTCGCGGCTGTCGTCCAGAACGACCAGAAACTTGCGCATCATACCCTCCCTGACCGCCGGATCATGGCGAAGCCCGCCCGAGGAGGCAAGCCTCAGCCGGCCGAACGGGCCCAGTCCCAGTAGAGCTGCCGGGCCAGCCGCGTCACCGGGCCCACCTGATAGGCGGTCCCGTCGAACTCCGTCACCGGCGTCACCTTGGCGAAGTTGCCCGACAGGAACACCTCGTCCGCCCCGTGGAAATTCTCGAAGGTCAGCACCGTCTCGACCACATCCAACCCATCCCCGCGGAGGTTCGCGATGTGACGCGCGCGGGTGATGCCGGACAGGAAGGTGCCGTTGGCCACCGGGGTGAAGACCACGCCATCCTTCACCATGAAGACGTTCGCCGTCGCCGTCTCGGCCACGTTGCCCATCGCATCGGCCACCAGCGCGTTGCCGTAGCCCTTCGACCGCGCCTCGACCAGCATCCGCGCATTGTTGGGGTAAAGGCAACCCGCCTTGGCGTTGCAGACATTGTCCTCGAGCACCGGCCGGCGAAAGCGCGTGCGGGTGAGGGTGGTCGTGGCCTCGGGTGCGGGCATCGGCACTTCCTCGAGGCAGAGGGCGAAGCCGGTCGAGCCCGGCTTCGGCGCCACGCCCAGGTCGGACCCGTCGAGCGCCCAGTACATCGGCCGGATATAGACAGCCTGATCCCGCCCGTAGGCCCTGAGCCCGTCGCGCGCGATCGCCACCATCTCGTCGGTGGCCACGGTCGGCGTGATCATCAACGCCTCGGCCGAGCGATTCACGCGGGCGCAATGGGCCTCGAGGTCCGGCGCCACCCCATCGAAGAACCGCGCCCCGTCGAACACCGAAGAGCCCTGCCAGATCCCGTGATCAGCCGCACGCATGACCGGCACGTCGCCCTCGTGCCAGCGGCCTTCAAAGAAGGTGCGGATGTTCTTGCCGAATGCCATTCTGGTCTCCTGCCTCTTGCGGCCGCCACTTAATCACCGGGCGCGGGCCGGGTCCAGACGGCTCCCGGCCCGCCCGCTCGCGCCCCGGTCGGCGGATTTCCCCAGCGGAAACGAAACGTGAGTTGCCCGGAGAAACGGCTGGCACCACCTTGACGGCAAGGCGCGGCCAGAAGCGGCGGCCTGCAACAAAAACACAACGAGCAGGACCATTTCCATGCAGAAGCTCAACCTTCGAAGGCGGGGGATCCTGTCGGCCGCGGCGGCGGCCGTCGCCGGGATCGCGCTGGCCGGCGGAGCCCGCGAGGCGCAGGCCGTGCCACAGGAGCCGGTCCGCTGGCGCGATCATTTCCCATCCCTCGCGCGCGGGGCGATTCTGGCCGATCTGCGGCAGCGCGCCGTCCTCTTCTGGTCCGAGGATGGAACTGTTCACCGACGTTTTTCTGCAGCCGTGCCGGCGGCGCGCGATCTGTCGCGCGTGGGGCTGACACGGATCATCCGCAAGGTCGAGGGCCCGACCTGGCGCCCGACGCCCGCCATGCGCGAGCGCGATCCGGCCCTGCCGGCGAGCCTGCCGCCGGGGCCGGGCAATCCGTTCGGGACCCACGCGCTCTGTCTCGAATGGGACCATTTCCGCATCCACGGCGTCTCCGATCCCGCTTTGGTTGGCCGCAAGGTCGCGCATGGCTGCATCGGGCTGCACGATGCCGACATCGCCGAGCTTTTCGGTCTGGCGCGGGTGGGCACGCAGGTCCGGCTGATCTGAGATCCCCGGCGCGCGCGGCCGGTCGGGCGGATCACTGGGCCGGCACGCGCCAGCGCCGGTGGATCCAGAACCACTGGTCGAGGTGATCGCGCACCACCGCCTCAAGCGAGTCGTTCAGCGCCTGTGTCATCTCGGCCGGCGTGCCCCGCGCGATCGGTTCGCCCACGCGGATGTCGAAGTCGAGGCCGTTCTCGGCGCGGATCGCATAGACCGGCACCAGCGGCGCGTCATACTTCAGGGCCAGCTCGGCCGCCGAAAGGGCCGTCTTGGCCGGATGGCCGAAGAAGCGCAGCACCTCGCCGTCGCGCATGTGCACATCGATCAGCAGCCCGAGCATCCCCCCGCCCTTCAGGTGGCGCAGCATGCCCGCGAACCCCGCCTTGCCGCGCGGGAAGACCGGGCCACCGATTGCGGCCATGGCCTGAACGTAATGCTCGTTGAAATAGCGGTTGTTCATCGGCCTGTAGAGGCCCCCGATGCGGAACCCGCGGGCCCGGAGGGCCGCCCGGCTTGCGTCGTAATTGCCGAAATGCCCGGTCACGATGACAACCGGCCGCCCTTCGGCATGGGCGGCCTCGAGCGTGGCCAGCCCCGGACCCGTGACAGGATTGCGCGCCGCGCGCGCGACGAAGGCCGGGCCCGAGTAGGATTCGATCACCGCCCGCCCGACATTGTCCGGCACCTTCCGCATGAGGCGCCGCACCTCGGCCGGCGGCAGGTCGGGCAGAACGCGGGCGAGATTGTCCCTCACCCGCCGGTCCCAGCCCGCAACGGGGGCGATCAGGCGCGACATGACCCATCCGCAGAGCGGAACCCGCCACTCGTAAGGCAGCAGGAGCAGCGCACCGATCAGGGTGCGCAACAGGCGATCTTGCGCCCAGGCGGCGGGTCCGGTTCGTCTGGAAGCCATCATCTCCGCGGCCAGCGCCGCACTTGTGGGACAGGGCAGACATAGAGACGCCCGCCCGGAACCTCAAGCCGAGGGGCCGGAGCCCCTGCACGAGGCCCGGCTCGTGCGGAGGCGGCTCGCCGCGCCGCTTGCGCGGAGGAGCTGCCTTTTCCCCTGCGTCGGCTCCGGGGACAGCTGCGCCGCGGACGGCGGATGGCGAGGCGGCAAGGGGCCTTCCTAGTCGGCCTCACCCTCCACCACGAGCACCAGCTCGCCTGCGGCTTCGAGCTGCCGGATGCCCGCGACGACCGAGTTCAGAGCCTCTTCCGCCTCCTTGTCCTTGACCCTGCCGCGCGCCGTGGCATCTTCGCGCAGCGCCTGCGCGAGACGCTGCGACATGTTGGTCAGGAGAAATTCCACCCCCTCCGACAGTTCGGGCCGTGTCGAGGCGGCGGCCACCACGGTCACCAGCCGCCCCTGATCCACGACGCGCGCCACCTTGGGCACGTCGCGCGCAAGAAGCCGCCGCGGCACATGTTCAAAGGTGAAGATCGCCTTGCGCACCTGCTCGGCGAAGGCCGCGTCGGTCTCGTCGAGCCCTTTCAGCACGTCGTCGCGGGTCATCGCGGCCGAGACGTTGAGGATCGCGCCCACCCGTTCGACGGGCGTCGCCGCAAAGGCGCGCGCAGGTTCGCCGTCGAGCTGCGTCAGAAGCGAGATCCCGATCCGGCGGACGGTCTCGGGCTCGACCGAGCCCGTCATCGAGACGGCATAGGCCACGCGCCGCGCCTTGTCGCCCGGCAGCTTGCCGAGAAGGTCCGCGGCCTTCGGCACCGGCAGCTTGGACAGCATCACCGCGGCCACTTCGACGCTTTCCTCTTCCAGCACCTTGAGCAGCGATTCGGCGGGCATCGTGACCAGACGTTCCCACGGATCGCCCTTCGCGCCCGCCTGGCGCCGCAGGCGGGTGGCCGCCGTCGGGCTGATATGGCCGTCCATCACGGCCAGCGCCCCCTCAAGCCCGCCGGGGAACGAAAGGCCCACGGCCTCAAGCTCGCCCACGAATTCCTCGACCACGGCGGTCATGGTCGCGCGGTCGATCGTGCGCATCCGGGCCATCTGCTCGGCGAGGCCTTCCTGCATGTCCTCGGGCAGGGCGGTCAGCGGCAGGGGCGCGCCCTCCGCCAGCAGAAGCCGCACGATGATGGCCGCCTTTTCGCGGCGGGAGAGGGGGCGTGGTTCCCCCTCGTCCCTCTCGATGGGAACCGCCCGCTGAACCGGGCGTATCCGTGCCAAAGCCTGTGACATGCTGCCCCGAATCGCTGTCTCTACCGGGGCAGCTTGGCCGGCGGGCGGTTAATGCCGCCTTAGCCGGTGACGGTCGTGCAGGCCTTGGCCACCGGATCATAGACCTGCCCGTCGCCACAGACGGAAACGGTGGTCTGGTGCTTCATCGGGCAGTCCGCCAGAGCGAGCGCGGGTGCGGCGATGAGGGCGAGGGTTGCGAGGGTCAGCTTCGTCATTCAGTCCTCCTGTCAGGGGTGGGATGGCAAAGGCCGCGTCAATCGCACCCGCGGAGGCTAACATGATTCGCCCCGCGGCCAGAGACCGCGGGGCGTCACGCACGCGTGAAGGGCAGAGGTCCGCGCTCAGGCGCCGAAGACGCGGGCGAAGATCGTGTCGACGTGCTTGAGATGGTAGCCGAGGTCGAACTTCTCCTCGATCTCGGCCGGGCTCAGCGCGGCGGTCACCTCGGGATCGGCCAGCAGCTCCTCCTTGAAATCCTTGCCTTCTTCCCAGACCTTCATCGCGTTGCGCTGGACGAGGCGATAGCTGTCCTCACGCGAGACACCCGCCTGCGTCAGCGCCAGCAGCACGCGCTGGCTCATCACGAGGCCGCGGAACTTGTTCATGTTCTTCAGCATGTTGTCGGGATAAACCACGAGCTTTTCCACCACGCCCGCCAGCCGGTGAAGCGCGAAATCGAGCGTGATCGTGGCGTCGGGGCCGATGGCACGCTCCACCGAGGAATGCGAGATGTCGCGTTCGTGCCAGAGCGCCACATTCTCCATCGCCGGGATGACGGCCATCCGCACCAGCCGCGCAAGGCCGGTCAGGTTCTCGGTCAGCACCGGGTTGCGCTTGTGCGGCATCGCCGACGAGCCCTTCTGGCCGGGGGAGAAGAACTCTTCCGCTTCCAGCACCTCGGTGCGCTGCATGTGCCGGATCTCGATCGCGACGTTTTCGATCGACGAGGCGATGACCCCCAGCGTGGCGAAGAACATGGCGTGCCGGTCGCGCGGGATCACCTGGGTCGAGATCGGCTCGGGGAGGAGGCCCAGCTTCTCGCAGACATGCTCCTCGACGCGGGGGTCGATGTTGGCGAAGGTGCCGACGGCGCCCGAGATCGCGCCGGTGGCGACCTCGGCGCGGGCATTGACGAGGCGCGTGCGGTTCCTCGCCATCTCGGCGTAGAAGCGCGCGAAGGTCAGGCCCATCGTCGTCGGCTCGGCATGAATGCCGTGGCTGCGCCCGATGCGGACCGTGTCCTTATGCTCGTAGGCACGGGTCTTCAGCGCCGCCAGCACCCGGTCGAGGCCGGCCAGCAGCAGGTCGGCCGCGCGCACCAGCTGGATGTTCAGCGTGGTGTCGAGCACGTCCGACGAGGTCATGCCCTGATGGACGAAGCGCGCCTCGTCGGCGCCCACGATCTCGGCGAGGTGGGTCAGGAAGGCGATGACGTCATGCTTGGTTACCGCCTCGATCTCGTCGATGCGGGCGACGTCGAAGGTCGCCTCAGCGGCCTTCCAGACGGCTTCGGCATTGGCCTTCGGGATGACGCCGAGGGCGGCCTGCGCGTCGCAGGCGTGGGCCTCGATCTCGAACCAGATGCGGAACTTCGTCTCGGGCGACCAGATGGCCACCATGTCGGGGCGGGAATAGCGCGGGATCATCGGGGCCTCTCCTTCTACCGGCGCGGTCGCCTTAGCGCCGGGCGCCGGTGCTGGCAAGGCTTGCGCAGGCGCGGCTGCGGTCGCAGGCCGGCCGTGCGGGGCCGGTCGGCGGTGTCAGAGCGGCTCGGCGTCGCGGTAGAGTTCCCACTCCTCGAGCGTGCGGCCGTCGGGCAGGTGGCAATAGCCCGTGCTGCCCGCACCCTCGGCGCGGATCTCGAGCCGGCCCCCCTGGCGGGCGCAATAGACCGAGGCGGGATTGGCCATGCCGGGCCGGTGGAGATCGGCTGTCGCGGCGACGGGGGCAGGGTCGGGGCTTCCTCCGCAGGCGGGCAGGGCGAGAAGCAGCAGGATCGGAGCGCGGGAACGAAGCATGGGGCTGGCCTTCGGCGGAACGGATCAAGCGGGCGCGCAGCTGGGCGGGCGAGAGGCGATCTTCGCCTGCCAGCGCCGCCACCGCAAGGCCGCACGAGGGCGCCGGGGAACGAGGAGGCGGGGCGCCGCCTCCTCGGGGGTCACTCGGCGGGCACCGGCTCGGCCGGTTTCGCCGCCGGCTGGGTCGCCTCGTGCAACTCGCGCAGCAGTCGGCTCTGCTCTTCGGCCTTGGGTTTGGACAGATCCGCAAGCAGAAGATAGGCCACCGGCGTGAGATAGAGCGTGGCGATGGTGGCAAGGCCCAGCCCGCCCACGATGATCCAGCCCAGAACCTCGCGCGCCTCGGCCCCTGCGCCGAAGGCCAGCACCAGCGGCAGGCCGCCCAGCACGGTGGCGATCATGGTCATCATTACGGGGCGCAGCCGGATCGCGCAGGCATCCTCGATCGCCTGTCGTACGGAATATCCCTCGTCGCGCAGCTGGTTTGCGAACTCGACGATCAGGATGCCGTTCTTGGCCATGATCCCCACCAGCAGCACCAGACCGATCTGGCTGTAGACGTTGAGGCTGCCCCCCGTGGCCACCAGCGCAAAGACCGCGCAGGCGAGGCCCAGGGGCACGGTGGCCATGACGATGAAGGCCGAGACGAAGCTCTCGAACTGGGCCGCCAGCACCAGAAGGACGATGACGATGGCGAAGCCGAAGGTCGCCGTCAGCCCTGAAGAGGTCTCGCCCAGCGTGGCGGCCTCGGCCAGAGGCTCGATCCGGCTGTCGCCCGGCAGGATGTCGGCCGCCAGACGCTCGACCTCGTCCAGCGCCTCGCCCAGCGCCATGGCGGGCGTCAGGCTTGCCGTCACGGGCACCGCGCGCAGCTGCCCCTCGCGCGAAAGCTCGGGCGCCACCGCGCGTTCGGTCAGCGTCACGAAGCTCGAGATCGGAACCATCTGCCCGTCGCCGGCCTGCACGAAGATCCGCTCGAGATCGCCCGGATCGTTCACCGGCTCGGCCGTCGAGAGCATCTGGATGTCGTAGCTCGAATCGTCGAGAAACACCGTCCCCACCGTCCGGCCATCGAGCACGGCCTGCAGCGCGTCGCCAAGGCCGGTGATCTCGATGCCGAGATCGGAGGCGCGGGTGCGGTCCACCTCGATGTAGAGCTGCGGCTGGGTCGTCTCGTAGCCGAGGCGGACCTGACCGAAGGCGGGATTCTCCTCCATCCGCTCTACCAGTTGCTGCGCGCTCTCCGCCAGACGGGCGTAGCTGTCGCCCACCACCGCGAAGCTGAGGCCCTGGCCCGCGCCGCGAACCCCCAGCGAGTTCGGCTGGATTGCAAAGGCGCGGATGCCCACGATGTCGCGCAGCCCCCGGTTCAGCTCTTCCGCGATCTCCTGCTGGCTGCGCTCGCGGGCATCCCACGGCGCAAGCGAGATCACCATGAATCCGCGGTTGTCGCGGCTGCCCGCACCCGCGATGGCAAAGACATTGACGACCTCGCCGCGGTCACGCAGCGGCCCGATCAGATCCTCGATCTCGCGCATCTTGCGGTCGGTGTAGTCCAGCGCCACGCCCTGCGGGGCCTGAACCGACATGAGGATCACCGAACGGTCCTCGGGCGGGGTCAGCTCCTGCTTGAGCGTGCCGAAGAGGAAGGTCGCGGTCAGCGCAAAACCCGCCGCGATCGCCAGGACGACGAAGGGCGCGTCGAGTGCCCAGTGCAGCGTCCGCCGGTAGAAGGCGGCCAGCGTCCGGCCGAGCCAGACGACCGGGCCGCGAGCCTCGCTCCCGTCGCCCGCGCGCAGGAAGCGGCTGGCCAGGACCGGGCAGAGGCTGAGGGCGGTGATCGACGACAGCAGGACCGAAATGGCCAGTGTGAAGCCGAACTCGCGGAAGAGCCCGCCGGTCTGGCCCGGCAGGAAGGAGAGCGGAATGAAGACGGCGGCCAGCGTCGTCGTCGTGGCGATGACGGCGAAGAACACCTGCTGCGTGCCGAGCACGGCCGCCGCCCGCGCGCCGATCCCCTGCGAGCGCCAGCGCACGATGTTCTCGAGCACCACGATCGCATCGTCCACCACCATGCCCGTGGCCAGCACCAGCGCAAGGAGCGTGAGGATGTTGATGGAAAAGCCCGCCAGCCAGATGGCCGCCAGCGTGCCCACCAGCGCCACCGGAATGGCCAGCGTCGGGATCAGCGTGGCGCGCATGTCGCGCAGGAAGAGATAGATGATCGCCACCACGATCAGCACCGAGATGCCGAGCGCGATCTCGACCTCGTGGATCGCGCCGTTGATGAAGGTGGCGTCGTCCGAGGTCACGAAGATGCGGACGTCGTCGGGCAGGTCGTCCTGCAGGCCGGCCACGATCTCGCGCACCGCCTTCGAGATCTCGAGCGTGTTGCTCTGGGCCTGCCGGATGATGCCGAGGCCCACCCCGTTTTGCCCGTTGGCGCGCAGGTAGGAGACCCCGGGCTCGGGGCCGATCTCGACCGAGGCCACATCGCCGAGCCGCACGTTCGGCGCGATCTCGAGCGCCTCGAAGGCCGCGGGCGTCGAGACGGTCGCGGTCGTGCGCACCACGAGGCTCTGCCGGTCCGAGGTGAGCGAGCCGGCCGGCGCGTCATAGGCCACATTGGCGAGCGCCGTCCGCAGGCTGGCCAGCGTCAGCCCGCGCGAGGCCAGCTGCATCAGGTCGATGTCCACGCGGAAGATTGGCGCGCGGTCGCCGTAGATCTGCAGGTCGGCCACGCCCGGCGCGGCCAGAAGGCGGCTTTCGATCTGATCCTCGACCAGCTGGGACAGCTCCTGCGCCGAGCGGCGCGGCGAGGTCACGGCCACGCGCATCACGGCCTCGGAATTGGCGTCGGCCTTCACGATGCGCGGTTCGTCGGCGTCGTCGGGCAGGTTGTTGCGGATGCGCGAGATCGAGTCGCGCATGTCGCTGGCCGCCACGTCGAGGTTGGTGTCGTCGTTGAACTCGACCGTCACCTGACTGCGCCCGAAGCGCGAGCTGGACGAGATCGACTTGACGCCCGCCACACGCGAGGCCGCGCCCTCGATCTCGTCGGTCACCTCCTGGTCGATCGTCTCGGAGGATGCGCCGTCGAAGGTGGTGGTGACCGTGATCACCGGGCTGTCCACGTCGGGCAGCTCGCGCACGTCGGCGCCGTAGAGGGCCGCAAGGCCCGCAATCAGGATCAGCGCGTTCAGCACGAACGCGAGGATCGGCCGGCGGATGAAGAGCGCCGTGTTGGAATGGGCCAGTTCGCGCTCGTCGGGTTCGGGAAGCGTGGACATGGCGTCAGCTCTTCGATCCGGCCGAGGCGGCGGCGAGGGCGCCCGACCGCTCGACCAGCTCGACCGGCCCGCCGGGGCGCAGGGTCTGGACGCCCTCGATCACCACGAGGTCGTCGGGACGCAGCGCCGCCTGGATCAGCACCGCATCGGCATCGCGCTGCAGGATGCGCACCGGAACCCTCTGGGAAACGCCCTCGCGGACCACCCAGACGAAGGCCCCGTCCGAGCCCCACTGGATCGCCAGAGGATCGACCGCCGGCCGCGGCTCGCCCGGCAACTCGAGCCGGATCGAAAAGGACATGCCGGCCCGCAGCCGGTCGTCGGCGTTGGGGATGGTGGCGCGGATGCGCAGGGTCCGGCTGGCTTCGTCCACCCGGTTGTCGAGCGCGCTGATCCGCCCCTCGAGCGGGTCGCGCGCGCCCGAGAGCGGCGTCGCCGTCACGAGGTCACCGATCGCCACCTTGCCCACCACCCGCTCGGGCAGGCGGAAGTCCACCAGCAGGCTCGAGCGGTCGTCGAGCCGGGTCAGCACCTCTCCGCGGCTGATCTGGTCGCCGACCTCGTGCTCGAGAATGCCGACCCAGCCCTCGAACGGGGCCAGGATCCGGTGTTGCGAGAGCGTGAAACGGGCCTGCTGCAGTTCAAGCTCGGCCGTGCGCACGGCAAGCAGCGCCTCCTGCCGGGCCAGATCGCTGGTGACGCCCGAGCCGGCGAGGCGCTGTGCGCGCGCGAGATCCTCTTGCGCGTCCGCGAGGATCAGCTCGGCCCGGTTGACCGCGATGCGCGCCGCCTCGCTGTCAAGCGAGGCGATGAGCGCGCCGGCGGCGACGCGGCCCCCGGGTTCGGCGCCGAGCGCATCGATCCGGCCCTCGATCTCGGGGGCGAGGGTGACGGCGCGCACCGCCCGCGCGCTGCCCACCGCGGTCACGACAGCGTTGAGCGGGCGCTCCTCGACGGGGCGGGCGATGACGCGGGTGAGGGGGGCCCCGCCCCCGCCCGCGGCGCGCGGGCCGGGCGCGGCCGCGGCCTCGGCCTCCTCGGACACGATCCCGAGGCGCGCCATCGGCTCGAGGAGGCCCACGCGGGCCAGCATGGGCCGCGCCGCCGGCACATAGAGCACCCAGATGATCAGCACCGCCGCCGCGACGGCCAGAACGAGCAGGCTCTGCTTGACCAGTGACATCGTCTCTCCTTGGTTGTCGCAGGCCTGATACGCCCGCCCCCGCCGGTTCCGTCGTTCCTTGTAGCGCGGCCGCCCCCCAGGTCGCGTGCCAACTCCCCCGGTGGCGGGACGTATCCTGCCACAATTGCGTGATCTGCACCCGGCAGAGGCGCGTGCGATCACGAGACCGTGCAAGAGCGGCGGGAACTTGAACGCCGCCACGCACTCCTACCATTCATGCAGAGCCAGTGTGAGGCCCCATGTTCATCGTCAGCCCATCCACCGTCTGGAACCGGAGCGCGCTCGAGACCCGGCAGGTGCCCCGCCGGATCTTCGGCCGGGTGATGCTGCTGCCGCGGCGGGGCTTTCCGCTGCGCCTGATCTGGCGGATCGTGTTCGAGACGCAGATGCTGCGGTTCCTGGCCGTGCTGGCACCCTTCGTCGTGGCCATGCTGATCTGGCGGCAGAGCGCGCTGGCCATCGCGCAGGCGCCGCTGCTGATGATCGTGGCGATCCTGTTCGTCGAGACGAACGTGCTGCGCATCCCCAAGGAGCGGCGCGAGAAGATCATCGACCGGGCCGAGGCCGATCGGGGGCTTGACCTCCTGCAGGTGCGGGGGAGGGCGATCCTGACCCGCATCGCGGCGCGCCGGAAGCTCGAGGCGGGGGTGCTGCATCTGGTGATCGAACAGTCGGACATGGCGCATATCACGCCGCTGACCTTCGTCTCGGTGCAATCCGAAGACGGGCCCGAGGTCGTGCGCCTGAGCCGGGACGAGGAGGCGGTGATCCGCAAGACGCTGTTCGAGGCGCCCCTCAGCGAGCGAAAGCTGCTGCGGATCAACCTCCTGGAGAATGTGTTCCTGCGCGACGTGGCGTTCGACATGCGCGGGGTCTCGGCTCACGCGCGGCTGGCGGCGCTGGCTGGGTGAGGGCGCGAAGGCCGGGGGCTCTGCCCCCGGACCCCCGGGATATTTGGGCAGAGTGAAAGCCGGAAGGGGGGCGCTGGCTGCGGGCTAGGAGCGGACTGTGTGGCGGGGGCGTGTCGGGCTGTCTAGTCGGGGGCGGCCAGCACCATCACGCTTTGCCAGCCGACCGCCAGGGTGCCTTCGGCGGGCTCGTCGCAGGCGATCGTCTCGCGCGCGGTGTCGATCTTCAGCCGCCACTCGCCCTCGGGCAGCGCGAACTCGCCGTCATCGCCCGCATTGAGCAGGATCAGAAGGTCGCGCCCCTTGGGCAGGTCGAGCCGCAGGCCGAAGAGCCGCAGATCGCCGTCGTTCCAGTCGCCCTCCTCCATGTCGCGGCCGGCCGGGTGCAGCCAGCTTGCCACCGGCGTGTCGTGCTGCACCGCGTCCGGCCCCACCGCGAAGCGGGCGCGCGCCAGCCCGCCCTCGGCACGGCGGAAGGCTGCGAGGTCGGACACGGCCTGGATCAGATCCTCGCGCGCGGCCTGCCAGTCGAGCCAGGCGATCTCGTTGTCCTGGCAATAGGCGTTGTTGTTGCCCTGCTGGCTCTGGCCGAACTCGTCGCCCGCGAGGATCATCGGCACACCTTGCGAGACGAAGAGCGTGGCCAGCATCGCCTTCACCCGCCGCAGACGCGCCTCGAGGATGCCGGGATCGTCCGTCGGCCCCTCGACGCCCAGATTGTGCGAGAGATTGTGCGAGTGCCCGTCGCGGTTGTCCTCGCCGTTGGCCTCGTTGTGCTTCTCGTCGTAGGAGACGAGATCCCAGGCGGTGAAGCCGTCATGCGCGGCGATGAAGTTGATCGACGAGGTCGCCGGCCGGTGCGAGTGCGAGAACTGCACCGGCGAGCCCAGCAGCCGCTGGGAGACGTCTCCCGTCAGGCCCGGATCGCGGCGCCAGAAGGCGCGCAGGTCGTCGCGCGCCTTGTCGTTCCATTCGCGGAAGGGCCAGGGGAAGCCGCCGACCTGGTAGCCGCCCTCGCCGATGTCCCAGGGCTCGGCGATCAGCTTGACCATCGACAGGACCGGATCCTGCCGGATTGCCGCGAAGAACGAGCCGCCGCGTTCAAAGCCCTGCGGCTCGCGCCCCAGCGTCGAGGCGAGGTCGAAGCGGAAGCCGTCCACATGCATGACCTCGACCCAGTAGCGCAAGCTGTCCATCACCATGCGCAGCACCATCGGATGGGCCACGTTCAGCGTGTTGCCGGTGCCGGTGGTGTCGAAGGAATGGCGCTTCGCCTCGGGCGAGAGCAGGTAGTAGGAGGCGTTGTCGATGCCGCGGAACGAAAGCGTCGGGCCCTTCTCGTTGCCCTCGCAGGTGTGGTTGTAGACCACATCGAGGATCACCTCGATGCCCGCGTCATGGAACCGCTTGATCGCCTGCTTCACCTCGCGCATCGAGCCGGACCTTGTGTAGGGCCGGTAGGGGGCGAAGAACGAGAGCGTGTTGTAGCCCCAGTAGTTCGACAGGTCCTTCTCGATCAGGTGGCGGTCGTTGAGGAAGCCATGCACCGGCAGAAGCTCGATCGCGGTCACGCCGATGGCCTTGAGATGGTCGATGACGGCGGGCGAGGCGAGGCCGCGGAAGGTGCCGCGGTCCTCGTCGGGCACGCCCGGATGGCGCATGGTCAGGCCCTTCACATGGGCCTCGTAGATCACCGTCTCTTCCCAGCGGTGACGCAGCGCCTTGTCCGCCTCCCAGTCGAAGGCCGGATCGACCACCACCGCCTTCGGCATGAAGGGGGCGCTGTCGCGTGGATCGAGCTCCAGATCGTCGCCGCCCACCGGATAGCCGAAGAGCGCGTCGTCCCACACGAGGTCGCCGCGCAGCTCGCGCGCGTAGGGGTCGATCAGCAGCTTGTTTGGGTTGAAACGGTGGCCGTCTTCGGGCGCGTGGGGGCCGTGCACTCGGTAGCCGTAGGCCTGCCCCTCGCGGATGCCCGGCAGGTAGCCATACCAGATGCCGCCCTCGTAGGCGGGCAGGTCCATGCAATGCGTCTGGTTTCGGCCTGTCTCGTCGAAGAGGCACAGCTCCACCCGCGTGGCGTTTTCCGAGAAGAGCGCGAAGTTGGTGCCCTCGCCGTCGAAATCGGCGCCCAGCCGGTTCGGATGACCGGACGAGATGTCGAACTTGAGGGGGGGCGCGGGGCGGGCCGGGCGCTTCATGCCGAGCGTCCCATGCGGGACTGGGCAAAGGGCGCCACCGGACGGCCACGGTCGGCGGCGCGGCGGGCGAGCATCTGGGTCGTCACGAGCACGGTGCCCTCCTCGGTGCGGCGGAACCAGCGGGCGTCCTCGTCAGGATCCTCGCCGATCACGAGGCCCGCGGGCACCGAGGTGCCGGGGGCGACGATGGTGCGGGTGAGCCGGACGCCGGGCGCGACACGGGCGCCGGGCAACAGGACGCTTTCATCGAGCATGGTCCAGCGGCCGGGCGTGTCGGCGCCCAGTCGCGGCGCATGAAGCGACATGCCGCCGGTCTGCATCCGAAAGGCGAACTGGATCAGCTCGCCGCTGGCGGCCCTCATCTCATGCTCGTTCGCGGCGATGCGGGGCGGCAGGGCGCAGGGCGGCTCGCCGCGCTGAAACTCGAGCTGGGCCAGCCGATAGGCGTCGAGCGTGCCCACGTCGCGCCAGTAGAACCCCTCGTCGGGCACGCGATAGGCATGGGCCTCGCCGAGCGCCACGGCCAGCGGCAGGATGTCATGACCGAAATCCTGCGTGGTGCCGGGGATGATCCGCAGGACCGAGGCGAGCCAGTCGAGGTCGAAGACATAGATCCCCATGCTCACCTGCGCGCGTCCCGGCAGGGCGGGATCGGCCGGCACCGGATCGGGCTTTTCAAGGAAACTCTCGATCCGGCCGCCCTCGCTGGTGCGGACCACGCCGAAGGCCGAGGCCCGGTCACGCGGGACCGTATCGACGGCCACCGTCGCAGAGGCGCCCGAGGCCCGGTGCGCGGCCACCATCTCGGCGTAGTCCATCGCATAGACATGATCGGCGGCCAGAACCACCAGCTCGCGCACGCCTTCGGACTGCAGCTCGTCAAGGTTGGCGGCCACCGCGGCGGCCGTGCCACCGTAGCCTTGCGGGGTGCCGGTGACGGCCGTGCCCTCGCGCAGCCGCAGCGCGCCCGGCGCGAACTGCCCGGCCCAGCGGGTCTTGAGGTGCCGCGCCAGCGTCTCGGGCCGGTATTGCGTGGCCACGATCATCCGCCCGAGGCCCGACCGGACAGCGTTGGCGAGGGTGAAATCCACGATGCGCCGGGGACCGGCGAAGGGCAGGGCGGGCTTGCATTCGCGCGAGGTCAGCTCGTGCAGGCGAGAGCCGCGACCCCCCGCCAGAAGCACCGTGGCGGTGGCGGTGAGGTCCGGGCGGCGGGCGTCGCGCATGGGGTTCGCATCCAGTTGTCGTGAAGTTGCGCGCTTCAACCGGCCGCGACAGGCCGCGGTTCCGCGCGCCCGAGGGAAAATCTGGATCTTCCGTAGTGGCGGGGTCCGGCTTGCGGGCGCTCGGCGGAACCGGCCGTGCGGCGCGACGTTCGTCAGGCTCACCGCAAGAGGCTAACGGCTTGGAGATCGTCCGCAAAAATCCCGACAGCACGCGCCTTGGCGCGAAACGCGCCCACCGCCGCTCAGCCTCGCCGCTCCCAGGCGCGCACCAGGGCCGCCGCCGCCTCGGCAAGCTGCCGGCGGCTGTCCATCTCGAGCCGGGCCGCCACCGCCCCGATCCGCGCCAGCTCACCGCTGAGTGCCCCGGCATGGCCGGCCGCGGCGGCCTCTTCGGAATTGCCCGACCGGCCAAGCTCGAACTGCGAGCCGAGGAAGTAGTCCGGCGTGTCCGGCCGCCCGCCCACGGGATGCAGGAAGAGCAGGTTGTCGAACGGCTCGTCATTGGCGCGGTAGTTGCGCAGCACCACCTGAAGCTCGCGCCCCAGCTTCAGCGCGTCGCGGATGTCGGCGCGGGCCTGCGTGTTCTCGTCTCCCCTCTGCAGGAAGCGGCAGTTGAAGCCGAGGATCTGCCCCTCGGTGTAGCCTGTCATGCGCAGGAAGGGCGGATTGGCCAGAACAAGCGGCTGCTCGGGCAGGGACATGTCCACGAGCGTCAGCGCAACACCCGAGCGATCGAAGACTGCGCGGATCTTCTCGAACTGTTTTTGATCCATACCCTCTCGCCTCTTGTGTTGCCGGAGCGTATGCGTCGGCTTGTCGCAGTTCCAGACGAAAGTTGACGACATGACGGAAAAGCCTTCCGAAGCCGAATCCGGGGCCGACCAGGAGCTGATCCTCCTCGGGGTCGGGGCTTCGGCTGGCGGGCTCGAGGCGTTCCAGAGCCTGCTGGGGGCGCTGCGTCCTACGGACCGCTTTGCCCTGATCCTTGTCCAGCATCTCGATCCCGAGCACGAGAGCCTGCTGCCCGAGCTGCTCTCCAAGCGCACGCGGCTGCCGGTGCGGTCGATCTCGGACGGGATGGAGGTCGAGGCCGGCAACATCTACCTGATCCCGCCGGCCTACGGTCTCGATATCCGGGGCCGGGTGCTGAAGCTGGAGGAGTTCGAATCCCCGCGCGGCCTTCGCCGTCCGATCGACGATTTCCTTCAGGCGCTGGCCCGCGAGCACGGGGCGAATGCGGCGGGGGTGATCCTGTCGGGCACCGGATCGGACGGGGCCAACGGCGTGCGGGCGATCAAGGAGGCGGGGGGCCTTGTCTTTGCGCAGGACCCCAGGGACGCGCGCTACGACGGGATGCCGCGCGCGGCGATCGGCACGGGTGCGGTCGATCTGGTGCTGCCGGCGGGCGAGATGATAAGCATCCTGCGCGACTTTCACGACCGCGCCTCGGGGATCGCCCCCACCATCGAGAGCGACGCCGAGTTCATCGAGAAGGTGGTCCGCAACGTCCGCTACCGGACCGGGCATGATTTCGCGGGCTACAAGAGCGGCACGCTTCTGCGGCGGATCACGCTGCGCATGTCGGTCCTGGGGCTGGAGGAACCGGGCGACTACCTGCGCGAGCTGGTCCAGAACCGCAGCGAGGCCGACCGCCTCTTCCGCGACCTGCTGATCAACGTCACGAGCTTCTTCCGCGATCCGGCGGCCTTCGAGTCGCTGGCGCGGATCGCCGTTCCGGCCATCCTCGAAAGCAAGAACCGCGGCGACGAGGTGCGGATCTGGGTGCCCGGCTGCTCGACGGGGCAGGAGGCCTACACCGTCGCGATGATCGTGGCGGATGCGATGGCGCGGCTCGACGTGCGGGCGCGGCTGTGCGTCTTCGGCACGGACATCGACGAGGAGGCGCTGGCCGTCGCGCGCCGGGCGCATTACCCCAACTCCATCGCCGCCGAGGTGCCGCCCGAGTTCCTCGAACGCTACTTCACGCCGACGCGGAACGGCTTCGAGGTGCGGGGCGAGTTGCGCGACGCGGTGCGCTTCTCCTCGCAGAGCCTGGTGAAGGACCCGCCGTTCTCGCGGCTCGACCTCGTCACCTGCCGCAACCTGCTGATCTACTTCAATCAGGAACTTCAGGAACTGGCGCAGCGCGTCTTTCACTATGCGCTGCGGCCGGGCGGCTTCCTGATGCTCGGCCCGTCGGAGACGGCGAGGGCCGAGGGCGAGCCCTTCCTCGACGTGGTGCCCGAACACCGCATCTACCGCCGCAACGAGAGCGCTGCACGCTCGCTCGATCTGCCGCGACGGTTCCGTGGCATCTCGACCGGGACCGAGCCCTCGCACGAGGCCTTGCCCGAGCAGGTGTTCGGCATTCCCTATTCGGCCGCCGAGGCGCTGCTGGCGCGCCATGTGCCCGCCTTCCTGCTGATCGGCCCGCAGGATGAGGTGACGCGCGTGGGCCCCGGCGCCGAGTCCTTCGTGCGGCTCAATCCGGGGAACACCTCGCTGGGCATCCGGTCGCTGATCCTGCCCGAGCTGGAGCAGCCGGTGAAACGGCTGCTGACGGCGGGGGCGATCGCGAGGGGCGGCTACCGGCAGACGCGGGTCGCGTTTGCCCACCCCTCGGGCGGGCGGGATGTGCTGATCGGGGTCGAGACGCTGCCCGACGGCGCGCGTCTCGTCACCTTCGGCGCCACGGCCGCCGTGCCCGAGCCCGAGAACCGGATCGTGCTCGACGAAGCCTATGTGAGCCAGCTCGAGGACGAGCTGGAAGAGGCGCGCCGGATGGTGCGCACGACGGTGGAGGAACTCGAGACCTCGAACGAGGAGTTGAAAAGCTCGAACGAGGAAATGATGTCGATGAACGAGGAGCTCCAGTCGGCGAACGAGGAGCTTTCGACCACCAACGAGGAGTTGCAGACCAAGCTGATGGAGCTGGCCGAGGCCAACGCGGACCTTGCCAACTTCATGTCCTCGACCCAGATCGCCACGGTCTTCCTGGACCGCGACCTCAGGCTGCGCAGCTTCACCCCCGAGGCGGCCAGCTGGTTCCGCTTCGTGGATCAGGACCGCGGACGCGAGATCACCGACATCCGTGCGCGCCTCGACATGGGCGTGGTGGCCGAGGTGAGCCGGCGCATCGCCGACGGCGGCGCGCCCGAAGAGGTGCGGATGGCCTCGTCGGACGGGGAGGCCGAGGTGATCGTGCGGTTCGCGCCCTACCGCAACGCGTCGGGCGACCGGGGCGGGGTGGTCTTCTCGGTGTTCGACGTGACCGCCGTCGCCCGCTACGCGCGGGCGGCCGAGCAGGCCTCGGCCGAGGCCCGCGCCAGCGCCGAGGAGATCGAGGAACTCTACCTCGGCAGTCCCGGCGCGATGGGCCTTGTGGACCGCGACTTCCGCTACCTGCGGGCGAACCCGAAGATGGCCGAGTTCAGCGGCCTGCCGGCGGACGCGATCGTCGGCCGGTCGATCTCGGAGGTGCATCCCGAGATCGCGGGGCGGATGGTGGCGTCCGTGCGCAAGGTGTTCGACACGGGCGAGCCGGTGCTGCGGCAGATGGTGCGCGGCACGACGCCCGCCGAACCGGGCGTTCCGCGGGTGTGGGAGGTGGACTGGTATCCCGTCCATCGATCCGACGGGGTCCGTGCCGTGGGGTTCAACGTGACCGACGTCACCCGCCTTCTCGAGTTGCAGGCGGACCTGCGCCGCATCATGCGCGAGTTGCAGCACCGGGTGAAGAACATGCTGTCGAACGTGATCGCGCTGGTGAACCGTGCGCGGCGCGAGCAGGGCGACCCGCAGGAGATCCTCGAGACGCTGGCGCAGCGCATCCGCGCCCTGGCCAACACGCACAACCTGCTGACGGCCGAGAACTGGGCCTCGACCGCGCTGCGCGACATCCTCGCGCTCGAGCTTCTGAACGTCTATGGCGAAGAGCGGGTGACGCTGCGGGGCCCCGACATGCGGCTGAACGCGCGCGCCACGCTGAGCCTCGGGATGGTGATCCACGAGCTGGCGACCAACGCCTCGAAATACGGGGCCTTCGCCCGGCCCGAGGGCAAGGTGTCCGTCCGCTGGTCGCGCGTGGACGAGGGCGAGGGCGAGGAGTTCCGGCTGGTGTGGCAGGAGAGCGGCGGTCCGGCGGTCAATGCGCCGTCGCGCGAGGGTTTTGGCACCCAGCTCATGCGCTCCATGGTAGAGGGCTCCTTCTACGGCAGCATCGAGAGCCATTGGGAACCGGCCGGACTGCGCCTCGTTGTCGCCCTGCCCTGGAATGCAGCAACCGAAGTGGACTACGACAGTGACCTGGACCCCCTCCGCCATGCGGATCCTCTACCTTGAAGACGAAGCCATCATCGCGATGGAAACGGTGGAGACCCTGCGGGAGATGGGATTCGAGCAGATCGACATGGCCTATTCGCTGCCCGCGGCCGAACGGTTCGTGGCCGACGCCCGTCCGGACATCGCTCTGCTCGACGTGAACCTGAGCCACGGTCGGACCTCGTTCGACCTGGGCAGCCGGCTTCTGGGCGAGGGGGTGCCGGTGGTCTTTGCCACGGGCTATGCCAGCTCCAGCCTGCCCGCGGATCCGCGCGCCACGGTGATCGAGAAGCCCGTCACTCCCAGCGCGCTGGAGCGGGCGCTCTGCCAGGCTGCCGGCGGCGCCGAGGGCTGAGGGGAACTGGCGGGGACGGCGGGACGTTGGGGCTCAAAGGCGGGCCGCCCGCCGCATCGGAGGATGAAGCCCATGTCCAGCGAGACCCTCGCCCTTACCCTTGCATTCGCCGCGGTTGCGAGCCTGATCCTCGCGGCGCTGGCCGTTGCCGGCCGGCCCGAGCGCGCCCCCGTGCCCGTGGCGGTCCGCAACCGGAGCCGCTGATGGACCGACTGAGCATCATCCTGACCCTGATGACCGGCGCGGTCATCACCGGCGGTCTCGTGATCCTGTTCTTCACCTTCGGCTGGTACGGCTGGCTGCCGATTGCCATCGGCGCGGTGGCCGGCATCGTGCTGTCCTGGCCGGCGGGCTACGTCATCTCGCGCCGGATCAAGCGCAAGGACCCGCAGTGGGACGAATCCCGCGTCGAGCGGGTCGAGAGCACGGTGCCGAAGCCCGACGCCCCCGAGGTCTGACCGAAGGGGCAAGGCGCAGGGGGCTGACCGGCCTCAGTCCAGCGTGTCAAGCAGGGCATGGGCCGTGGCCAGATCCGCACGGAAGCGGCGACGCTCCTCCGACCGGGCCTCGGGGTCGGGCAGGCGCAGGATGTAGGAGGGATGGACCGTCACGAAGACCGGCGTCCCGTCCTCGAGCCGTTCCACCGATCCGCGCCGCCGGAGAATCCCCGCGCCCGTCCCGGTCAGCGAGGCGAGCGCCGTGGCGCCCATCGCCACGATCAGCCGCGGCCGCACGAGGTCGCGCTCCAGATCGAGCCACCAGCGGCAGGCCGTGACCTCGCCCGCGTCGGGCTTCTGGTGGATGCGGCGCTTGCCCCGCGGCGTGAACTTGAAGTGCTTGACCGCGTTGGTGACGTAGAGCGTGGAGCGGTCGAGCCCTGCCGCGGCGGCCTCTTCGTCAAAGAGCTGCCCTGCCGGCCCCACGAACGGACGGCCGGCCAGATCCTCGCGGTCCCCCGGCTGCTCGCCCACCACCATCATCCGCGCCACCGTCGGCCCCTCGCCAAAGACGACCTGCGTGGCGTTGGCCCAGAGCCCGCAGCGCCGGCACGCCTCGGCCTCGGCCTTCGCCTGCGGAAGGGCCGCGGACTGTTCCGCGTCGGCCCCGCGGGCAGCGCCTTCGGCCGCGGCCTGCCTCTGTCGCGCCATGGCGGCGGTGCGGGCGGGCGGTTCGGTCGGTGCGGCCGCCTGCATCTCTGCGGCACGCCCGGCCGCGCCCCGGATCAGGTCGGGGATCAGGCCGGCCTCGGGCAGGTTCTTCCAGTAACGCTTCGGCATCTCGGACTGCATCGCCTTCACCATCAGCCGGGCGGGGTTGAAGATGTTGGCGTAGTAAGTGCGCCAGAGGTCTTCCGTTCCATCGGGCGGCGGCGGCGTGCGGTCCTCGGTCAGCGAATGTTCCAGCGTGCCATTCACGAAGCGCGACGTGACGTCGGGGGTGACGATGGCCCAGTCCATGTCTCCGAAGCGGCGGGTGAAGAAGGGGGCCGCGGCCTCCTCGATCGGGTGATCGGGCTCGAACCAGGCGGCGAAGGTGCGGCGGGGGCCGTCTTCGGGCAACTCGCGGAACCGGACGAAGGCGTGCATCTTGTGGATCTCGCGCCGGACGGTCTTTTCCTGCGCGAGCAGCCGGCGCAGGGCCGGGTCGCTGCGGTCTCCCCACCGGACCGTCCCGTCCGCCAGCCGCAGCAGAAGCGCGTAGCCGCGCGCAAACCGCTCGGGGTCCGAATGGCAGAGCGCGGTCTCGATCACCTCCACCGCCTCGCGCGGCAGGCGGATCTCGCGCGGCGACGACGAGGCGCGGGCGGGCTCGCTTGCAAAAAGGTCGGGCTCTGCGGCACCGATGCGCCAGACGACGGCCTCGGCCGGGACGCCCGCACGGGCCAGCCGCCGCGCCTCGGCCCGCCAGGCGGCCACTGTCCCCAGCCGCGGCAGGACCACCTCGGGCATCAGAACAGGCTCAGCTGTTCCGGCGGCGCGACGAAACGGGCGCGGAGGCTGGCATCGTCCAGCCCCTGCGGCCGCCATCCGGGCGCCACGATGAAGGGCCGCGCGTGCTTGAGCACCGCGCCCATGGCCGGAAGATGTTCGTAACGCACCGCCCCGTGCGCCCGGGCGGCGAGGATGCGGCCCACGGTCCTGGTGCCGAAGCCCGGCACCCGCAGCAGCATTTCGCGCGAGGCGCGGTTCACATCGACGGGAAAGGCGGCGCGATGCGCCAGCGCCCAGGCAAGCTTGGGATCGACCTCGAGATCGAGCATCCCTCCCTGCGCGATCTCGTCCACGCCAAAGCCGTAGAACCGCAGCAGCCAGTCCGCCTGATAGAGCCGGTGTTCGCGCAGAAGCGGCGGGCGCACCAGCGGCAGCGCCTTGGACGCATCCGGGATCGGGGAGAAGGCCGAGTAATAGACGCGGCTGAGCCCATAGTTCGCGTAAAGCGTCGAGGCATTTCCGAGGATGGCGGCATCGTCCGCCCCGTCCGCCCCCACGATCATCTGGGTGGATTGCCCGGCGGGCGCAAAGCGCGAGGGCCTGCGGCCGCGAAAGCTCGGCTCGCGCGAGGCTTCCCGCTTCAGCCGCACGTCGGCCATCGCCTTGCGGATGCCCAAAGCCGACTTTTCCGGCGCAAGGCGGCTGAGGCCGGCCTCGGTCGGCAGTTCGACATTGATCGAGAGCCGGTCGGCGTAAAGCCCCGCCTGCTCGATCAACTCGGGCGTGGCGTCGGGGATGGTCTTGAGGTGGATGTAGCCGCGGAAGTTCTCGCGCTCGCGCAGGGTGCGGGCGATGCGCACCATGTCGCCCATCGTCTCATCGGGCGAGCGGATGATGCCCGACGACAGGAACAGCCCCTCGATATAGTTGCGCCGGTAGAACTCGATCGTGAGCGTCACCACCTCCTCGACCGAAAAGCGCGCGCGCTCGACCCGCGAGGAGGCGCGGTTGACGCAATAGGCGCAGTCGAAGATGCAGAAGTTCGTCATCAGGATCTTGAGAAGGCTGATGCAGCGTCCGTCGGGCGCATAGGCGTGGCAGATGCCGGTGCCGCCCGCCGAGCCGAGGCCCTTGCCGTCCTTTGAATCGCGCCGCTCACCCCCGCTCGAGGCGCAGGAGGCGTCGTATTTGGCGGCGTCCGACAGGATCGCCAGCTTTCGGGCAAGGTCACGTTTCATATGTTCTTAATATGTTCCTGTGGGCGTGCGATCAAGCGTGCTGCTCCGTGGCTGACTGGAACGTGACTCAGGCGCTGCGCAGCTCCGGCACGGCCACCTCGCCGATCAGCCGCATGAGATCGCCGAAATATCCTCCGCTGCGGGCGGGCTGGGTGGCGTCCGAGGTGACGACCATCGTCGCCTCGAGATCCGGCAGCAGGCACACGAGCTGGCCTCCGTAGCCGCGGGCAAGCGCGATCCGCTCGTTGCCCGCGCGGCCGATGAACCAGCCATAGCCGTAGCCCAGGCCCGAGAAGGGCGACCGCGTCCTCTCCTGCAGCGAGCGCCGCACCCAGTCTTCCGATAGGACCTGCGCGCCGTCGTGCCGGCCGCCCCGCCGGACCATCTCGCCGAAGCGCAGAAGGGCGAGCGGCGAGAGCGCCATCTCGTTCCCGCCCAGATAGAACCCTTGCGGATCGCGCGTCCAGGCGGGGATGTCCACCCCGAGCGGGCGGCCCAGCCAGTCGCGCGTCATGGCGAGCAGGCTTTGGCCACTCGCCTCGGCCATGACGGCGCCCAGCACATGGAAGCTGCCGGTCGAATAGAGCATCCGCCCGCCGGGGTCCGCCACCATCGGCCGCGAGAGCGCGTAGGACACCCAGTTCCGGCTCGAGACCCAGGCGCCATAATTGCCGCCCGAGGTCCGCTCGAGCCCCGCCCGCATCGTCACCAGATCCTCGAGCGCAAGATCGCGGACGCGCGGATCGGCGCCGGACGGGATCAGCCGGGGCGCAACCTCTCCGATCGTGGCCCCGATCCCCGGCACCACCCCGCGGTCGAGCGCGGCGCCCAGCACCGCGGCCACGATGGTCTTCGAGACCGACTTCACATTCACCGCCCGGTCCGGGGCCGGGCCGCGCACGGCCTCGGCCAGCAGCGTCTCGCCGCCCTGCGCGATCACCAGCGCGCGCAGCTGGTCATGCCGGCTTGCGGCGGCCAGCGTGCGCGACAGCCGAGGCCGCCGCGGCGTCTGCGCGCGGATCGGGGTGGGCAGGGCAAGCGATGCCCCGGCGGCGAGGAACAGGCGGCGGGAGAGGGTCATGCGGACGGTCCTGAGGGCTCTTGCCCGACATGGGCCCCGCAAGGTCCGCATCAACCGGGCCCTCCCCTCACGATTTCGCGCGCGCAGCAGCGGCGGCTTGATTAGTAAGCAGGCTTATTATATCTGAGGCACATGAAAAAGGATACGGACAGATTGGGACTCCTGCTGCACGACGCGACCCGCGCCGTCCTCAAGCGATTTGAAAGCCGCACAAGCCACCTCGGCCTGTCGACGGCGCAATGGCGGCTTCTGGCGCAGCTTTCGCGCGAGCCTCGGGCGACGCAGGCCAGGCTTGCGGATCTGCTCGACATCGAGCCGATCAGCGTCTCGCGCCTGATCGACCGGATGGAGCAGGGCGGATGGGTGCGCCGTGAGCCCTACCCCTGCGACCGCCGCGCCCGTCTCGTGGCGCCGACGGACAAGACGCTGGCCGCCTATGCCGGCATCCAGACCATCGCCGACGAGGTCTATGACGAGGCTCTCGGAGGCATTCCGCCCGAGCGCCGCGGCGAACTGGTCGCGATGCTGCGGACCATCGTCACCAATCTCAGCGACGCGGAGGCGGAGGACCGCCATCCCTGCACCAAGGCCAGCCGATGAACGCCCAGACCTCTTCCGACACTCTTCGCGCAACCCCGGTGGTGGCCGAGCCGAAGCCCCGCCGGGCACGCCGCATCCTGCTGATGGCGGCCCTGCCGGCCGCGCTGCTTGGTGGCGCCGGCGCCTGGTGGATCACCGGCGGCCGCTACGAGACGACCGACAACGCCTATCTGCATCAGGCGGTGGTGGCGATCGCGTCCGAAGTCTCGGGCCGGGTGACGGAGGTTTCGGTCGCCGACAACCGGCCCGTGCAGAAGGGCGACATCCTGTTCGTGATCGACCCCGAGCCGCGCCGCCTCGCGCTGGCCAGGGCCGAGGCCGCCGTCGCCGCGGCCCGGCTGCAGGTCGAGCAGCTGAAGGTGGCCCATGCGCAGGCCGTGGCGCAGGAAAATCTCGCGGCCGACGATGCGGCCTATCTTGCCAACGAACTTGCGCGCCAGCAGGCGCTGTCGACAAAGGGCGTGGCCTCGACAACCGCGCTCGACGATGCCCGCCACGAGGCACAGCGCGCGGCCGAACTGCGCGTCGTGGCCCGGCAGGCCACGGCGAGTGCGCTGGCGGCCCTGGGTGGCGCGGCCGACGCCCCGGTGGACGATCACCCGGCGGTCCGCTCTGCGCTGGCGGCCCGCGACGAGGCCGCCTACCAGCTCTCGCTGACCGAAGTGCGCGCGCCCGCCGATGGGGTGATCTACCGCGCGGCCTCGTTCAAGCCGGGGCAGATGGTGACGGCGGGCCAGTCGCTCTTCTCGCTGGTCGAGACGCAGGATGTCTGGATCGACGCCAACTTCAAGGAGACGCAGCTGGCGGGCATCGCGCCGGGCCAGAAGGCCGAGGTGACCTTCGACCTGCACCCCGACCGGCCCTACGAGGCGACGGTCGAAGCCGTGGGCGCGGGCACCGGGTCGGAATTCTCGCTGCTGCCGGCGCAGAACGCGACCGGAAACTGGGTGAAGGTGACCCAGCGGGTTCCCGTGCGCCTGCGGTTCGAGGAGGGAGCCGACCTTGCGGGCCTCGCCTCGGGCCTTTCGGCCGAAGTGTCGGTCGATACCGGCCGCGTGCGCCACATTCCGGGGCTCGCGAGCTTCGCCGCCACCGCCGACTGAGGCTGCCATGACCGATTCCCTGAAACAGCCCGTGGAACACCGCGGGCTGATCACCCTCGTGATCATGCTCGCCACGATCATGCAGGTGCTCGACACGACGATCGCGAACGTGGCGCTGCCCTCGATGACGGGGGACCTCGACGCCTCGGCCGATACGATCAACTGGGTGCTCACCTCCTACATCGTGGCCGCGGCGATCATGACGCCCGTCACGGGCTGGCTGGCCGACCGGATCGGCAAGCGCGAGCTGTTCCTCGTCTCGATCGTGGGCTTCACGCTGGCCTCGATGGCCTGCGGCCTGGCCTGGAGCCTGCCCTCGATGGTGGGCTTCCGCCTGCTGCAGGGCGTCTTCGGCGCGGCCATCGTGCCCTTGTCGCAGACGTTCCTTCTCGACATCAACCCGCGCGAGAAGGCGGGACAGGCGATGGCGCTCTGGGGGGCGGGGATCATGGTGGGGCCCATCATCGGCCCCACGCTCGGCGGCTGGCTGACCGAGAGCTGGGACTGGCGCTGGGTCTTCTTCATCAACCTGCCCGTGGGGATCGTGGCCTTCCTCGGCTGCGCCGCCTGGCTGCCGAGGGCCGAGCGGGTCGTGCGCCGCTTCGACTTCTTCGGCTTTGCCATGCTTGCCATTGCGCTTGGCGCGCTGCAGCTGATGCTCGACCGCGGGGCCGAGGTGGAATGGTTCGCCGCCCTCGAGATCTGGATCTACCTGTTCCTGATGATCACCGGCTTCTGGATCTTCGTGATCCACATCCTTGGCGCCGAGAAACCCTTCCTCGAGCCCGCGATGTTCGCCGACCGCAACTTCGCCACCGGCCTCGTCTTCATCTTCGTGGTGGGGATCATCCTGCTGGCAAGCCTCGCACTCCTGCCGCCGATGCTGTCGCACATCTTCGGTTATCCGGTGATCACCACGGGGCTCGTGATGGCCCCGCGCGGAGTAGGCACGATGATCTCTATGCTGATCGCGGGGCGCGTGCTGCGCCATGTCGATGCGCGGCTGATGGTGACGGCGGGCCTCGCGCTCACGGCGCTGTCGCTGCACATGATGACGGGCTTCAGCCCGCAGATGGACAGCACGCCCATCATCCTGTCGGGCGTCGTGCAGGGGCTGGGGTTGGGCCTCGTCTTCGTGCCGCTCTCGACCGTGGCCTTCGCCACCATCGCGCCGCGCTTCCGGGCGGATGCCACAAGCCTCTTCAGCCTCGTGCGCAACATCGGCTCGTCGGTGGGCATCTCGATGGTGACGGTGATGCTGACCCACAACAGCCAGATCAACCACGCCGAGCTGGGCGCGCATGTCTCGCCCTACAACCCGCAGCTCTGGCAGATCTCACCCGAGGCGGCGCAGGGGGCGCTGCAGCCGCTGGCGGTGATGGACCAGCTCGTGACGCAGCAGGCGACGATGATCGGCTATGTCGACGACTTCCGCCTGATGATGCTGATCACGCTCGCCGCCCTTCCGCTCGCGCTTCTGTTGCGAAAGCCGCAGGCGGGCGGGGCGCCGGTGACGGTGCATGCGGATTGACTGGACGCGGAAGATAAGGGGCCGCGGGCGCAATGGGGAGGTCGCCCGCGGCCAAAGCCCTCGGTGCGGAAGGGACACGCGAAAGGGCCGTCGCAATCCGACATAAGCATCCGCGGGCCGGCCGCAAGGGCCGCGCCTTGCGGCGCTTTGACCCGGACGTGAGGTTAACGGCCAACTGCACCCGCCCGTGCCTCAGAAGGCGCGAAGCGCGCCCGAAAGCAGGCCTGTCACGGCGCCCGCCGCTAGAGAGATCAGGAAGGCGTGCGCGCCGATCGCCAACCGCGAGCGGTAGTCGGAGGGCGGCTCGGCCGGGCTGTGGAGCCTGTGCTGCGGATGCGCGTGCACGGGCCCCTTGCAGTCGGGTGCGTCTGGCAACAGGTGTCTCCACCGATTTCACTGGCACCATGTTTTGCCCGTCCGCGGGGTCATTCAACGCGGCGAAATGGCCCTCTGCCCGCGGATCATGCGGCAAAAGGCCCGGTCCCGGCCGTGCTCGGTCCATCCGCCCGAAAGCGACCGGAAGCGTTCAATATCAGGAAGATGGTGGGCGACCCTGGAATCGAACCAGGCATGAGTCGCCTCGGCGGAGTTACAGTCCGCTGCCGCACCTTGCAGCACGTCGCCCACTGGCCGCGTGATTATCCGAGGGTCAGCAGAGGGTCAAGAGCCCATCGACGCATTTCTTTCGGCTTGCGCCGCGTGGTCGCAAGGACCATTCTGCCCCCCGTTTTTCAGGAGTTCCCGATGCCGAAACCCGTCAAGCCCACCTGGGTGATCGAGAAGGAGCGCGCGCGGCGCACGACCGCGCAGGAAACCGTGTGGCTCTTCGGGATCCATGCGGTGCGCGACGCCCTCATCAATCCCAACCGGCAGAAGCTGCGTCTGGTGCTGACGAAGAACGCGGCCGACCGGCTGGGCGAGGCCGTTGCGGCCGGCGGGATCGAGCCCGAGATCATGGACCCCCGCAAGTTCTCGGCGCCGATCGACGAGGGCTCGGTCCACCAAGGCGCGGCGCTTGAAGTCAGGCCGCTCGACTGGGGCAGCCTCGAGGATTTCGCCGCCGCGGGCGAGGGCGAGCCGCTCGTCGTGCTGCTCGACCGCGTGACCGACCCGCACAACGTCGGCGCCGTGCTGCGCTCGGCCGAGGTCTTCGGCGCCCGGGCGGTCGTTGCGCCGCACCGCCATTCCGCCCCGGAAACCGGCGCGCTGGCCAAGACGGCCAGCGGCGCGCTCGAACGGCAGCCCTACCTCAGGGTCGGCAACCTGGCCGAGGCGATGGAGAGGCTGAAGGCGATGGGTTACATGCTGCTCGGCCTCGATTCCGAGGCGCCCGTGACACTGGCCGAGGGGCTTGCGACCGCCGGCAAGAGGCCGGTGGGGCTCGTGCTGGGGGCCGAGGGGCCGGGCCTGCGCGACAAGACCCGCGACACCTGCGACATCCTGGTGCGCATCCCCGCCGCCGGAGGCTTCGGCTCGCTCAACGTCTCGAACGCGGCCGCGGTGGCCCTCTATGCGGCCGCAAGCCGATAAATCATCACGGATGCGCGACCGCCACTTTTCTTTGGGCTTGTGGCCCCCATGTTACAGGAGGAACGGGGCCGGAACCCCCGTTCTACCTTCACTGTCCCTCGTTCCGCACTGGCGCCCGGCCGAATGGCCAGGGCGCTTTTTTTTGCCAGAGCGCTTTACCGACGGAGGGTTCTCATGACCAATGACGCGCTGCGCCAGATCCTGACCTCGACCCGGACCATCGCCCTCGTGGGCTGGTCGCCGAACCCCGAGCGGCCGAGCCATCGGGTGGCGGCCTTCCTCAGGAAGCAGGGCTATCGGGTCATCCCCGTCAATCCGGGCCACGCCGGGCGCGAGGCGCTGGGAGAGACAGTCCGGGCCGGGCTGGCCGACCTCGCCGGGGACCAGGTGGACATGGTGGATATCTTCCGCCGCTCGGAGCATGTGCCCGAGGTGGTCGCGGCCGCCCTTGCAAGCCTACCCGACCTGCGCACGGTCTGGATGCAGCTTGGCGTCTCGAACGCCGACGCCGCAACCCAGGCCCGCGCGCGTGGCGTGGCCGTGGTGGAGAACCGCTGCCCCGCCATCGAGATCCCGCGCCTCGGCCTCTGAGCCCGCGGCCCGTGCCCCCGAGACGTCGCGCGCGGCTTTCATTCTCGCCCAAATATCCCCGCCGGAGGCTCCGACCGATCCCCGGGGCGCTCCGGCCAGCAAGTCGCAGGCGGCCCGTTCGTCAGCCCCGCCCGGCCTTCTCGGCGATGCCCGAGGTGCCCTCGCGCCTCTCCAGCTCGGCCATCACCTCGGCCAGCGTCACGTCGCGGGCGGCGAGCATCACGAGAAGGTGGTAGAGCACATCCGCCGCCTCGGAGGCGAGCCTGGCGCGATCGCCGCGCACCGCCTCGATGATCGCCTCGACCGCCTCTTCGCCGAATTTCTCGGCGCATTTCTCGGGCCCCCGGGCCAGGAGCTTGGCGGTCCAGGAACCGTCGGGATCGGTGCCCTTGCGGGCCTCGACGGTGGCGGCGAGCCGCTCGAGCACGCTCATGCGAGCCTCACGGGAATGCCGGCCGCGGCCATGTGCGCCTTGGCCTCGCCGATGGTGAATTCGCCGAAGTGGAAGATCGAGGCGGCAAGGACCGCCGAGGCGCCGCCTTCGGTGACGCCCTCGACCAGATGGTCGAGCGTGCCGACGCCGCCGCTCGCGATCACCGGGATCCGCACCGCGTCCGAGATGGCGCGGGTGAGCGGCAGGTTGAAGCCCGAGCGGGTGCCGTCGCGGTCCATCGAGGTCAGCAGGATCTCGCCCGCGCCCTTCGCCGCCACTTCCTGTGCGAACTCGACCGCGTCGATGCCGGTGGCGCGCCGGCCGCCGTGGGTGAAGATCTCCCACCGGCCCGGCGCCACGGTCTTGGCGTCGATCGCCACCACGATGCACTGGCTGCCGAAGCGATCGGCGGCCTCGGCCACCACGTTCGGATCGGCGACGGCGGCCGAGTTGAAGCTGGCCTTGTCGGCCCCCGCCAGCAGCAGCGCGCGCACGTCCTGCTGGGTGCGCACCCCGCCGCCCACCGTCAGCGGCATGAAGCACTGCTCGGCGGTGCGGGTGACGAGATCGTACATCGTGCCCCGGTTTTCGTGGGTGGCGTGGATGTCGAGGAAGCAAAGCTCGTCGGCGCCGGCGGCATCATAGGCGCGCGCGGCCTCGACCGGGTCGCCGGCGTCGCGCAGATCGACGAAGTTCACGCCCTTGACCACGCGGCCGTCGGCCACGTCGAGGCAGGGGATGATGCGGGTCTTGAGCATGGCGGATCTCCTGAAGCCCTGGTCGGCCGCGTCCACGGGCTTCCTAGCGCCTGGGGAGGGCCGGGGGAAGGGGGCTCTGCCCCCTCGCCGCCTTGCGGCTCAACCCCGGGATATTTGGACGAGACTGAAAGGCGCGAGGGATCAGGCGCGGAGCGTCCGCAGCGCCTCGGCGAGGTCGAGGGCGCCGTCGTAGAGGGCGCGGCCCGAGATCGCGCCCGCGATGCTGCCGGTGTCGCGCAGCGCCACGAGATCGGCGAGCGAGGAGACGCCGCCCGAGGCGATGACCGGGATCGAGACCGCACGGGCCAGCGCGTCGGTCGCCTCGATGTTGGGTCCGGCCATGGCGCCGTCGCGGTCGATGTCGGTGTAGATGATGGCCGCCACGCCCGCATCCTCGAAGGAGCGTGCGAGGTCGGTGGCCATCACGTCGGTCTCGGTGGCCCAGCCCTTGGTGGCGACGCGGCCCTTGCGGGCGTCGATGCCGACGGCGACGCGGCCGGGGAAGGCGCGGGCGGCCTCGCGCACGAGGGCCGGGTTCTCGACCGCGACGGTGCCGAGGATGACCCGCGTGAGGCCCTTCTCGAGCCAGAGGGCGATGGTCTTCATGTCACGGATGCCGCCGCCGAGCTGGGCGGGCACCGTCAGTCGGGCGAGGATCGCCTCGACGGCGGCGCCATTCACCGGATGGCCCGCGAAGGCGCCGTTCAGATCGACGAGATGCAGCCATTCGCAGCCCGCGGCCTCGAAGGCCGCCGCCTGCGCGGCCGGATCGTCGCCGAAGACCGTCGCCGCCTCCATCTCGCCGCGCAAGAGGCGCACGCACTGGCCGTCCTTGAGGTCGATGGCGGGATAGAGGATCATGGCGCTCTCCGGTCTGTCTCTGTGAGGCGGCTTCTGGCATGGCGGACCCGCGATGCCAAGGACCCCGCGTCAGGCCGCCCGCGCGGGGTCGCGGCCGCGAACCCCCGGCCGCATGGCTGCCGCGTTGCGGGTGACGTGAGCGCGGGGCCCGTCGCGCGCTCAGGGTTTCCAACTCAGGAAGTTGGCGATGAGCCGCAGGCCGGTCTTCTGGCTCTTTTCGGGGTGGAACTGTGTGCCCACCATCGTCTCGCGGCCCACGATGGCAGTGATGGCCTCGCCGTAATCCGCATGTGCCAGCCGGTCGTGGTCGTGCGCCACGCGGAAATGGTAGGAGTGGACGAAATAGGCGTGATCGCCCGTCTCGATCCCGGCCAGCACCGGGTGGGTATGGTCCACCGTCAGGTCGTTCCAGCCCATGTGCGGCACCTTGAGATGCGGATCGGAGGGCGCGATCCGCACCACCTCGCCCTCGATCCAGCCGAAGCCGGGCGTTTCCTCATATTCGAGGCCGCGGCTGGCCATCATCTGCATGCCGATGCAGATGCCGAGGAAGGGGCGGGCCTTGTGCGTCACCGCCTCCTCGATCGCATCGGACAGGCCGCCATAGCTGCCCAATGCGCGGCGGCAGGCCGGAAAGGCGCCGTCGCCCGGCAGCACGATCCGGTCGGCCCGGGCCACATCCTCGGGCCGGTCCGAGACGATGACCTGCCCGGCCCCCACCTCGGCGGCCATGCGCTGGAAGGCCTTTTCCGCCGAGTGCAGGTTGCCGCTGTCGTAATCGACCAGAACCGTCAGCATCACAGCATCCCCTTGGTCGAGGGAATGGCGGAGGCCGCGCGCGGATCGGGCTCGACCGCCTCGCGCAAGCTGCGCGCCACCGCCTTGAAGGCGGCCTCGGCGATGTGGTGGCTGTTCAGCCCGTGGATCATGTCCACGTGCAGCGTGATGCCGCCGTGGGTGGACAGCGCCTGAAAGAACTCGCGCACCAGCTCGGTGTCGAAGCTGCCGATCTTGGCGGTGGGGAAGGGCAGGTTGCAGACCAGATAGGGTCGGCCCGACAGGTCCAGCGCGCAGCGCACGAGCGCGTCGTCCATCGCGAGATGGAAGCTGCCGTAGCGCCGGATCCCCCGCTTGTCGCCGAGCGCCTGCGTCAGCGCCTGCCCGAGCGCGATGCCGCAATCCTCGACCGTGTGGTGGTCGTCGATGTGCAGATCGCCCTCGCAGCGCAGCGTGATGTCGATCAGCGAGTGCCGGGCAAGCTGGTCCATCATGTGGTCGAAGAAGCCCACGCCCGTGCGGATGTCGTAGCGCCCGGTTCCGTCGAGATCGACCTTCACCGAAATGGCGGTCTCGGCGGTCTTGCGGGTGATTTCGGCCTGTCGCATGGGCGGCTCCTCTTCGGTCGGCCACCTTATAGGAAACTGCCGTGGCCGAGGAAAGGCCATGGCTTCGGGGGAATTCCATTGATTCAGGTCAAGGCAGCAGGGGCGGCGCGGGTGGAGCAATTGGCACAGGCAGGCCACGAAACACTGGCCAGACTTCCGGCAAAGACGCACACTGAGCCGGGGAGAGGCGCGCTTGCGGCTCTCCGCCTCCGGATTGTGCGATGGGAGAACGATCCATGAGCCATCAACCATCAGGCCCGCGCTGCGCCGCACTGGTCGGCAGCTACACCTGCGGCAAGACGACCCTCTTCGAGGATCTGCTCTTTGCCGCGGGCGCCATCGACCGGCGCGGCGCTGTCAAGGACGGAAACACGGTGGGCGACGCCGCCCCCGAGGCGCGGGCGCGCCAGATGAGCACCGAACTGTCGGTGGCCAATTTCGACTATCTCGGCGAGCCCTGGGCGCTGATCGACTGCCCCGGCTCGGTCGAGCTGACCCATGACGCGCAATGCGCCATGATGGTGGCCGACATCGTGGTGGTGGTGGCCGAGCCCATGCCCGAGCGCGCCGTGACGCTGTCGCCGATCCTGCGCTTTCTCGACGATCGCAACATCCCCCACCTTGTCTATGTGAACAAGATGGACCTGCCCGAGGCCACGGTGCGCGGTACGTTCGAGGCCCTGCAGGCGGTGTCGGCCCGCCCCCTCGTCCTGCGCGAGATCCCGATCCGCGACGTGGCGGGCAAGGTGGCGGGGATGGTGGATCTCGTCTCCGAGCGCGCGTGGCGGTGGAACCCGCACAAGCCCTCGGATCTGGTGGCGCTGCCCGATGCGATGGCGGATGCCAGCGGCGAGGCGCGGACGGGGATGCTCGAGGCGCTGGCCGATTTCGACGACGGGCTGATGGCCGAACTGCTCGAGGATGTGGTGCCCTCGACCGACGAGATCTATGCCAACCTCACGCGCGATCTGCAGAAGGACCTGATCGTGCCCGTCTTCTTCGGCTCGGCCGAGAACGAGAACGGCATCCGGCGGCTGCTCAAGGCGCTGCGGCACGAGGCGCCGGGCGTGGAGGCCACGGCCGAGCGGCTGGGCATCGCCCCCGCGGGCACGATGGCGCAGGTCTTCAAGACGATCCATGCGGGCCAGTCGGGCAAACTGTCCTTGGTGCGGATCTGGTCCGGCGAGGTGAGGGACGGGATCACGCTCGGGCAGGACCGGGTGGGTTCGGTCATGGCGCTGACGGGACGGCGCACCTCGGCGCGCGGCGCGGCCGGGCCGGGTGAGGTGGTGGCTCTGGGGCGGATGGCCACGGCCGCGACGGGCGACCTGCTGACGGAAACGGGCGTGGCCGAGGCGGACTGGCCGGCGCCGCCCGCGCCGCTTCATGCGCTTGCGATCCGGGCCGAGAAGCAGGCCGACGAGGTGAAGCTTGCGGCGGCGCTCGCCCGGCTGGCCGAGGAGGATCCCTCGCTGTCGGCGGCCCATCAGGCCGAGACGGGCGAGCTGGTGCTGAGCGGGCAGGGCGAGATGCAGCTTCAGATCGCCCTGTCGCGGATGAAGAACGAATATGGCCTGAGCGTCACCGCGTCGCGGCCCGCGGTGCCCTACCGCGAGACGATCACCAGGGCCACCTCGATCCACGCCCGGCACAAGAAGCAGTCGGGCGGGCATGGGGAGTTTGCCGACATACATCTCGAGATCCGGCCGCAGCCGCGCGGCGAGGGCTTTGCCTTCGACGACCGGATTACCGGCGGCGTCGTGCCGAAGAACTACATCCCGGCGGTGGAAAAGGGGGTGCAGTCCTATCTCGGCAAGGGCCCTCTCGGGCATCAGGTGGTCGATGTGGCCGTGACCCTGACCGACGGCAGCTACCATACGGTCGACAGTTCGGACATGGCCTTCCAGAAGGCCGCGCTGAAGGGGATGACCGAGGCGATGCCCTCGTGCGGGCCGGTGCTTCTGGAGCCGATCCTCGCCGTGGCGATCTCGGTCCCGTCGGAGTTCACGCCCCGCGTGCAGCGGATCGTGACCGGGCGGCGGGGGCAGCTGCTGGGATTTGACGCCAAGTCCGGTTGGCCGGGCTGGGACGAGGTGCAGGCGCTGATCCCGCAGGGCGAGATGGACGGGCTGATCGTCGAGATCCGCTCGCAGAGCCTGGGCGTCGGCACCTATGCCTGCCGGTTCGACCATCTGCAGGAGCTGCACGGCCGCGAGGCGGAACGGGCGCTGGCTGCGCAGGGCGCCTGAGGACGGGGGGCTTTGCGCCCCCCGGTCTCCGCAGGCGGAGACCTCCCCCCGCAGGATATTTGCGCAGAGTGAAACTTAGGCGCGGCGGGCGAGATGAAGGACGAGCGCCCCGACCATCAGGAGCGCGGCCAGAAGGAACGGCGCGCCGGGCAGATGCAGCGGCGCGCCGTCCTGCGTGAAGGCGCGGAACGTGGCCGTCATCACGAGCGGTGAGGTGATCATCGCGACGGCATTGAGAGAGGCGAGCAGGCCCTGCAGCTCTCCCTGTGCATCGGCCGGGGTGCCGCGGGACAGGATGGATTGCAGCGCGGGCACCACCACGCCCCCCAATGCGGTCAGGGGGATGACGAGAAGCGCGCCGGTTCCCGAGGCCAGAAAGCCGAAGGCGGTCAAGGTGAGGATGTCGACCCAGATCCCGAAGAGCGCCGTGCGATGCTCGCCGAGGCGGCGGATCGCGGGCCCGACCAGCGCCACCTGTCCCACGGCGAAGCTGATGCCGTAAAGGGCGAGCGAGGCGCCGACCATGGCCGCGCCCCAGCCGAAGGCGGCCTGGCCGTAGAAGGCCCAGACGGCCGGGTAGACGTTCATCGCGATCCCGAGGATCAGGAAGACCGCGAGCGGGCGGCGCAGCTCGGGCAGGCGCGCCACGGCGCGCAGCGCGCCCAGCGGGTTGGCGCGGGCCAGGGAGAAGGGGCGGCGGGTGGCGTCGGTCACCGTCTCGGGCAGGATGAGGCTGCCGAGGATGAGGTTCAGCACTGCCATCAGCGCCGCGGCATGGAAGGGCGCGCGCAGGTCGATCCCCGCCAGCAGGCCGCCCATGGCGGGGCCCAGCACGAAGCCGATCCCGAAGCCCGCGCCGATCAGGGCGAATCGCTTGCCGCGATCCTCGGGCGGGGTCACGTCGGCGATGAAGGCCGAGGCGGTGGCGTAGGTAGCCGAGACGATGCCCGCCACGATCCGCGCGGCCAGCAGGATCGCCATCGTGGGGGCGAGCGCCATGGCGAGATAGGTGGCCGCCATGATGACGAGCGAGCCGAGCAGGATCGGCCGGCGCCCGAACCGGTCCGAGAGGCTGCCGATGGTCGGGCCGAACAGGAACTGCATGACCGCGAAGGAGGCCGACAGGAGCCCTCCCCAGACCGCCGCTTCCGACAGGGGCTGGCCGGTGATCTCGAGGATCAGGTCCGGCATGACCGGAAAGATCAGCCCGATCCCGATCGCATCGAGGGTGACGGTGATCAGGATGAAGGCAAGGGCAAGCCGAGGCTTTTGCATGTCGCGTCCGCGGGGAAGGGCGGGCGGACCCTAGCCGGGGGTGGGGCGGCAGGAAAGCGGATTTGCCGCAACCGAGATGAGACGTTTTGCCAGAGCCTCGGGGCAGGAGAGGAAGGGTGAATGGGCCGCGGGCAGGGTCGAGACCGTCCCCTCGGGCCAGCCTTCGGTCATGGCCGCCTGATGCTCGGGCGGGATGGCGCGATCCGCGAGGCAGCGGATGTAGTGCCGGGGCGTGGCGTGGTAGCGAGCGGTCAGCCGGATCGGCTCTTCCTGCGGCGCCGTGGGCTCGGGGACGAGGCGCGCGAGGGCGGCGCGCCGCACCTCGGGCGGGCAGTCGTGGAAGAGGCGGTCGCCGGCAAGCGCGGGATCGAAGGAATAGGTGCGCCGATCCGGCGCCACCCGGATGGCAGGCCGCAGGGGCTGGCGCGTCTGCTCCCTGCGCAGGGAGGCCACCGAGGCGCCATCGCGCGGCGCGTAGGCGCAAAGGAAGATCAGCCGCTCGATCCGGCCGGGCGGGGCGCGCCCGGCTGCGGCGGCAATGGGAAAGCCGCCGGCGGAGTGGCCGACAAGGGTCACGGGTCCGTGGATTTCCGCTAGGATCGCATCGGCATAGCGGCCAAGGCTCGGGTCCTGCGTGAGGGTGTGACGGGGCAGGTCGAGGGCGCGGGCCGTATGGCCGCGCGCCCCTAGCGCGCGGATCGTCTCGTCCCAGCACCAGGCGCCATAGCCCGAGCCGTGGACGAGCAGGAAGTCAGACATGCCCGATCGAGCGCAGGAAATCGGTCAGAAGCCGGGCCATCTCGGCCGGCTTGTCGATCGAGGGCACATGGCCCGCGCCGCGGATGATCTCGAACCGGCTGCCCTTGATGAGGCCGGCCGTCTCGCGCACCAGGTCGGGCGGGGTCGATCCGTCCTCGGAACCGACAAGTGCGAGGGTGGGCAGCGTGAGGCTCGCGGTCGTCGTGTAGAAGTCGGTTCCCGCAATGGCCGCGGCGCCGCCGGCGTAGCCGTCGGGATCGCCCGCGATGTAACGCTCGCGCCAGAGCTGGCCCTCGGGGGTCGCGCGGAAGGCGGGCGCGAACCAGCGTTTCATCGTCGGGTCGGCGAGGGACTCCAGCCCGTAGCTGCGCACCTGGTCGATCCGGTCCTGCCAGATCTCGGGCGTGCCGATCTTGGCCGCCGTGTCGCAGAGCACGAGCGCGCGGATCAGGTCGAGCCGCTTGACCGCGATCCCCTGCGCGATCATCCCGCCGATCGAGCAGCCGACGAAGACCGCATCCCGGATCGAGAGAGCCTCCATCAGCCGCTCGGCGTCGCGGATGAGCGCGCCCATCGCATAGGGCGGCTCGGGCGTCGAGGAGCCGCCGTGGCCGCGCAGGTCGTAGCGCACGAGCCGCAGGGACGGGGGCAGGAGGGGAAGGAGATTGTCCCAGCTCCGCAGGTCGGAGCCGAGCGCGTGGGCGAAGACGACGGGCGCCCCGTTCGGGTCGCCCTCCTCGCGGTAGTTCAGGTGAAGGTCGCCGAGTTCGAGGTCAGGCATCGGTGCGGTCCATCTGGCCGGCGGGGCGGAAGCGTCCCGAGGGCGCGGGGGAACGTTCCCCCGTCCGCTCCGCGGCGTCAAGGCGCGACCGCCAGGCATTTGGCGAAGCGCGAAATGCAGCCTCAATCAGGGAACCGGGCGAGGGCGCGCGCGAAGACGGGCGGATCGACATTGCCGCCCGATGCGACGCAGATCACCGCATCCCCGGCGATCGCCTCGGGGCGGAAGAGTGCTGCGGCCAGCGCCACGGCGCCCCCCGGCTCGAGCACGATCTTGAGGCGCAGGAAGGCGAGCGCCATGGCCTCGAGCGCCTCCTCGTCCGACACGGCGAGCCCCGGCCCGCACAGCCGCGCGAGGATGGGAAAGGTGATCTGCCCCGGTTCCGGCGTCACGATGGCGTCGCAGATCGAGCCGGTGAGGGCGGCGTTGCGCCGGATCGCCCCCGCCGCGAGGCTGCGGGCGGTGTCGTCGAACCCCTCCGGCTCGGCGGGGCGGGCGCGCAGGCCGGGCGCATGCGCCTCGAGCGCCAGCGCGATGCCCGCGGTCAGGCCGCCGCCGCCGCAACAGGTGAGGACATCGGCCTGCGTCACCCCCTCATCGGCGGCCTGCGCGGCGATCTCGAGGCCGGTGGTGCCTTGCCCCGCGATCACCAGCGGCTCGTCGAAGGGCCGGATGAGGGTCAGGCCGCGCTCTTCCGACAGCCTGAGGCCGATCGCGTCGCGGTCCTCGGTGGCGCGATCGTAGAGCACCACCTCGGCCCCCAGTGCGCGGGTGTTCTCGATCTTGAGCCGGGGCGCGTCCGCCGGCATGACGATCACCGCGGGCGCCCCGTGGCGCGCCGCCGCGAGCGCCACCCCCTGCGCATGGTTGCCCGAGGAATAGGCGATCACCCCGCGCGCCCGCCGTGCAGGGTCGAGGGCCGAGACCGCCGACCAGGCGCCGCGGAACTTGAACGAGCCCGTGTGCTGCAGGCATTCGGCCTTCACCAGAACCCGCCGGCCCGCGATCTCATCGAGGAACGGAGACGAGAGCAGCGGGGTGCGCCGGGCATGGCCTGCAAGGCGCGCGGCGGCCGCTTCGATCATCGCGATGTCGGTCATGCCACGGCCCTCAGGAAGGCGCGGATCGCCGACAGGCTTTCCGGTTCGTCAAGGAAGGGGATGTGCGCCCGCCCCGGCACCTCTGCGAAGATCATGTCGGGCCGCCGCCGCCGCATCTCGGCCACCGAGGCGGGCGACAGGAGATCCGAGTTCGCGCCGCGGATCAGCGCGAGCGGCAGGCCGGCGCAGGCGTCGAACAGAGGCCAGAGATCGGCCGGCTCGCCCTCGAAGGCGGCGAGGAAGGCCTCGCGCAGCGTGGGGTCGTAGGTGATGCGCAGCCCGTCGGGCCCTTGCCTGTAGTGCAGGCGCGCCTCGGCCAGCCAGCGGTCCGGGGGCACCTGCTCGAAGCCCGTCATCAGCCGGGGGAGGGCCTCGGCCAGTTCCTCGTGGGTGGCGAAGGCGGGGTTGCGGCCGACATAGGCAAAGATCTTCTCGAGGCCCGCCCGCTCGATCTCGGGGCCCACGTCGTTGAGGCAGAGGCCGGTCAGACGCTCCTTCGCGATGGCGGCGAGGAACATGCCGATCAGCCCGCCGCGCGAGGTGCCGAGGATGGCGACCTGCGCAAGGCCCAGATGGTCGAGCAGCTCCAGCGCGTCGCGCGCCTCCTGCGGGACCGTGTAGGTGGCGGCGCCCGTCCAGTCCGACGCGCCGCGGCCGCGATAGTCCGGCCGGATCAGCCGGACCCCCGGCAGGTGGGGCGCGACATGGTCGAAGTCCGCCCCCGTCCGTGTCAGCCCCGAGAGGCAGAGCAGCGGCAGCCCCTCGCCCTCGTCGGTGAAGGCAAGGCGGGCACCGTCGCTTGCGGTGAAGTGCTGGGGCATGCAGAGGCTCTCCTGACAATCGGCGGGAGCGTTGCACAGGTTCGGGCGAGGGAAAAGCCCGGGCGTGCCCTCGCGCGGGCGAGGCCCCGTGCCGTGGGGTCAGCCGGTGGCCCTGCCGAAGGGTGAGCTTGCCGCGAGGGCCATTGCGCCCTAAACCACGGCCCGACAAGAGGAGGACGGGACGCATGGCACGAAGACCCACCACCCAGCTCGAGGACCGTCCGACGTCACGGAGTATGGGCGCGCTGCGGGGCCTCGTTCCGTTCCTCGCGCCCTATCGCAAGCTGACCTTCGGGGCCATCGGGGCGCTGATCCTGACGGCGATCATCAGCCTGATCCTTCCGGTCACGGTCCGGCGCGTGGTCGATGGCTTCATGGAGAACAACGCGGCGCTGCTGGATCAGTATTTCGGCGCGGCGCTGCTGATCGCGGCCGCGCTCGCGGCGGGCACGGGGCTGCGCTACTACCTCGTGACGCGGCTTGGCGAGCGGGTCGTGGCCGACATGCGCCGCGCGCTCTTCGACCGGATGATGGGCATGAGCCCGGCCTTCTTCGAGCGGATCATGACGGGCGAGGTGCTCTCGCGGCTGACGACGGACACGACGCTGATCCTGTCGGTGATCGGCTCGTCGATCTCGGTCGCGCTGCGCAACCTGCTCATCCTGATCGGCGGCATGATCCTGCTGCTCTTCACCTCGACGAAACTGAGCGGGCTGGTGCTGCTGCTGGTGCCGCTCGTGGTGGTGCCGATCGTGATCCTCGGCCGCAAGCTCCGCCGCCTCTCGCGCGAGAACCAGGACTGGATCGCGCAAAGCTCGGGCAACGCCTCCGAGGCGCTGCTGTCGGTCCAGACCGTGCAGGCCTTCACGCACGAGCGCCAGTCGCGCGCCTTCTTCGGCGACGTGACCGAGAAATCCTTCCTCTCGGCCAAGGAGCGGATCGGAACGCGGGCGATCATGACGGTGATCGTGATCTTCCTCGTCTTCACGGGCATCGTGGGCGTGCTCTGGGTGGGTGCGCGCGACGTGCGCGCGGGCGAGATGACGCCGGGCGAGATGGTGCAGTTCCTGATCTACGCGGTGATGGTCGCAGGCTCGGTCGGCGCCCTGTCCGAGATCTGGAGCGAGCTGCAGCGCGCGGCGGGCGCGACCGAGCGGCTGAACGAGCTGCTGACCGCCGAGGATCCGGTGCAGGACCCGGCCGAGCCGGTGACGCTGCCGCGGCCCGTGCGCGGCGAGATCCGCTTCGAGGCGGTGCGGTTCCGCTATCCGGCGCGCCCAGAGGTCTCTGCCCTCGACGGGGTCGATCTCGAGGTGCGGCCGGGCGAGACGGTGGCGCTGGTGGGCCCGTCGGGTGCGGGCAAGACCACGATCCTCCAGCTTCTGCTGCGCTTCTACGATCCGCAGCAGGGCTCGGTGCGGATCGACGGGATCGACTTGCGCGACATGGCCCGCGACGATTTTCGCCGCGCCATCGCCCTCGTGCCGCAGGACCCGGTGATCTTCGCCACCTCGGCGCGCGAGAACATCCGCTTCGGCCGGCCCGACGCCACGGACGCCGAGGTCGAGGCGGCCGCCCGCGCCGCGGCCGCGCACGATTTCCTGAGCCTCCTGCCGCAGGGCTACGACACCTATGTGGGCGAGCGCGGCGTGATGCTCTCGGGCGGGCAGAAGCAGCGCGTGGCGCTGGCCCGCGCGATCCTGCGCGACGCGAGGATCCTGCTGCTGGACGAGGCGACCTCGGCCCTCGATGCCGAGAGCGAGCGGGCCGTGCAGACGGCCGTGGAGGCGATGGCCCACAACCGCACGACGCTGGTCGTGGCCCACCGGCTCGCCACGGTGAAGCGCGCGGACCGGATCGTGGTCTTCGATCACGGCCGGATCGTGGCCACCGGAACGCACGATGCGCTGGTGGCCGAAGGCGGGCTCTATGCCCGGCTCGCGCGCCTCCAGTTCACGGACGGCGCCGTCTGACGTTGCGTTTGTCGCGGACAGTTGCCTTGCCGTCCGCGGCAAAACACCCCATCGTTTCTCTCAAAGACGGGGTTTCCGAAGAACGGGAACCGGGAGGAGGAAAAGATGGGGAGTTTCGCCTGCGCCGCCGATCTGAAGGCGATCGAGGCTGAAGGGGCATGGGCGGATCTCGACAATCCGCGCACGATGCACCGCTTTCTGGGCCGCGCGGCGGCCGAGCATGGCGACCGCCCGGCGGTCAGCTTCCAGCTTCTCTCGGCCCCCAGGAGCCGGGCCGAGACGCTGACATGGAGCCAGCTTCACCGGCAGGTCACGCAGGCCGCCAACCTGTTCCGCAGCCTCGGCGTGGGGCCGGGCGACGTGGTGGCCTTCGTGCTGCCCAACTGCACCGAGACGGTGGTGACGCTGCTCGGGGGGGCCGTGGCGGGGATCGTGAACCCGATCAACCCGCTGCTCGAGCCCGACCAGATCGCCTCGATCCTGCGCGAGACGAAGGCGCGGGTGGTCGTGACGCTCCGGGCCTTTCCCAAGACGGATGTGGCGCAGAAGGTGGCCGAGGCGGTGCGCCACGCGCCCGAGGTGCGGACCGTCCTCGAGGTGGATCTGCTGCGCTACCTCGGCCCGCCCAAGAGCCTCATCGTGCCGCTGATCCGGCCGAAGCTGAAGCCCGGCCACCATGCCCGCGTCCTGTCCTTCGCCGCCGAGCTGGCCCGGCAGCCCGCGACGCTCGGCTTTCCCGACCCCGAGGACGACCGCGTGGCGGCCTATTTCCACACCGGCGGCACCACGGGGATGCCGAAGGTCGCCCAGCACAAGGTGTCGGGCATGATCTACAACGGCTGGTGCGGCAAGCGGCTGCTGTTCCGGCCATCCGACACGGTGATGTGCCCGCTGCCGCTGTTCCACGTCTTTGCGGCCTACCCGATCCTCATGTCGATGATCGCAAGCGGCGCGCAGGTGGTCTTTCCCACGCCCGCGGGCTACCGCGGCGAAGGGGTCTTCGACAACCTGTGGAAGTTGATCGAGCGGTGGCGCTGCACCTATCTCGTGACCGTGCCCACCGCGCTTGCCGCCCTGATGCAGCGCCCCATCGACGCCGATGTGAGCACGCTGCGCGGCGCCTTCTCGGGCTCGGCGCCGCTGCCGGTCGAGCTGTTCAACCGGTTCGAGAAGGCCACCGGCGTGCAGATCGTCGAGGGCTACGGGCTGACCGAATGCACCTGCCTTGTCTCGGTGAACCCGCCCGAGGGGGCCAAGAAGATCGGCTCGGTCGGGCTGCCCTTCCCGCACACCCATGTCCGCATCCTCCATTCCAACGGCAACGGCCATGTGCTCAGGGAATGCGGCGTGGATGAAGTGGGCGAGATCTGCGTCGCCAACCCCGGCGTCTTCGAAGGCTCGACCTACACCGAAGAAGACAAGAACCACGGCCTCTTCGCCGAGGACCGCTTCCTGCGCACGGGCGATCTGGGGCGCATCGACTCGGAGGGGTATCTCTACATCACGGGGCGGGCGAAGGATCTGATCATCCGCGGCGGCCACAACATCGACCCGGCAGGGATCGAGGCCGCGCTGATGTCGCATCCGGCCGTCAGTTTCGTGGGCGCGATCGGCCAGCCCGACGCCTTCGCGGGCGAGTTGCCCTGCGCCTATGTCGAACTGGTCAAGGACGCCGATGTGGAGGCGTCCGAGCTTCTGGAACATGCCCGTGCCCACATCCATGAGCGGGCTGCGGTGCCCAAGCATATCGAGATCCTGTCCGAGCTGCCGAAGACCGCGGTGGGCAAGGTCTTCAAGCCCGACCTCCGCAGGCTCGCCATCGCGCGGGTCTACAACGCGGCGCTCGAGGCTGCGGACCTGCCCGCGCGGGTGGCCGATGTGGTCGAGGATCGCAAGCGCGGGCTCGTGGCCCGGCTCGAACGGACGGGCGAGGTCGATGAAGAGCGTCTGTCGCGGGTGCTGGGGGAGTTCACCCGCCCCTGGGACTGGGCCTGAGTGCGCATCGGGCCCGAGCGCGGATCGGGTCCGAGCGCGGATCGCGCCTGAGCGCGCGGCGCCTCATCCCGAACGCGTGGCGGGCCGGAAGCGGATGCGGACGGCCCGCCGGCACGTCCGTCCGCGGCCCGTGCCGCGGATCAAGTCTCGCGCTGGGCCGTGTCCATCCAGATCGTGACCGGGCCGTCGTTCAGCAGGCTTACCTTCATGTCGGCGCCGAAGAGCCCCTTGGCGGTGGGCACGCCCTCGGCCTGCATCCGCGCCGCGAAATGATCGTAAAGCCGCTCGCCCTCGGCGGGCGGGGCGGCGGTCGAGAAGCCGGGGCGGTTCCCGCGGCTGGTGTCGGCCGCCAGCGTGAACTGGCTGACCACAAGCGCCGAGCCCCCGATGTCGCGGACCGAGCGGTTCATCTTGCCCGCCTCGTCCTTGAAGATCCGCAGCTTCGCGATTCGGGCCGCCAGCGCGTCGGCCTGCGCCTCGCCGTCGCCCTGCATGGCGCAGACGAGGATCAGGAGGCCGGGGCCGATCGCGCCGACCGTCTCGCCCTCGACCACGACCGAGGCGTCGCGCACGCGCTGGATCAGCGCCCGCATCAGAGTTCGTCCGCCCAGGGCGGGTTGGCGCCCGGACGCGACACGGTGACGGCGGCCGCCTGCGTGCCGAGCGACAGGGCCGCGTCGAGAGCCTCGTCGGGCAGGGACGCGACCGCCGCCTTCGACAGCGCGCCCGCCTCGTGCAGGGCGGCAAGGATGCCGGCGTTGAACGTGTCGCCCGCCCCAACCGTATCGGCCACGGCCACCGGCGTCGCCGGACAGAACCGTTCCTGCGTGGCCGTGACCGCACGCGCCCCGCGGGCGCCCTCGGTGATCAGGACGAGCCTCGGCCCGCGCGCCAGCAGCCCCCGTGCAAGGGCCGGGATCTCGCCCGCCCCCTCGAGCCAGTGCAGATCCTCGTCGGACAGCTTCACGATGTCGGCCAGCGCGATCATCCGCCCGATCCGCGCACGGTAGGCCGAAGGATCGGTGATGAAGCCCGGACGGATGTTCGGATCGAGCATCGTCACCCGCGCCCCCGCCTCGCGCGCCATCAGCGCCTCGTAGGTGGCGGCCGCGGGCTCGTTCACGAGCGAGATGCCTCCGAAGAAGAGGGTGCTCACGCGGTCGGGCAGGGCGGGCAGGTCGGCCGAGGCCAGCAGTCGCCCAGCGGTGTTCTCGTCGTAGAAGGCGTAGCTCGCCTGCCCGTTCACCAGCCGCACGAAGGCCAGCGTGGTGGGCCTGTCCGAACGGGCGCAGAGCGCGCTGTCCACCTGGCTTGCGGCCAGCGTGTCGGCCAGCTGCGTCCCGAAGAGATCGGTCGAGAGGCCCGAGAAGAAGCCCGCAGGGGCCCCGAGCCGCCCCAGCGCGATCGCCGTGTTGAAGACCGCCCCGCCGGCGTAGGGCGCGAAGGCATGTTCCCCCGCCGCCGTCTCGCGCGGCAGCATGTCGATCAGGGCCTCGCCGCAGCAGAGGATCATGGGCGTCTCCCGTCAGCGGGTGAAGAAGGGGGCCAGATTGGCGCGGATGCGGTCGAGCGGCGTGGCGCCCGACAGGTCCGGCTCGAACGGCCGGCCGGTGATGGTCTCGAACGCCTCGACATAGACCTCGGAGGTGCGCCGGATCATCTCGTCGGGGATCTCGGGGATCGCATCGCGGTAGGGATCGCAGCGCGCCGCGACCCAGGCGCGGATCACGTCCTTGTCGAACGAGGGCGGGCGGCTGCCGCTGCGGAAGGCCTCGTCATAGCCCGAGGCGATCCAGTAGCGGCTGGAGTCCGGCGTGTGGATCTCGTCGGCGATCAGGATGCGGCCTTCCTCATCGACGCCGAACTCGTATTTGGTGTCCACGAGGATCAGCCCGCGCTCGGCCGCCATGGTCTGGCCGCGCGCAAAGAGGGCGAGCGCGTGGGCCGAGACCTCGTCCCATTGCGCGGCGCTCAGCAGCCCTTGCGCGACGATCTCGGAGGCGGTCAGCGGCTCGTCATGGCCGCCGTCGAAGGCCTTCGAGGTGGGGGTGATGATGGGCTGAGGCAGGGCCTCGTTGTCGCGCAGGCCGTCGGGCAGGCGGTGGCCATACATCTCGCGCGCGCCCTTTTTGTAGAGCGTCAGGACCGAGGTGCCGGTGGTGCCCGCGAGATAGCCGCGCACCACGATCTCGACCGGCAGGATCGTCACCCGCCGGGCCAGCACCACGTTCGGATCGGGATAGGAGATCACATGGTTGGGGCAGATGTCGGCGGTCGCGTCGAACCAGAAGCGCGCGGTCTGGGTCAGGACCTGGCCCTTGAAGGGGATCGCGGCGAGGATGCGGTCGAAGGCCGAGATCCGGTCGGACGAGATCAGAAGCCGGCGCCCGTCGGGCAGGTCGTAGCAGTCGCGGACCTTGCCGTAATAGGGGTTCGGAAGCTCGGGGATATGCGCCTCGGGGAGGACGCGGGAGAGGTCGGGCATGGGGCCTCCGTGACTGGTTCCGGCTCTATCGGCCCGGCGGTTGCGGCTGTCAACCTTGGAGGGGCGATCCCCGCCCTCAGGCGTGGCCCTTCCGGCGGTCAACCCGCCACCGCGGCGAAGCCCGCGGCCAGCAGGGCGTAGCGGGCGGCCTTGCCGATCCCCACGAGGATCAGGAAGGGCCAGAAGCCCACCCTGAGCGCGCCGGCCGCCACGGTCAGCGGATCGCCCACCACCGGCACCCAGGCGAACAGGAGCGACCAGAGCCCCCAGCGCCGATAGCACCGCTGCGCCCGTTCGAGCGTCGCCTCGGACACGGGAAACCAGCGGCGGTCGCGGAACCGGATCAGGAAACGGCCAAGCCCCCAGTTCACCAGCGAGCCGGCGAGGTTGCCCGCGGTCGCAACGGCCACGAGGGGCCCGGCGGCATGACCAGCGGCCAGGAGGGTGAGCAGCAGCGCCTCGGACGAACCGGGCAGCAGCGTCGCCGAGGCAAAGGCGCTGAGCGCGAGGAGGGCTGCGGCGGAGAGAGCGTCCAAGGGTCAGCGCATCTGCGAGATGAGGGCGGCGATCCCGGCCGCGATCAGCGCGAGAAGCACGGCAAAGGCGATCTTCCACGCCGACCAGGGCCGCTCGCCCTGCACACGGCCGGTCTGGCCATTGACCACGAAGCGGTAGCTCTTGCCGTTGTAGCGGTAGGCGGCCATCCAGACCGGCAGAAGCACATGCTTGAAGGTCTCGTGGTCGTAGCTTGTCTCGACCCGGCTGATGCGCTGCTCGTCGCCGCCGATGGCGCGGGCCACGTCTCCGTGGATGGTGCGCGCCATGATCTCCTGCGCGCGCTGCCAGCCTTCGGGCAGGTCCACCGTATAGCCCTCGGCGGTGAAGCCCGCGAGCCAGTCGGGCCGGTAGGGGGTGAGCGCCGACAGATCCCACGGCTCGAGCGCCTCGGTGTAGCGGTGCGGCAGGCTTTGCGAGGCCAGCACCAGCACATCGTCGAAGTCGCGCGCCACGCGGCCCGAGACGGGCGTCCAGCGGATCTGGCGCACCTGCTCGGTCCGGCGTTGCGGGCGGCCGTTGACCTGGACGGTCACGGTGCGGGTGGTGTAGTAGGCGTCGCCCCGCTGGCCGGTGTAGCGGCTGCGGGTGGCGGCGTCGAAGGTCCAGTAGGGGACGTAGAGGCCCGACAGCGCGCGCCCCTTGCGGGCGTATTGCACAAGGCCGTTCGGCGCGAACCAGAGCCGGCCCAGCCAGTCCACCATCGCCTGCCGCGCCTCGCGTTCGGTCAGGCGGAAGGGGATCACCGCCTGCGGCTTGATCAGCCGCGTCTCGCCGGTGCCCACCACGACCGGCGTGGCGCAGAAGGGGCATTCGGTGGCATGGGTCGCGCCCTGAAACTCGACCAGCGCACCGCAGGAAGGGCAGGGCGTGGTGCGCACCCGCTCGCAGGCCGAGGCGGGCAGCCGGTCGGCCAGCGCGGTCCGCAGGTCAAGCTCGCCCATGCCGCGACGGTCGGCGGGGCCGGTCTCGGGGATCTCCTGCACATGGCCGCAATGGTCGCAGACCAGCCGCGTCTGCCCCGGCGCAAAGCGGAGATCGGCCCCGCAGCTTTCGCAGGGCCAGTGCCGCACGTCCTGCACCTCAGGCCCCCGGCGGCAGGGGCGGCGGCATGTGGGCGAACAGCCCGGCGAGTGCGGGAACCTCGCCCGCGGGTTGCCAGCCTTCCTGTCCCGGCGTCCAGACGAGCGTCGCACGCGTCAGGGTGCCCGCCGAGACGCGGGCCGCCAGATCGGCGCGGCCGAGGGGGCCTTCGGACTGGCCGTTGGCCGCCACATGCCAGACCGGCTCGGCCGGCGGTGGGGGCGGGGGTGGCGCGGCCTGCGGGGCCGCCTCGGGGGCGGCGCCCCAGGGGCCCATGCGCTGCGCCATCCCGAGGCCCATCGCGGCGCCCATCCCGCTCGCCACCGCGGCGCCCGCGGCCGAGTTCGGCGCCGACAGGGCCTCGGCCGCGCTGTATTGCGTGAACCGGCCGAGATCGCCCACGATGCCCATGGAGGTGCGCTTGTCGAGCGCCTTCTCGACCTCCTGCGGCAGCGAGATGTTCTCGATGTAGAGTTCGGGGATCGAGAGGCCGTAGGCCGCGACGGTGGGCGCGATTGCCTGCGCCACCAGCTTGCCCAGATCGGCCGTGTTGGCCGCCATGTCGAGGACGGGGATGGTCGAGGCGGCCAGCGCGCGGCCCATCTCCTGCACGATCACGTTGCGGATCTGGAAGCTGATCTCGTCGGCGGTGAACTCGCCGTCGGTTCCCACGATCTCGGTCATGAAGCGGCCGGGATCGGTCACACGCATCGAATAGGTGCCGAAGGCGCGCAGGCGCACCGGGCCGAACTCGGGGTCGCGGCAGATGATCGGGTTCTTCGTGCCCCACTTCTGGTTGTTGAAGCGGGTGGTGTTGACGAAATAGACCTCGGACTTGAAGGGCGAGCGGAAGCCGTGGTCCCAGTGCTGCAGCGTGGTCAGGATCGGCAGGTTGTTGGTCTCGAGCATGTAGAGACCGGGGCCGAACACGTCGGCCAGCTGCCCCTCGTGGATGAAGACGGCGGCCTGCCCCTCGCGCACGGTCAGCTTGGCGCCATACTTGATCGCATGGCCCTGCCGCTCGAAGCGCCAGACCATCGTGTCGCGCGTGTCATCGACCCAGTGGATGACGTCGATGAACTCTCCGCCGAGGAAATCGAAGATCGGCATGGCTCCTCCTTTTGCGTGCGTCAGCTTTCGCCGCCGAGCAGCTCGTAGGCGATGGTCTGGACGATCGGGCGTGCCTCGGCCAGGGTCTTGCCGGGGCGCAGGCGCGGGTCGTAGAGGATCTTCAGCATCAGCTCGTCCTGCGTGGTCAGCAGGGCGAACTCCTCGTCGTCGTTGAAGATCGAGGGCCGGGCGTTCGGGCTGTCGTTGGCCAGCCCCAGACCCTGCGCGATCTCCTCGTGCAGGCAGGCGAGGCGGAGAAGGTCGGGATGCTCGGCCCGGATCACCGCGAAGGCGCGGTTGTAGATGCTGGTCGCATCGTCCGAGAGGGCATAGACCAGACAGTAGGTCGTGGCGTTCATCTGCGTGATGCCCGCGATCTCGGACGCCGAAAGCGTGGGCAGCGCCTCGGCCACCTGCGGGCCCAGCGCCCGCCGCTCGTCCTCGGCGACGACATGGAGCCAGAAGTTCACGCCGCTGTCCGACAGGCCGATCGGATGGCCGGTGATCTTCGACAGCCGCGCGAGATACGAGGAGATGCGGGCGCGATCCGTGGCCCGTCGTTCTTCGGGCACCGAGGGTCCGAACCGCAGCCCCACGCGCACCGGCACCTCCCAGCGGCGCAGGCGGCTCTCGACCTCGCGCTGGGCGAAGCCGCCGCCCTGACGCTCGTATTCGTCATAGAGCGCGATGCGGAGGAAATTCTCGGCCAGCATCCGGTCGTTGTAGGGCGTGTCGCGCCCGCCGCCATCGGTGCGCAGCAGGCCCTGCGCCAGAAGGTCGGTCTGGACCTTGGCGAAATAGGCCCGCATCGCCTGCGACTCGGGGCTCTCCTTCACCGGGCCCTGCAGGTTCGCCGGACGGGCGCGCGGCGCGATCCCCTGCGGCTGTTCGGGCGGCGGCGGCGGCGTGCAGGCCGTCAGAAGGGCGCAGGCGGCCAGCGGCAGACCGCCGCGCAGAAGGGTCGAGAGGCGGGCGCCCCGGTGCATGATGGTCTATCCTCAGGGTCGGACGGCGGTCCCGGCCGTATCGCCGGGCCCGGTGCGGCGCGCGCGGGCCGAGGCGAGCGTCTCGCGCAGCTCGGCCTCCATCCGCTGGAGATCGGCCTCGGCCGCGGCACGACGGGCGCGGCCCTCGTCGGCGATGGCGAGGCTTTCGTTGATCGTGGCGATCAGGGTGGCGTTGGCCTTCTTCACCGCCTCGATGTCGAAGACCCCGCGTTCCATCTCCTTGCGGACGATCCTGTTGGCCTGCTGGAGGTTCTCGGCATTGGCCGTCAGCAGGTCGTTGGTCAGGTCCGAGGCCCCGCGCACCGCCTCGGCCGCCTCGCGCGAGCGCTGGATCGTCACCGCCTGCGCCAGCTGCGTCTCCCACAGCGGCACCGTGTTGACGAGGGTCGAGTTGATGCGCGTGACCAGCGCCTTGTCGTTCTCCTGCACCAGCCGGATCGAGGGCAGCGACTGCATCGTGACCTGCCGGGTGAGCTTGAGGTCGTGCACCCGCCGCTCGAGATCGTCGCGGGCGGCGCGCAGGTCGCGCAGCTCCTGCGCCTTGATCATCCGGTCGTCTTCGGGCGTGGCGGCGACCTCGGCCTCCTTGGCGGGGATCACGCGGGCGTCGAGATCGGTCAGCACCTCATCGCCCGCCGCGATGTAGAGCGCCAGCTCGTCGTAGAAGTCGAGCGTGCGGGCATAGAGGATGTCGAGCCCCTTGATGTCCTTGAGCAGCCGGTGTTCGTGCATGAGCAGCGACTGGGTGATGCGGTCGATCTGCGACTGGACTTCCTCGTAGCGGGCGACGAACCTGGCGAAGGGCGCGGTGCGGCCGAGCAGCCGCTCCCACCAGCTGGCGTTGCGCCGCACGTCCAGCTCCGAGATCGAGAAGCCGCGGATGGTCGATACCACCTCGCGCAGGGAATCGCCCGCCGGCCCCACATCCTTGTTCTTCACGTCGGCCAGCATCTGCTGGCTGATCGTCTGCAGCTCGGACTGGGACCTGGAGCCGAAGCCGATGATCGACTGCGAATCGCCGATGTCGAGCTCGGCCATGCGGCGGCGGATCTCCTGCGCCTTCTCGGGCGGCGCCGAGGCCAGCGGGGTCACGGCCGGAGCAGGCTCGGGCAGGGCGGGCGCGGTGACCTCTTCGATCTGCAAGAGATCCTTGGCGGCCTCACGGCGGATGCTGTCGGTCATGGGTAGAACCTCGCTCTCTGGGATGATCGCTACAGGCCGCGCCGGGTTTGGCGTCGATCTCCTGTATAGCAGGCCCCCGGACCTACTCAATCGGCGCGGAGGCGGGTGGGCGAAGCTGCGCGCGGGCGATGCAAGCCTGCCGCAGGCGGCGGCGCATCGCCTAGGATTCGCGCCCCAGACGCTCGCGCAGCACCTCGATCTCGAGGTCGAGGCCCGCCCGGTCGTTCGACAGGAGCAGCTTCGTGCGGTCGGCGAAACTGGAGCCGAGATCATCGAGCAGCCGCTCGTAATCCGCCCTCACCTGCGGGTCGCGGCCGCGTTCGTAGAGGTCGGCGAACTTGAGCGTCGCGTCGCGGGCGCCCATCAGATAGACGCCGAGATAGCGGCGGGCCGCGGTCAGGTCGCGCGGGTCGGCCTCGACGCTGCGGAACAGCTCGCGCGCCGTGCCGGCGAACCCCTCGACCCGGCGCTCGAGCGCGGGCTCGCGCAGGCGGGCCACCGCCGCGCGCATGGCGGTCAGGTAGCTCTCGGCCTCGGCCACGGCCCGGCTCACGCGATCGCTCTGGAAGCCGTCCACGCCCTCGGGGATCTTGTCCCTGAGCGGGTCGGGGCCGAAGGCGGCCAGATGGAGGAGGGCGCCGAGCCCGCCCCAGGCCGCCGCCGTGACGAGGCCCGCGTCCCCCAGAAGCCCGCCGGCGAGAAGGCCGGCGCCGGTCAGCACCGAGGCGAAGATCTTGCGCGGGATCGCCGGACGCCGGGCCACCGGGCGCGCGTCATAGGCTTCTTCGGCGAGGATCCCCTGCCGCGTCAGCCAAGCCGCGAGGAAGAGCGAGCCGAAGGCGGCGAAGGCGGGGATCAGCCCCTCGGCCGGGCCGAGGAAGCCGTTGGCGAGAAAGAGGAACGGCAGGATGAACAGGATGTTCGACCGCCCGCCCGCCCGGCTGCGGCGCTTGCGGTCCCAGCCGTTGCGGTCCGCCGCGGGGGGCGTGTCGCGGCGGGCGTTGGGCGGGCTGAAGCGGCCGCCGTAGCGTTGGGCCATCTCAGGCGCCCCCCTGTGCCGCGACGTAGAGGGTCAGCCCCACCAGCAGCAGGAAGGCAAGCGTGCGCAGGCTCTTGGAGGTCATGGGCGGCCCTTTCCGGTCATCATCCAGAGCAATATAGGAAGCCCGGGCGCAGCCTGCCAATGCAAGGAGGGTCAGCCCTTGCCCGGCCGCCCCTTCGGTCCGCGGGGCGGAGGGCCGCCGCTGCCGCCCGGTCCGCGCGACGGGGCGCGCGGGCGCCCCTCGGACGGCGGCTTGCGGGGGGCGGAGGTTGCAGGCTTGCCGGTGCGGGCGCTGCCTGCGCCCGCCGGTCCGCCGCGCCCTTCGTCCGCCACGGTCCGGCGCGGCGCCTTTGCCGGAGCCCCCTTCGGGCCCGGCCGAGGCCCTCCCGATGCGGGGCCCGTGCCGGGGCTCGTTCCGCGGGGCGCCGCGCCCGAGAGCTTGCGGCCGCGCGCCTCCGCCGGTCCTGTGCCCGCCGGGGTGCCGGCCGCGCGGGCGGACGCTGGCCGCGTCCCGCCGAAGGCGCGCCCGGACGGTGCCTTTGCGGCGCCGGCGGCGGGGCGTGCGTCGAACGTGTTGGCGAGCGGGTCGCGGCGACGGGCCGGTCCGGCCGATTTCGGCGCTGTCCCGGCATTGCGGCCGCGCGAGGCGCCTTTCAACCCGCCGGGCGCCTCATCGGGCGGAAGGGATTTCGATGCCGCGGGCCGGGCGCCGGGGTGCGGGCGGCCGGAGGCCGCGCCGGCCGCGCGCGGAGGCCGTGCAGCTTTGGGCGGGCGCCCTTCCTCTTCGCGCGGATCGAGGCCGAGCTGGTCGCGCAGGACCTTGGGGCGGACCTCCTCGACCATGCCGGGCTGAAGCTCGTTCAGCCGGAAGGGGCCGTAGCTGATGCGGATCAGCCGGTTGACCGTCAGGCCGATCGCGGACATGGCGCGCCGGATCTCGCGGTTCTTGCCCTCGCGCAGGCCGACGGTGAGCCAGGCGTTGGCGCCCTGCACCCGGTCGAGCGTGACGGTCATCGGCTGGAAACGCTCGCCCTCGACGGTGATGCCCTTGCGCAGCGGCTCGAGATCGGGATCCGTGGGGTTGCCCTTCACCCGGACGCGATACTTGCGCAGCCAGCCGGTCGAGGGAAGCTCGAGCCGGCGCTTGAGTTCGCCGTCGTTGGTCAGGAGCAGCAGCCCCTCGGAGTTGAGGTCCAGCCGGCCGACCGACATGACGCGGGGCAGGTCCTCGGGCAGATGGTCGAAGACCGTGTCGCGGCCCTTCTCGTCGGAGGCCGAGGTGACGAGACCCTCGGGCTTGTAATAGAGCCAGAGCCGCGCGGGTTCGGGCGGGGCGAGCGGCTGGCCATCGACGGTGATCCGGTCCTTCGGACCCACGTTCAGCGCGGGACTGTCGATGGTGCGGCCGTTCACGGCGACGCGGCCGAGTTCGATCATCCGCTCGGCGTCGCGTCGCGAGGCGACGCCCGCGCGGGAGAGAACCTTGGCGATGCGCTCGCCGTCTGTGCTGTCGGTCATGGAGGGTCCCGGGTTGAGGATGTTCCGCTGGCGGAACCCCCGGGGGTTTTCCACCCCCGGACCCCCGGAGGATATTTGGACCGGAGTGAAAGGGCAAGGCGGGTGCCGGGGCGGCGGTCGGGCTTGCGCGGGGGCGGGGGGCGCGGCAAGAGGGGGCATGAGCCGGTTCAGGAGTTTCATGGGGGAGGCGCTGGCCGAGGCGCTGGCCGCGGGGGCGCGGGGCGAGGTGCCGGTGGGCGCCGTGGTCGTGTCGCCCTCGGGTCGGGTGGTGGCGCGGGCCGGCAACCGATGCCGCGAGCGGTCCGATCCCACGGCCCATGCCGAGATGCTGGCGATCCGGGCGGCCTGTGCGGAGCTGGGCGAGCGGCTGACCGGCTGCGATCTCTATGTGACGCTGGAGCCCTGCCCGATGTGCGCGGCGGCGATCTCGGCGGCGCGGATCGCGCGTCTCTATTACGGGGCGGCCGACCCCAAGTCGGGCGGTGTGGCGCAGGGGGCGCGCGTCTTCGCGCATCCGCAGTGCCATCATGTGCCCGACGTCTATGACGGGATCCGCGAGGAGGAGGCCGCGGCGCTGCTTCGGGACTTCTTTGCCGCGCGGCGGGTGGTCTGACCGGGGCGGTTTGCAGGCCGTCGGGAGGAGGAGCGGGGGGCCGCGAGGGCCCCCGGCGGGTCAGATCGTGATCGGCTCGAGCACCTCGGGCTCGATGACCTCGACCCCCGGCAGGCCCTGGCGCAGGGCCTCGGCGGATTGCTCGAGGAGCGGGAAGGTGCGGTAATGGCAGGGGATCACGGTTCGGAAGTCGAAATACTTGCGGGCGGCGAAGGCCGCGCGTTTCATGTCCATGGTGAAATGGCCGCCGGCTGCGAGGATGCCGATGTCGGGGCGGTGATACTCGCCCATCCAGCCCATGTCGGCCGTGATGTCGGTGTCGCCCGAGAGGTAGATCGTGTGCCCCTCGCCCGCGATCATGTAGCCCGATTCGGTGCCGGTATAGACCGGGCCCGCCTCGCCCGTGATGGAGGAGGAGTGGGTGGCATTGACCATCGTGACGCGGGCGCCGTCCAGCGTGACCGTGCCGCCCTTGTTGAAGCCGATGCCGTCCACCCCGTCCCGCGACTGGAGCCAGGTGACGAGGTCGTAGATGCCCACGATCGGCAGGCCAAGGTCGGAGGCGATGGCGACAGCATCGCCGGAATGGTCGCCGTGGCCGTGGGTGAGCAGGATGTGGGTGGCGCCCGCGATCGCCTCGTCGCGCCGCTCGATGGGGAACATCGGATTGCCGTTGAGCCAGGGATCGACGAGCAGCACGGCCTCCTCGATCTCGATGCGGAAGCCGGAATGGCCGAGCCATGTGATCTTCATATCAGAGCCTCAGGTTGAATGAACGGGCCTTCGGTCGGTGAACGGGGCAAGTGTAGCGCAGGAAGGGCGAGAGAGAATGGACTGGTTTGCCGCTGTCGATGCCTATTGCGAGCGACCGGGGCCGGGCTACTGGGCCGAGCCGGTGAACGCGCTGACCAATCTCGCGTTCCTGCTGGCCGCGGCCGTGATGTGGCCGCGGGTGCGGGCGCAGGCTGCGGGGCGGAGGCTCTGCGCGCTGCTGGCGGTGATCGGCGTGGGCTCGTGGCTCTTTCACACCCATGCGAACCGGCTGACGGGGCTGCTCGATGTGCTGCCGATCCTTGCCTTCATCCTGCTCTATCTGCAGGCCGCCTCGCGCGACATGCTGGGGCTGGGGCGCTGGCAGGCGGTGGCGGTGACGCTGGGTTTCCTGCCCTACGCGGCTCTGACCGTCCCGCTCTGGTCGCGTGTGCCGGGGCTTGGCTCTTCGGCCGCCTATGCGCCGGTGCCGGTGCTGATCCTTGGGTTCGCGGGCCTGCTGTGGCGGAGCGCGCCCGCCACGGCGCGGGGGCTGGCGGCGGGGGCGGGGCTTCTGGTGCTGTCGCTCACCTTCCGCTCGCTGGACGGGCCTCTGTGCGCGGCGCTGCCCTTTGGCACGCATTTCCTGTGGCATCTGCTCAACGCGCTCATGCTCGGCTGGATGATCGAGGTCTGGCGCCGGCACCGGCTTGCAGCGGCAGGGCGGCCTCGCTAAACGGACCCAAACGGCAAGCGGAGCGAAGGACATGTCGATCGACATCGAGACCGCGCGGCGGGTGGCGCATCTCGCGCGGATCCGCGTGGACGAAGCGGACCTGCCGGCGCTGGCCGGCGAGCTTTCGGGCATCCTCACCTTCATGGAACAGCTGAACGAGGTCGATGTCGAGGGCGTCGAGCCCATGACCTCGGTCACGCCCATGCGGCTGAAGCGCCGCGCCGATGTGGTGACGGATGGCAACATGCAGGACAAGGTGCTGTCGAACGCGCCCGACGCCCGCGAGGGCTTTTTCGCCGTGCCGAAGGTGGTGGAATGAACGCGAACGAACTGACGATCGCCGACGCCCGCGACGCGCTGGCGAAGGGCGAGCTTTCGGCGGTGGACCTGACCATGGCCTGCCTCACGGCCATCGACGCGGGCACGCCGCTCAATGCCTTCGTGCATCTGACGCCCGAGATCGCGCTGGATCAGGCGCGCGCGGCCGATGCCCGCCGAGGCGAGGGTGCGCTGAACGGTATCCCGCTGGGGATCAAGGACCTGTTCTGCACCCGGGGCGTCGCCTCGCAGGCGGCCTCGAACATCCTCAAGGGCTTCAGGCCGGAGTATGAGTCGACCGTCACCTCGAAGCTGTTCGAGGCGGGGGCGGTCATGCTCGGCAAGCTGAACATGGACGAGTTCGCCATGGGCTCGTCGAACGAGACCTCGTGCTATGGCGATGCGGTGAACCCGTGGAAGGTCGATGACCGCAAGCTGACGCCCGGCGGCTCGTCGGGCGGCTCGGCCGCGGCGGTGGCGGCGGATCTCTGCCTTGGTGCCACGGGCACCGATACCGGCGGCTCCATCCGCCAGCCCGCGGCATTCACCGGCATCGTGGGGATCAAGCCGACCTATGGCCGCGTCTCGCGCTGGGGGATCGTGGCCTTCGCCTCGTCGCTCGATCAGGCCGGGCCGATGACCAAGACGGTGCGCGATTCGGCGATCCTGCTGGGCGCGATGGCGGGGCACGACCCGAAGGATTCGACTTCGGCCGACATTCCGGTGCCGGATTTCGAGGCGGCGCTGACCGGGGACATCCGCGGGCGTAAGATCGGCATTCCGCGCGAATACCGCATGGACGGCATGCCCGCCGAGATCGAGGCGCTGTGGGCGAAGGGCCGCGAGATGCTGGCCGATGCCGGCGCCGAGATCGTGGACATCAGCCTGCCGCACACGAAATACGCGCTGCCGGCCTATTATGTCATCGCGCCGGCCGAGGCGTCCTCGAACCTCGCGCGCTATGACGGGGTGCGCTACGGCCACCGCGCCAAGCTCGGTCAGGGCGACGGCATCGTGGACATGTATGAGAAGACCCGCGCCGAAGGCTTCGGCAAGGAAGTCCAGCGCCGGGTGATGATCGGCACCTATGTGCTCTCGGCCGGCTTCTACGACGCCTATTACAACCGCGCGCGGAAGGTGCGGGCGCTGATCAAGCGCGACTTCGATCAGGTCTTTGCCGAAGGGATCGACGCGATCCTGACGCCGGCCACGCCGTCCTCGGCCTTCGGTCTGGGCGAGATGGCCAATGCCGACCCGGTCGAGATGTATCTGAACGACGTCTTCACCGTGACGGTGAACCTTGCCGGGCTGCCGGGGATCTCGGTTCCGGTGGGGCTCGACGCCAAGGGGCTGCCGATGGGACTGCAGCTGATCGGGCGTCCGTGGGACGAGGCCGGGCTGCTCAATCACGCCCATGTGCTTGAACAGGCGGCGGGATTTGTGGAAAAGCCCCGCAAATGGTGGTAAGGGCGCCCGGATCCATGCGTCACAGGACCAAAGCCATGCGCGCTTCCGCGGCCCTTCTTCTCGTCGTTGCCACTGCCGCCTGCCAGCCGACGGTGCCCGACTCGGGCGCCGGGTTCGAGGATTACTCCTCGTATCTTCAACGCCGCGAGGCCGAGCTGATGGGCCAGCGCGGCGCGTCCGCGATGCCGCAGGCGGGCGCACCCGCCGCGCAGCCGCAGTTCTCGCCCGAGATCATCGGCTCGGCGATCGACGCGGCCGAACAGGGCGGCCGCGCGCCTGCGCCGGCCTATGGCGCGCCGGGATCGACCTATCCGGCCGCGCCCGCGCCCGGGGCGCTGATCGGCGGCACGACAAGCTACACGACCGGCGAGGCGGGGCTGCCGGCCAATCGCCCGCGGGGAGATGCCCCGGCCGGGATCCGCACCGAGTCGGGCGAGATGGCCCGCGCGGGCAGCCATACCGGGATCTCGGACGAGAATGACTTCAACGCCGTCTCGGAACGCCGGAGCCGCGAGGACGATGCCGAATTCATGGCGCAGAACCGGGCCAGCTACACGGTGATCCCGCCCCAGCCCGTGCCCGAGCGGGTGAATGCGAACGGGCCGAACATCGTGCAGTTCGCCCTTTCGACGAGCCACAATCCGGGCACGCCGGTCTACAAGCGGTCGTCGCTGCGCCTGTCCAATCCAGGGTCGGCCTGCGCGAAATACGCCTCGCCCGATCTGGCGCAGCAGGACTTCCTCGCGTCCGGTGGGCCCGATCGCGACCGCAAGGGGCTCGATCCCGACGGGGACGGCTTTGCCTGCGGCTGGGATCCCCGACCGTTCCGCGCCGCCCGCTGAGGCGTGAGTCTCTCGCCCAACCACGGGCCGCGGCGCGAGGGCGCCCGGCCCGATCTCGTGGTGATCCACTATACGGCCATGGCGAGCGCCGAGGCGGCCTGCGCGCGGCTCTGTGATCCGGCGGCCGAGGTGTCGGCCCACTGGCTGATTTCCGAAACGGGAAAGTGCCGGGCCCTTGTGCCGGAAGAGCGGCGCGCCTGGCACGCAGGGGCGGGCGCCTGGGGCGCGGTGACGGATGTCAACTCGCGCTCGATCGGGATCGAACTGGCCAATCCGGGCGACAGGCCGTTCCCCGAGCCGCAGATGGCGGCGCTCGAGCGGCTTCTGGCGGGCATCCGTGACCGCTGGTCGATCCCGCCCGAGCGGGTGATCGCCCATTCCGACATGGCGCCGGGGCGCAAGATCGATCCGGGTCCGCGCTTCGACTGGCGCAGGCTGGCGCGCGCGGGGCTGTCGGTCTGGCCCGAACCGCGCACCCCCGGCGACTTCCGCGCCGCCGCCCGCGCCTTTGGCTATCCCGATCTGGCGGAGGAGGTGATCCTTGCCTCGTTCCGGCTGCGGTTCCGCCCCTGGGCGCGCGGACCGCTGGAGACCGAGGATGCGGCGCTCGCCGCCGACCTCGCGGCGCGCTTCCCGGTTGACGGACGCGGGGCGGCGGCGTAAGCCCCCGTCGTGCGGGTGGCCGGATGACCGCGTGCCTTCGGGCGCGAGGAAAGTCCGGACTCCATGAGACAAGGGTGCCGGGTAACGCCCGGCCGGGGCAACCCGAGGGAAAGCGCCACAGAGAAGAGACCGCCCCACCGGCCGCAAGGCCCGGGGCAAGGGTGAAACGGTGGGGCAAGAGCCCACCGCGGGACTGGCAACAGGACCGGCACGGCAAGCCCCACCCGGAGCAATGCCGAATAGGGGTCTCGCGCGGGGCTGATCCGTCAGGATATCGCCGCAGGGAAGTCTCAGCCCGAGAGACCCGGGTTGGCAGCTCGATCCCGTCGGCAACGGCGGGGCCAGAGGAATGGTCATCGAAGGGGGCAACCCCGGAACAGAATCCGGCTTACAGGCTGCCCGCACATCCAAGCCCGGCCCGCCGCCGGGGGCTTCGCGCCCCCGGACCCCCGCGGGATATTTGGGCAGAGTGAAAGACGGGGCCGGTCCGTGACGTACTGGTGCGGCGGGGGACCTCAGCCGTAGGTTCGGCGGTCTTCGATCACCTTGCCGTCGTTGGGCAGGGTGCCGGGCGTCACGATCTCGATCCGGCCGCGGAGCTTCAGCGCGGCGAGAACCGAGGCCTCGTACACCGCCGGGTTGGTGGCGCGACTCTCGATCTGGACCGTCATCGCGTCCATCTCGCCCTCGCGGGTGGCGATGACGCGGGCGCGGCTGACCTCGGAGTGCCGTGCCACGAGATCGGCCACCTGTTCGGGGCGGACGAACATGCCCTTGATCTTGGTGGTCTGGTCGGCGCGGCCCATCCAGCCACGGATGCGGCGGTTGGTGCGTCCGCAGGGGCTGGTGCCGGGCATGAGCGCGGAGAGGTCTCCGGTGGCGAAGCGCACCAGCGGGTAGTCGCGGTTCAGGGTGGTGACGACGACCTCGCCCACCTCGCCCTCGGGCACCGGATCGCCGGTGCCGGGGCGGACGATCTCGACCAGCACGCCCTCGTCGAGGATCATCCCCTCCATCGCCTCGCTTTCGTAGGCGATGTTGCCAAGATCGGCCGTGGCGTAGCATTGCAGGGTCAGGATGCCGCGATCGGCGTAGTCCTTGCGCAGGCTGGGAAAGAGTGCGCCGCCGCCGACGGCCGCGCGGGTGATCTTCAGCCGCTCGCCCATCTCCTCGGCGCGGTCGAGGATGACCTTCAGGTAATCCGGCGTGCCGGCATAGGCGGTGGTGCCGATATCGGCCGCGGCGCGGACCTGAAGGTCGGTCTGGCCGGTGCCGGCGGGCAGGACACGGGCGCCGACCGCGCGGGCCCCGGATTCGAAGATCATGCCCGCAGGCGTCAGATGGTAGCCGAAGCAGTTCTGGACAATGTCCGCGGGCCCCACGCCGCAGGCGTGCAGGAAGCGGCCCATCCGCCACCAGTCGGGCGTGGTGCGGCCGATCTCGTAGATCGGCCCCGGTGACTGAAAAACATGTTCATAGGCGCCGCCCTCGGGGGTGAACCCGCCGAGCGGCGGGTGCGCCTTCTGGGCCGCCGTGAGGTCCGACTTGCGGATCACGGGCAGGCGGGCCAGCGCCTCGAGGCTGGTGATGCCGGCGGGATCGACGTCGGCCAGCGGATCGCGCAGGGCGGGCGTGGCCCGGGCGTGGGCGATCAGGCCGGGCAGGTCGCGGGCAATGGCGGCCGCGCGCTCGTCGGCGGAACGGGTTTCGAGTTCGTCGAAGTGGGTCATGGTCCGTTCTCCCCTCATGCCAGCCACCGCTTGCGGCGACGGTAGGAGCGCACGTCGCGGAAGGACTTGCGGCCCTTGTCGGACATGCCGAGGTAGAATTCCTTTACGTCCGGGTTCTCGCGCAGCTCTTGCGCGGTGCCCTCCATCACAACCCGGCCGCTTTCGAGGATGTAGCCGGTGTGGGCATAGCGCAGCGCCACGTTGGTGTTCTGCTCGGCCAGGAGGAAGGTCACGCCCTCGCCCTCGTTCACCGCCCGGACGATCTCGAATATCTGTTCGACAAGCTGCGGGGCGAGGCCCATCGAGGGCTCGTCGAGCAGGATCATCTCGGGCCGGCTCATCAGCGCGCGGCCCATCGCCACCATCTGCTGCTCGCCGCCGGAGGTGTAGCCCGCCTGGCTGCGGCGCCGCTCGCGCAGGCGCGGGAAATACGTGTAGACCATCTCGAGATCGTCCATGATCGCGGCGCGCCCGTCCGTGCGGGTGTAGGCGCCGGTCAGCAGGTTCTCTTCGACGGTCAGATGCTCGAAGCAGTGGCGGCCTTCCATCACCTGGATCACGCCGCGCCGCACCAGCGCCGCCGGGTCCAGATCCTGCACCCGCTCGCCGCGGTAGAGGATCGAGCCCTTGGTGACCTCGCCGCGCTCGGACTGCAGCAGGTTCGAGATCGCCTTCAGCGTGGTGGTCTTGCCCGCGCCGTTGCCGCCCAGAAGCGCCGTGATCCCGCCCTTCGGCACATGCAGGCTCACCCCCTTCAGCACGAGGATGACGTGGTTGTAGATGACCTCGATATTGTTGACCTCGAGCAGGGTCTCGGTCTCGGCTTGGGGGCGTTCGTCAAACATGGGTCTGGCCTCGGCGGGGGAGGGGGGAGGCCCCGGGCGGGGCCTCCCGTGTCGTCAGTTGCAGCGTTCGGAAAGGCCCGCTTCCTTGGCGTAGGCGGCGGAGTCCTCCATCACGAGCGGGGTCAGAACCTCTTCATCCGGGGCGATCCAGTCCGAGATCAGCGTCCATTTGCGCTCGGTGGCGTCCCACTGCTGGATGCGCGCCATGCCGGGGCCGCCGTGATCCTCGCAGGAGGCGGCGAAGGGTTGGCCGAAGTCGGGCAGGCCGAGTTCCTCCATCCGCGCCTCGGTGATCTCCAGCGCCTCGAAGCCGTCGCGCACCTGCGCCGCATTCACCGCCGACGTGCCGGCCAGTTCCTGCGCCTTGCGGATCGCCTCGGAGATGACCATCGCCGCATACATGCCGCGCGAGTAGAGCACCGTGCCCACGTTCGAGCCGTCGCCCGCCGCCTTGCCCGCGTCATGCACATACTGCTTCAGGTCGGCATAGACGGGATAGTCCGAGCCCACGCCGTGCATGGTCAGCGACTTGTAGCCGTTCGCGCCCGCGCCCGCCGGGATCACGTCATTCTCGGAGCCCGACCACCAGATGCCGATGAAGTTCTCCATCGGGAAGCGGATGTTGGCGGCCTCCTGCACCGCGACCGAGTTCATCACGCCCCAGCCGTAGAACACCACGAAGTCGGGCTTTTCGCGGCGCACCTGCAGCCACTGGCTCTTCTGCTCCTGTCCGGGGCTGTCGATGGGCAGCAGCGACAGGCCGAAGCCGTGCTTGCGCGACAGTTCCTCCAGCGTGCGGATCGGCTCCTTGCCGTAGGCCGAGTTGTGGTAGAGCAGCGCGATCTTCTTGCCCTCGAGGCTGCCGCCGTTCTGGTCGAGCAGGTATTTCACCGCAACCGAGGCGGCGTCCCAGTAGTTCGCGGGATAGTTGAACACCCACTCGAAAACCTTGCCGTTGGCGGCCGAGGTGCGGCCGTAGCCCGGCGTGTAGAGCGTGATCCCGTCGGCCTGCATCTTCGGGATCAGCTGGTAGGTGATGCCGGTGGATAGCGGGTTGTAGACCAGTGCGCCCTGGCCCTTGGTGGCCTCGTAGCACTCGACGCCCTTCTCGGTGTTGTAGGCCGTCTCGCATTCCGGGGTCAGCACCCTCTCGCCGCCGATGCCGCCGTCGCGTTCGTTCAGCAGGGTGAAGTAGTCCTGGAACCCGTCGGCGTAGGGAATGCCGCCCGCGGCGAAGGGGCCGGTGCGGTAGCTGAGGTTCGGCACGACGAGATCCGCCTGCGCCGCACCCGCCGCTCCGGCCGCGATGGCCGCCGCCGCGAGCAGGGTGAAACTCTTTTTCATGGACACTCCTCCCGTTGGTCCTGTGCCGGTTGACCCGGCGTTCATCCAGCCGCGCCCCGCCTCAGTGCGGGAAGGGCCACAGTCGCAGTTTCTCCTTCAGCACGCGCCAGAGCTGGGCCAGCCCGTGCGGTTCGACAATGAGAAAGCCGATGATGAGGCCGCCCACGATCATCAGCTCGATATGGGCCGCGAGGTCCGAGGGCCAGCCGAGGCCACCCACCAGCACGTTCTTCAAGAATACCGGCAGCAGGACGAGGAAGGCCGCGCCGGCAAAGCTGCCGAAGATGCTGCCTAGGCCCCCGATGATGATCATGAAGAGGATCAGGAACGATTTCTGGATGCCGAAGGCCTCGCCCACCTCGGCCGCGCCCAGATAGACCGCAAAGAACAGCGCCCCCGCGATGCCGATGAAGAAGGACGAGACGGCGAAGGCCGACAGTTTCGTGGTCAGCGGGTTCACCCCGATGATCTCGGCCGCGATGTCCATGTCGCGGATCGCCATCCACTTGCGCCCGATGGTGCCGCGGGTCAGGTTCCGCGCGATCCAGGCCAGCACGAACAGGAAGGCCGCGCAGAAGAGATACTTGGCCCACGCCGGCGTGTTGGCGCCGGTGACGGCGATGCCGAAGAGCGTGCGTTCGGGCGCGGTGATCTGCCCCGAGGCCGAGTAGTTGTAGAACCACGGCACCTTGTTGAAGAGCCAGACAAGGAAGAACTGCGCGGCCAGCGTCGCCACGGCCAGATAGAAGCCCTTGATCCTGAGCGAGGGCAGGCCGAAGAGCACGCCTACGGCCGCGGTGATCCCGCCGGCGAGGATGACGTGGATCACGATCGAGATCTCGGGGAAGGCGGTCATCAGCTTGTAGACCGCATAGGCCCCCACCGCCATGAAGCCGCCGGTGCCGAGGCTGACCTGCCCGCAGTAGCCGGTCAGGATGTTCAGCCCGATCGCGGCGATCGCATAGATCAGGAAGGGCACGAAGACCGCGTTGGCCCAGTAGTCGGTCATGAAGAACGGCAGGACGAGGAAGCCCACCACAAGTGCCACCTGATACCAGAGCCGGTCCCACCAGATCGGGAAGGTCTGGCTGTCCTGGGCGTAGCTTGTCTTGAACTCGCCCGCTTCACGGTAAAGCATGGATCAGACCCTCTCGATGATGCGTTCGCCGAACAGGCCCTGTGGCCGGAAGACGAGGAACAGGAGTGCGAGGACGTAGGCGAACCAGTTCTCGGTCGCGCCGCCGATCAGCGGGCCCGCAAAGAACTCGAACAGCTTCTCGCCCATGCCGATGATCAGCCCGCCGACGATGGCGCCCGGGATCGAGGTGAAGCCGCCCAGCATCAGCACCGGCAGCGCCTTCAGCGCGATCAGGCTCAGCGAGAACTGCACGCCGGACTTCGCCCCCCACATGATGCCCGCGATCAGCGCGACAAAGCCCGCGATCGACCAGACCAGCACCCAGACGAAGCGCAGCGAGATGCCGACCGACAGGGCCGCCTGGTGGTCGTCGGCCACCGCGCGCAGCGCCCGGCCATATTTGGTGTACTGCGAGAAGAGCGTCAGCGCCGCGACCAGCGCCGCCGCGACGAGGGCGGCCACCACATCGAGCTTGTCGATGAAGAAGCCATAGCCGAACCAGGCGTCGGTGACGCTTTCGATGCTTTCCGAGATGCCCTGCGGCAGGCCCACGTCCAGCTTCTTGATGTCAGCGCCCCACATGACGTCGCCCAGGCCTTCCAGGAAGTAGGCCAGCCCGATGGTGGCCATGAAGAGAATGATCGGCTCCTGGTTGACCAGATGCTTCAGCACCAGCCGCTCGATCAGGAAGGCGAGCCCCACCATCACCAGTGCGGTCAGCGCGATCGCCACGACGCTCGGCAGCGTCCAGCCGAAATGGTGCAGCTTGGTGCCGAAGGTCGCGTTGATGAGATGGGCAAAGGGGATCTGCCCGTTCTGGAGGCCTACCAGCGTCAGCGCGGCAAAGAGAGCCAGCACCCCCTGTGCATAGTTGAAGATGCCCGAGGCCTTGAAGATCAGCACGAAGCCGAGCGCCACGAGCGCATACATCACGCCCGCCATCAGGCCGTTCAGCGTGACCTCCATCGCGAAGAGAAGCTGGTCAGGCAGCATCGGGGCGGACCTCCTCGGGGCGAGTGCTGGGGCCGCGAGGGCCGGGTATGGGGGGCGGGGCGTCCTCGGCCAGAAGGCGCGGTCTCGGGACGGCGATCAGCGTGTCGGGCGGCAGGCGGTCAGTCATGCTGCACCCCCAGATAGGCCTCGATCACGGCCTGGTTACTGCGCACCTCGTCGGGGGTGCCGTCGCCGATCTTCTTGCCGTAGTCCATCACCACGACCCGGTCGCTGAGGTCCATCACCACGCCCATGTCATGCTCGATCAGGCAGATGGTGGTGCCGAACTCGTCGTTGGTATCGAGGATGAAGCGGCACATGTCCTCCTTCTCCTCGACATTCATGCCGGCCATCGGCTCGTCCAGAAGCAAGAGCTTCGGCTCGGTCGCCAGCGCGCGGGCCAGTTCCACCCGCTTCTTCAGGCCGTAGGGCAGGCGGCCCACCGGCGTCTTGCGGATGTGCTGGATCTCGAGGAAGTCGATGATCTTCTCGACCTTGGCTCGGTGCTCGACCTCTTCGGCCTGCGCGCGGCCCCACCAGAGCGCCTGGCTCCAGAGGCCCGTCTTCATCAGCGTGAGGCGGCCCGTCATGATGTTGTCGAGAACGCTCATCCCCTCGAACAGGGCGATGTTCTGGAAGGTGCGGGCGATGCCCTGCTGGGCGACCTCGTAGGGCTTCATCTGCGGGCGGCGCTTGCCCTTGAACCAGACCTCGCCCTCCTGCGGGACGTAGAAGCCCGAGATCACGTTCAGCATCGAGGATTTGCCCGCGCCGTTCGGGCCGATGATGGCGCGGATCTCGCCCTCGCGGATGTCGAAGCTGATGTCGGTGATCGCCTTCACGCCGCCGAAGCGCAGGGTGATGTTCCTCATCTCCATCAGCACCCCGCCGATGCGGGGAGCCTCGGCTGCGGCCGGGGCCGCCTCAATGTCCATCGCGTTCATTCCGCTGCCATCCTCTGCGCGGGGCCGGGGTGGGTCGCGGCCTCCTCGATCCTCAGCGTGGCGCGGATCGCGCCCTTGCGGCCGTCCTCGTAGGTGACTTCCGTCTCGGTGTAGATGCTGGTGCGCCCGTCATAGAGCGCGGCGATCAGGTCGTGATACTTCTCCTCGATGATCTTGCGGCGCACCTTGCGGGTGCGGGTCATCTCGCCGTCGTCGGCGTCGAGTTCCTTGTGCAGGATCAGGAAGCGGTGGATCTGGCAGCCCGACAGCATCGGGTCGGAGGCGACCGAGGCGTTCACCTCCTCGACATGACCGCGGATCATGTCATAGACGGCCGGGTTCGCTGCCAGCTCCTGGTAGGAGGAATAGGCGATGTTGTTGCGCTCGGCCCAGTTGCCGACCGCGTTCAGGTCGATGTTGATGAAGGCCGTGCACATCGGCCTGCCGTTGCCGAACACCACCGCCTCGAGGATTGAGGGGAAGAACTTGAGCTTGTTCTCGACATATTTCGGCGCGAAGAGGCGCCCGTCGGCCATCTTGCCCACGTCCTTGGCGCGGTCGATGATGCGCAGGTGGCCCGTCGCCTCCTCGAAGAAGCCCGCGTCGCCGGTGGCGACCCAGCCCTCGGCGTCCTTGGTCGAGGCGGTGCTTTCGGGGTTCTTGTAGTAGGAGACGAAGGTGCCGGGCGAGCGGTAGAAGACCTCGCCATTCTCGGCGATGCGGACCTCGACGCCCGGCGAGGGCACGCCCACGGTGTCCGAGCGCACCTGCCCGTCGGGCTGCTGGGTGATGAAGACCGAGGCCTCGGTCTGGCCGTAGAGCTGTTTCAGATTGATGCCGAGCGAGCGGTAGAAGTCGAAGATCTCGGGCCCGATCGCCTCGCCGGCCGTGTAGCCCACGCGCACGCGGCTGAACCCCAGCGTGTTCTTCAGCGGGCCATAGACCAGCTTGTCGCCGATGAAGTAGGCCAGCCGGTCGGCGAGCCCCACGGGCTTGCCGTCGAGGATGTCGGGGCCGACGCGGCGGGCCACGTTCATGTAATGGTGAAACAGCGCCTTCTTGATCCGGCCGGCATCTTCCATGCGGATCATGACGTTGGTCAGCTGGCCCTCGAACACGCGGGGCGGCGCGAAGAAGTAGGTCGGCCCGATCTCGCGCAGGTCGTTCATCATGGTGGTGGCGCTTTCGGGGCAGTTCACGCAGAAGCCCGTCCACATCGCCTGGCCGACCGAGAAGATGAAATCGCCCACCCAGGCCATGGGCAGATAGGCGAGGATCTCGTCGCCGGGGCGCAGCCGGTCGAACTCGGCCGAGTTCTTCGAGGTCTCGATGATGTTGCGGTTCGACAGGACCACGCCCTTCGGCTTGCCGGTCGTCCCCGAGGTATAGAGCATCACGCAGGTCGAGTCGTAGTCGAGTTCCGCGATCCGGTGGTTCAGTTCCTCGTCGAAGCGCCAGTGCGCGGCGCGGCCCTCGGCCACCACGTCGGCCAGCCAGTTCATGCGGGAATGGTCGTATTTCCGCATGCCGCGCTTGTCGACATAGACCACCTGCTCGATGTGGTGGATGCGGTCCTGCACCTCGATGACCTTGTCCACCTGCTCCTGGTCGCCGCAGACGACGAAGGTGGCGCCGCAATGATCCAGCACATAGGCCATCTCGTCGGCCGCCGCGTCCTGATAGAGCGGCACCGGCACCGCGCCGCACATCTGCGCCGCCACCATCGACCAGTAGAGCGCGGGGCGGTTGCGCCCCACCACGGCGACGAAATCGCCGCGCTTCAGACCCAGCGCCATGAAGCCCAGAGCGATCGCGCGGACCTCGTCGGCGGCCTCGGCCCAGGTCCAGACCTGCCAGATGCCGAATTCCTTCTCGCGATAGGCGGGCTGGTTGGCAAACTGGCTTGCATTGCACGCCAACAGCGCCGGAATCGAGACGAGATCCCCCGTTTCGGCCATTCCTCTCCTCCCTGATGCGGCCTGCCTCCTCCTCCGGGGCGGGCCGGGCCGAGGGATGGTTCTTCATGACCCTTTCCCTCGCAATCGGAGCCTCGCCCGCAATGGTTGCGCGACTTTTTCGCAATCCTTGCGAATTGTAACAGGCCGCCGGCGGCGCCTGTCCGCTCGTCCCGCGCGCCGTGACGCGGCGCCCTGACGGCCGGAACCCTCTTCCGTGGAGCGCCCGTGCAATGCTAGCCAATCTTCGGGGAGGACATGCGATGCCGGAGAGAGAGGAGGCGCTCGAGGCCCTGACGCGGGCCGGGCTGAACCTGATTCAGCAGGCGCTGTCGATCTATGACAGCGACCTGAAGCTCGCCGTCTGGAATCGCCGCTTTCGCGAGATGTTCGACCTGCCCGAGCGGCTGGCGACCTCGGGCGCCGACTTCACCGAAACGATCCGCTATCTTGTCGAGCGGGGGGAATACGGCCCGGTGGACGATCCCGAAAGGGCCGTTCAGATCAGGGTCGCCGCGGCGCGCACCTTCCAGCCGCATTACATGGAACGCGAACGCCCCTCGGGCCGCTGGATCTCGGTCGAGGGGGCGCCCCTGCCGCAGGGCGGATGGGTTACCGTCTATACCGACATCACCGAGATCAAGCTGCAGGAAAGCCTGCTTCGGGCACGCTCCGAGGTGCTGTCGGGCGAGGTTCTGGCCAATGCCGAGCGGTTGGCGCAGGCGAACCGGGCGCTGGCGGCCACCAACGCGGCGCTGGAAGAGGCGCAGCGCGAGCTGACCGAGATGGAGGCGCGCACCCGGCTGACTACCGAGATGATGCCGGCCCACATCGCCCATGTCGGCCGCGACCTGCGGTACACCTATTCCAATCGCCGGCTGTCGCAGGTGATTCCGGGGCGCCCGTCCGACATCCTCGGCTTGACGGGACGCGAGGCCCTGGGCGACGAGGTCTTCGCCCGGATCCGCCCCTGCCTGCTGCGCGCGCTGGAGGGCGAGCCGTCGGTGCTGGAATTTACCGCCGAGGACAGCGGCACCCGCATCCGCTCGGCCTTCACGCCGGACCGGATCGGCGAGGGGCCGATCAACGGCGTCTATATCCTGTCGATGGACGTGACCGCCGAGACGCAGGCCCGCGAGGCGCTGATCCAGACCCGCAAGCGCGAACTGACGGCGCAACTGACCAGCGGGCTCGCGCATGATTTCGCGAACCTCCTGACCGTGATCCTCGGGTTGCAGGGCCGGCTCGAGCGCATGGACCTGTCCGAAGAGGGCCGGCAACTGGTCGCGGCCACCGTCGCCGCGGCCCGGCGGGGCGGGGGGCTTCTCGACCAGATCGCCTCGATCTCGGGCAAGCGCGCCCTCAACCCCGTCGCCACGGTGCTCGCGCGGTTCCTGTCGGACCTGAGGCTGATGGCGGGCCCGACCCTGCCCGACGGGGTGGCGCTCGAGATCGTCATGCCGGAGCCGATCCCGCCGGTCATGCTCGATGCGGGGGCGCTGCAGGATGCGGCGCTGAACCTGATCCTGAACGCGCGGGACGCGATCGGAGGGCGGGGGGGCACGATCCGCCTGACGGCGCGGGCGGTGCGCGATACCTGGATCGAGATCCTCGTCGAGGATGACGGGCCGGGCTTTTCCGAAGCGGCGCTGGAACATGCGCTCGACCCGTTCTTCACCACGAAGGGGGGCGTCGGGTCGGGCCTCGGCCTGTCGATGGTCTATGACCAGATCAAGCTGGCGGGCGGCACGGTGCGGATCGGCAACCGCCCGGGCGGCGGTGCGGCGGTGCAGCTCCGCCTGCCACTCCGGCGCGCGGACGAGCCCGCCGCGCCGATGCTGGTGGTGCTGGTCGAGGACGATCCCGACATCCGCGAGGCGGTGCGCGGGATGCTTCGGGCCGCCGGTCACAGCGTGATCGAGGCGGCCTCGGCCGATGAGGCGCTGACGCTGATCGACCTGCCGGGGGTGGGGCTTGTCCTGTCGGACGTGAACCTGCCCGGCCAGCGGTCCGGTCTCGACCTCGCCGCAGAGCTGGCCGCGCGGACCCCTCCCGCGCGGCTGGTCCTGATGACCTCGCTGCCCGCGGGCGACGCCCGCCGCCAGCGCGCCGAGGCGCTGGCGCCTGTCCTCGCCAAGCCTTTCGACGCCACGCAACTTGCCGCCTGTCTCGGAGCCTTTGCATGAGCCGCGTGCCCCATGTCGCCATCCTCGACGACGAGCCCGAGATCCGCCGGATGCTGGCGCTCGCGCTGGAAGAGGCCGGTTTCCAGACCACCGCCTTCGGCCGCGCGACCGAGTTCGAGGCGGCGCTGAAGCGGCGGACGCCGGACGTGTGCCTTGTGGATCTCGGGCTTCCCGACCGTGACGGGCTGGCCGTCGTTCACCGGCTGGCGCTCGAATCCGGGGCTGCCATCATCATCGTGTCGGGCCGGGCGCAGGTGCAGGACCGGGTGACGGGGCTCGAACTCGGGGCGGACGACTACATCATCAAGCCCTTCGATCCGGCCGAGGTGGTGGCGCGGGTCCGGGCGCGGCTGCGCAAGGGCCGGGCCGAAAGCGCCCCCGCCACCCAGACCGCGCGGTTTTCGGGCTGGACCGCCCATTTCGGCCGCTATCTCCTTGTGGCGGATGACGGGACCGAGGTGGCCTTCAGCCATGCCGAGGGCGAGGTGCTGCGGCTGTTCCTCGAAAGTCCGCGCCGGCTGATCTCGCGCGCGCAGATGCAGGAGAGCCTCGGCGGCGCGGCCGGAGAGAGCTTCGACCGGGCGATGGATGTGCGCATCTCGCGCCTGCGCACGAAGCTGGGTGAGGACCCGCGCAACCCGACCCTGATCAAGACGATCTATGGCGCGGGCTACATCTTCCTCGGCGAGGTGGAGTGGCGCTGACCGTAACGGTCTGCGGTGTGTGCTTGCGCCTGGTTCGGGGGCGTTGACTCTCCATCCGGGGCCTGTATAAGCGCGCATCCCCGGGTATTCGGCCCGGGGTTTTCATTGGTGTTGGTGGCCCCCGCAAGGGGATGACCTGTCGCCCGGGGATCCGGGAAAGGACAACGCCCTTCACGCTCGAAGGAGATCAGCGGTGACCAAACGCACCTCTGCCAAATACAAGATCGACCGCCGCATGGGCGAAAACATCTGGGGCCGTCCGAAGTCCCCGGTGAACAAGCGCGAATACGGCCCCGGCCAGCACGGCCAGCGCCGCAAGAACAAGCTGTCGGACTTCGGCACGCAGCTGCGCGCCAAGCAGAAGCTCAAGGGCTACTACGGCGACCTGACCGAAAAGCAGTTCCGCAAGATCTATGCGGAAGCCGAGCGCGTCAAGGGCGACACCGGCGAGATGCTGGTCGGCCTGCTCGAGCGTCGGCTCGACGCCATCGTCTATCGCGCCAAGTTCGTGCCGACCATCTTTGCCGCGCGCCAGTTCGTGAACCACGGCCATGTGACCGTGAACGGCCAGCGCGTGAACATCGGTTCCTACCGCTGCAAGGAAGGCGACGTGATCCAGGTGCGCGAGCGGTCGCGCCAGCTCGCGATCGTTCTCGAGGCCACCCAGCTCTCCGAGCGTGACGTGCCGGATTACATCGAGGTCGATTACTCGAAGATGACGGCGACCTTCGTCCGCACCCCGTCGCTGGGCGACGTGCCCTACCCGGTGGTGATGGAACCGAACCTCGTGGTCGAATTCTACGCGAAGAACTGATCCTGAGACCCGCGGCGTCACCCGGCGCCCGCGTCCAGGGACCTTCCGGCCGTTCCGCTTGCGGAGCGGCCTTTTTCTTCCGCAACATGCAGGGCAGGTGGCTAGGTCTTGTGGCCTGCGGGTCGCATCGCCCCAGCGCCTTCTGTTCCTGATCAGTTCGCACTGGTCTCATGACCTCGCCCCGGCTAGAACCCGCTGGCCAGAGGAAGGTGACCCATGAGCGACGCGATACGCCCCCAGCCCGGAATTCTCGACATTGCCCTGTACGAGGGCGGCAAGAGCCATGTGGCAGGCATCCAGAACGCGCTGAAACTCTCGTCGAACGAGAATCCCTTCGGACCCTCGCCCAAGGCGAAGGAAGCCTTCCTGCGCTCGGTGCATACGCTGCATCGCTACCCCTCGACCGATCACGCGGGCCTGCGCCAGGCCATTGCCGAGGTGCACGGGCTCGATCCGGCGCGGGTGATCTGCGGCGTCGGCTCGGACGAGATCATCACCTTCCTGTGCCAGGCCTACGCCGGGCCGCACACCGACGTGATCTTCACCGAGCACGGCTTCCTGATGTACCGGATCTCGGCCCTTGCGGTGGGCGCGAACCCGGTCGAGGTGCCCGAGCGCGAGCGCACGACGGACGTGGATGCGATCCTCGCCGCCTGCACGCCCCACACGCGGCTCGTGTTCCTGGCCAACCCGAACAACCCCACCGGCACGATGATCGGGCAGGCCGATCTGGCGCGGCTGGCCGAGGGGCTGCCGCCGCAGGCGATCCTCGTGCTCGACGGTGCCTATGCCGAATATGTGCCGGGCTATGACGCGGGCCTCGCCCTGGTCGAGAAGCGGACGAATGTCGTCATGACGCGGACCTTCTCGAAGATCTACGGGCTTGGCGGGCTGCGGATCGGCTGGGGCTATGGGCCGAAGGCGATCATCGACGTGCTGAACCGGATCCGGGGGCCGTTCAACCTCTCGACCACGCAGCTCGAGACGGCCGAGGCGGCGGTGCGCGATCAGGACCACGTGGCCCGCTGCCGCGCCGACAACGCCCGCTGGCGCGTCTGGCTGGCCGAGGCGCTGGCCGAGATCGGCGTTCCCTCGGACACGTCCATGGCGAACTTCATCCTCGCGCGCTTCTCGGACAGCGAAGAGGCCGAGGCCTGCGACCTCTACCTGCAGAGCCAGGGGCTGATCGTGCGGCGGGTGGCGGGATACAAGCTGCCGCACTGCCTGCGGATCACGATCGGCGACGAGGCCTCGTGCCGCCGGGTGGCCCACGCCATCGCCCAGTTCAAGAGGATGCGCTGATGGCGCTGCATGACCGCGTGGCGCTGATCGGGCTGGGGCTCATCGCCTCGTCGATGGCGCACGCGATGCGCGAGGCGGGCCTGTGCCGGGAGATCGTGGGCCACGCCCGCAGCGCCGAGACGCGGGCGACCGCGCTCGAGATCGGCCTCTGCGACCGGGTGTGCGAGACGGCGGCCGACGCGGTGGAGGGGGCCGACCTGATCGTGCTCGCCGTGCCGGTCGGAGCGATGGGCGCCATCGCCGCCGAGATCGCGCCGCATCTGAAGCCGGGCGCCACGGTCACGGATGTAGGGTCGGTCAAGCAGGCCGTCATCACGGCGGTCGCCCCGCACATCCCCGCGGGGGTGCATTTCATCCCCGGCCACCCGCTCGCCGGCACCGAACATTCCGGCCCGCGATCGGGCTTTGCCACGCTCTTTCGCAACCGCTGGTGGCTGCTGACGCCGCCCGAAGGCGCCGATCCGGCCGCGGTCGCGCGGCTTCGCGCGCTGTGCGAGGGGATGGGTGCCAATGTCGAGGAGATGGACGCGGCGCACCATGATCTGGTGCTGGCCGTCACGAGCCACACGCCCCACCTGATCGCCTACACGATGGTGGGCGTGGCCGATCACCTCCGCCGGGTCACCCAATCGGAAATAATCCGCTACTCGGCGGCGGGTTTCCGCGACTTTACGCGCATCGCCGCCTCGGACCCCACGATGTGGAGGGATGTCTTCTTGACAAACAAGGAGGCGACGCTGGACATTCTCGGCCGTTTCACCGAAGAACTTTTCGCGCTGCAGAGAGCCATTCGATTGGGTGATGGGGATCATCTTTTCGAATATTTCACGCGCACGCGCGCCATCCGCCGGGGGATCATCGAGGCGGGTCAGGACACGGCAGCACCGGACTTCGGCCGCGCGGCCGAGGCCACCAACGGGACAGGGAAGGGCTAGGGACGATGCGGGCATTCGGGGTGATGGTTCTCGTCACGGGATTCATGGCAGGAACCGCGCTCGCAGATGCCCCTTCGGTGTCTCCGCGTCCTTCGGCGCGCCCGGCTGTCGCCGCAGCGCCGGTTCCGGTCGCCGCCGCGCCCGAGCAGATGCTGCGCCCGCGGGCCCGTCCGGCCCTGAAGGTCGCGGCGGCCGAGGCCCTGCCGCGTGGTCCGGCCATGAGCCTTGTCGCGCCCGCACGGGCAGAGCCGCGGCGCGCGGGGCTTCTCGAGACGTTCTTCCGCCCGAAGGCCCGCCCGCCCGAGACCGTGACCCGCGCCGCCGCCGTCCGCACCGTGCCGGGCGGCGCGATGATCCAGAGCCGCAAGGGCTCGGTCTGCGGCGACCCGACGATCCGGGGCGCCACCCTCGCCCCCATCGTCGGAAGGATCCGCGGCTGCGGCATCGCCGAGCCGGTGCAGGTGACCTCGATCGACGGGGTGGCGCTGAGCATGGCCTCGACCATGGATTGCGGCACCGCCCGCGCGCTCAAGACCTGGATCAACCGGGGCCTGCGTCCGAACGTGCCCTCCGACGTCGTGAGGCTGGAGATCGCTGGCGCCTACACCTGCCGCAGCCGCAACAACCAGCGCGGCAACCCGATCAGCGAACATGGCCGCGGCAAGGCGGTGGATATCTCGGGCTTCACGCTCGCCAACGGCAAGTCTGTCACCATTGCCCGCGACTGGGGACGCGAGAAGATGATCCGCGCCTCGCACAAGGCGGCCTGCGGGATCTTCGGCACCACCCTCGGCCCCGGCTCGGACGGATTCCACGAGGATCACCTGCATTTCGACACGGTCGCGCGCCGCACGCCCTACTGCCGCTGAGCGATGCCCCGGCCGCTCTGGGTCTTTGGCTACGGATCGCTGATCTGGAACCCCGGCTTTCCGGTCGAGCAGAGCGTGACCGCGCGGCTCGACGGGTGGCGCCGCAGCTTCTGCATGACCTCGATCCACTACCGCGGCACCCTCTCGGTGCCGGGGCTGGTGCTGGCCCTCGATGCGGCGCCCGGAGAGGGGTGCGCGGGCGTGGCGTTCCGGGCCGCGGCGGGCACAGAGGCCGAAACCCTCGCTGCCCTGCGCGAGCGTGAACTCATCAGCCACGCCTATCTCGAGCAGTGGCTGCCGGTGGAGCTGACGACGGGCGAGACGGTCGAGGCGCTCGTCTATGTGATCGATCCCGCGCACGAGCAATATTGTGGCCGTCTCGACCTCGAGGCACAGGCCCGGATGATCGCGCGCGCCGTGGGCGAGCGGGGACCGAACCGGGACTACCTGCTGAACACCGTGGCGCATCTGCAGGAACTGGGCATCGACGACCCCGACCTGTGCTGGCTTGCAACACGGGTGCGTGCATTGGGCAACGAACCGGCGTCCTGACACTTTCCCCCGTTGGCAGCCGGTGGTGCCGCGCCTATTGTGCACAGGCAGAAGAAAGGGGCCTAACCCGCAATGCCGAGAACCGCCGTCGAGGCCGAGCCACACTTCACCCAGCCGGTCCGGCAGATCGTGATGATGCTCGTCGTCGTCGCGCTGGTCGCCATCGGCGCCTTCGTGGCCTTCACCACGCTCGAACGGGTGTTCCTCTCGAACCCCTATCTCAACGCCCTGATCTTCTTTGTCTTCCTTCTGGGGCTCTCCACCTGCTTCCTGCAGATGGCGCAGCTCGTCCAGTCCGTGAGCTGGATCGAGAATTTCGTCCGGGATCGGCCGGGGTTCGAATACGTGCGCGCGCCCCGCCTGCTTGCCCCGCTCGCCTCCCTTCTGCGCTCGCGCGGCAAGCGGATGCAGATCTCCTCGACCTCCTCGCGCTCGATCCTCGACTCCGTCGGCACGCGGCTCGACGAGGCGCGCGACATTACCCACTATCTGGCCAGCCTGCTGATCTTCCTCGGTCTGTTGGGCACCTTCTACGGGCTTGCAACCACCGTGCCGGCCCTCGTTCAGACCATCCGCGCGCTGTCCCCGCAGGAAGGCCAGAGCGGCGTCGAGCTGTTCGGCGAACTCATGGAAGGATTCGAGAGCCAGCTGGGCGGCATGGGCACGGCCTTTTCCTCCTCGCTGCTGGGGCTTGCGGGCTCGCTTGTGGTGGGCTTGCTCGAACTCTTTGCCAGCCACGGGCAGAACCGCTTCTATCGTCAGCTCGAGGAATGGCTCTCGTCCTTCACGCGCCTCACGCCCGCGGGTGTCGAGGGCGACGGGGCGGACGCCTCGCTGGTCGCGGGCGTGCTCGAGCAGATGATGCAGCAGATGGACCGGATGCAGGAGCTTTATGCCCAGGCAGACGTGAGCCGGAGCCTCGTCGATGCGCGGATGGCCGATCTCGCCGGCGCGGTCCAGATGCTGGCCGAGCGGATCGAGGCCCAGTCGAGCGGTCAGGCCGAGCTTCTCGAGCGGGTGGCCGCAGGGCAGGAGCGGCTGGTGACAGCCCTCGCGGGCGCGGAGGCTTCGGCCTTCGCGGATGCCGAGGCGCGCATGCGGCTGCGGTCGATCGACGTCCAGCTTCTGCGCATCCTCGAGGAGATTGCGGCCGGCCGCCAGGAAAGCACCTCGGACCTGCGCAGCGACCTCGCCGCGCTGACCGGCGCCGTGCGACAGCTGTCGCGCTCGGCGGCGGCGCGGGGCTAGGCGATGGCGCTGGTGCGGCGAAACGGGCGGCGCGAGACCAACATCTGGCCCGGCTTCGTCGATGCCATGACGGCCCTGCTTCTGGTGCTGATGTTCGTGCTGACCATCTTCATGGTGATCCAGTCGGTCCTGCGCGAGACGATCAGCACGCAGGACACCGAGCTTGACAGTCTGACCGGCCAGCTGGCCGATCTCGCCGACGCGCTGGGGCTCGAGCGTCAGAAGACGTCGGATCTGACCGCGGCCGTCGATGCGGCCCGCGCCGAGGGTGAGCGGCAGGCTGCCACCATCGCCACGCTGACCGCCACCCTGTCCGCCCGCGAGGGTGAGCTGTCGGCCGCCCAGGGCCGCATCGCCTCGTTCGAAGAGCAGGTGGCGACGCTCCTGTCCGAGCGCGATCGGGCGAGGGGCGAGGCGGAGCGGCTGTCGGCCTCGGTCGAGGAGCTCGAGGCGGCGCGGGCCGCCCTCATCTCGGAGCAGGAGGCGGCGCAGCTTGCACTGGCCCGGGCGCGCAGCGAGATCGATGCGCAGGCCGAGGCGGCGCGTCTTGCCGCCGCCCGGCGCGAGGCCCTGGATGCGCTGGTGGCGGATCTGCGCGGACAGGTCGCGGAAAGCGAGAAGAAGCTGTCGGACGAAGAGGCTGCCCGGCTGGTCGATGCGGCCGCGGCCGAAGCCCTGCGGGCGCGGCTGAGGGCGTCCGAGACCGAGCTGACCGCCATGACGCTGGCGCTGGAAGAGCAGCGCAAACGGGCCGAAGAGACCCTGACGCTGCTGGCGGCTGCGCGCACCGACGCCGCCCGGGCGGCGACCGAGGCGGAAGAACGGGCGGCCGCGCTGGCCGCCGCGCGCGAGCTTCTCGCCTCGCGGGAGGGGGAGGGGGCCGAGGCCGCCCGGCGCGTGGCGCTGCTGAACGAGCAGGTCGCCGCCCTGCGGGCGCAGCTCGGCTCGTTGCAGGGGCTGCTCGACGCGGCGCAGGAACGCGACGAGGAGAACATGGTCCAGCTGCAGAGCCTCGGGACCCAGCTCAACTCGGCGCTGGCGCAGGTGGCGGCCGAGCAGAAACGCCGCGCCGAGCTTGAGGAGGCGGAACGCCTCCGGCTCGAGGCGCAGAACAAGGATCTGGAACGGTTCCGGTCCGAGTTCTTCGGCCAGTTGCGGCAGGTTCTGGCCGGCCGCGAGGGGGTTCGGATCGTGGGCGACCGCTTCGTCTTTTCCTCGGAAGTGCTGTTCGAGCCGGGATCGGCCCAGCTTGCCCCCGAGGGCCGGGCGCAGATCTCGGGCGTGACGCGGACGCTGAGTGAAATCCGCGAGCAGATCCCGGACGGGATCGACTGGATCATCCGTGTGGACGGGCACACCGACGATGTGCCGCTGTCGGGCTTTGGCGCGTTCCGGGACAACTGGGAGCTGAGCTCGGCCCGCGCCCTCTCGGTCGTGCGCTACATGCAGCAGACGCTGGGCTTTCCGCCCTCGCGGCTGGCGGCGACGGGCTTTGGCGAGTATCGCCCCGTGGTGGAGGGCAGCAGCCCCGACGCCCGTGCGCAGAACCGCCGCATCGAACTCAAGCTGACCGAGCGTTAGGCCGCCCCGCTCCCGCGCCCCAACGGACGGGAGCGAGGCCGGATCATGCAGAAGGGCGGGGTTTCCCCCGCCCTTCGCACCCGTCTTCGGCCCGGAGAGACCGTCGGTCAGTCCGCCGTAAGCAGCGGCGGCTTGGAGCCCGTCAGGCGCGGTTTCGGCTCTTCGATCCTGAGATCGATCGTGCCGTCCTTGACACCCACCTTGACCAGCCCGCCCTTCACCAGCCGGCCGAACAGCAGCTCCTCGGCCAGCGGTTTCTTGATGTTTTCCTGGATCACGCGGCCCAGCGGTCGCGCGCCCATCTTGTCGTCGTAGCCCTTGTCGCCCAGCCAGGCGGCGGCCTCGGGCGACAGCTCGATATGAACGCCGCGGTCCATCAGCTGCGCCTCGAGCTGGAGGACGAACTTCTCGACCACCTGGAGGATCACCTCCTTGCCCAGCGGCGCGAAGGAGATCACCGCGTCGAGGCGGTTGCGGAACTCGGGCGTGAAGGTCCGCTCGATCGCGGCCGTATCCTCGCCCTCGCGCCGGTCACGGCCGAAGCCGATGGCCGATTTCGCCAGCTCCGATGCGCCCGCGTTCGAGGTCATGATCAGGATCACGTTGCGGAAGTCCACCGACCGGCCGTTGTGGTCGGTGAGCTTGCCGTGGTCCATCACCTGCAGGAGGATGTTGTAGACATCCGGGTGGGCCTTCTCGATCTCGTCGAGCAGCAGCACGCAATGCGGATGCTGGTCCACACCGTCGGTCAGCATCCCGCCCTGATCGAACCCGACATAGCCCGGAGGCGCGCCGATCAGGCGCGAGACCGCGTGCTTCTCCATATATTCCGACATGTCGAAGCGCAGCAGTTCCACGCCGAGGATCGAGGCCAGCTGCTTGGCCACTTCGGTCTTGCCGACGCCGGTGGGGCCGGCGAAGAGATAGTTGCCGATCGGCTTCTCGGGCTCGCGCAGACCCGCCCGCGCCAGCTTGATCGCCGAGGACAAAGCCTCGATCGCCTTGTCCTGCCCGAAGACCACGCGCTTGAGGGTCTTTTCCAGATCGCGCAGCACCTCGGCATCGTCCTTCGAGACGCTCTTCGGGGGAATGCGGGCGATCTTGGCCACCACGGCCTCGATCTCGCGCGGGCCGATGGTCTTGCGGCGCTTGCTGTCGGCCAGCAGATGCTGGGCCGCCCCCGCCTCGTCGATCACGTCGATCGCCTTGTCGGGCAGCTTGCGGTCATGGATGTAGCGCGCCGACAGTTCCACCGCCGAGCGGATCGCATCCTGCGTGTAGCGCAGGTCGTGATGCTCCTCGAAATAGGGTTTCAGACCCATCAGGATCTTCACCGTATCCTCGACCGAGGGCTCGTTCACGTCGATCTTCTGGAAGCGCCGCGACAGGGCGCGGTCCTTCTCGAAATGCTGGCGATATTCCTTGTAGGTGGTCGAGCCCATGCAGCGCAGCTTGCCGCCCTGCAGCGCGGGCTTCAGCAGGTTCGAGGCATCCATCGCCCCGCCCGAGGTGGCGCCGGCGCCAATTACGGTATGGATCTCGTCGATGAAGAGTATGGCGTCGGGATGCTCCTCCATCTCCTTGACCACGGCCTTCAGACGTTCCTCGAAATCGCCGCGGTAGCGGGTGCCGGCCAGCAGCGCGCCCATGTCGAGCGAGAAGATCGTGGCGCGGGCGAGGATGTCGGGCGTCTCGCCGTTGACGATCTTGCGCGCGAGCCCTTCGGCGATGGCGGTCTTGCCCACGCCCGGATCGCCCACCAGGAGCGGGTTGTTCTTGCGACGGCGGCAGAGCACCTGGATGCAGCGTTCCACCTCATGCTCGCGGCCGATCAGCGGGTCCACGTCGCCCTTGCGGGCCTTCACGTTCAGGTCGACGCAATATTTGGACAACGCAGACTCCTTCGCTTCGCCAGCTTCAGCCTTCGGGGTCTCATGATGCTCCTCCGCGCCGGTGACGGGGCGGGGCTCGCCATAGGACGGGTCCTTCGCCACGCCATGCGCGATGAAGTTGACCGCGTCATAGCGGGTCATGTCCTGCTCCTGCAGGAAATAGGCGGCGTTCGACTCCCGTTCCGCGAAGATGGCGACGAGCACGTTGGCGCCCGTCACCTCGGTCCGGCCGGAGGACTGCACATGGATGGCGGCGCGCTGGATCACGCGCTGGAAGGCGGCCGTCGGCACCGCCTCGGAGCCTTCGACGGTAGTGACGAGGGTGGACAGGTCGTCGTCGATGAAGTCGACGAGCGTCTTGCGCAATTCATCGAGATCCACCGAACAGGCCTTCATCACGCGCGAGGCGTCGGGCTCGTCGATCAGGGCGAGCAGCAGATGCTCGAGCGTGGCGAGTTCGTGACGGCGGGCATTCGCAAGCGCCAGAGCGCCGTGGATGGCTTGCTCGAGAGTGGTCGAAAAAGATGGCACGATCGGGTGCTCCTGTCCTGCGGGTCGAAGGGGCATCAGCTCCTCGGACCTTGGCCTCGTAAGTTTAAAGTTCGGTTTTCTTGGCCGCCCTTCAAGTGTTATTTCGGACAAGTTCTGCTTTCTGACAGCCTCCTCGCAAAAAGTGATCGCCCCTTCGCGCACGCATCAGAAATTGTCCTTCCGCCTTCGGATTTCGGCGAAAACCTCGGCATCTTCTGCATCGGCCATGCCAACGGCAGCCTTCACGGCGGCTTCTCCCGCCCGAAGGAAGGGATTGGTCGCGATTTCATCGGAAAGTTGTGAGGGAACGGTGGGACGACCCTCTTTGCGGGCCGCAGCGATGGATCCGACCCGAAAGATAAGCACAGGATTTTCGGGTTCAAGGGTGCAGGCAAAGCGGGCATTTGCCTGCGTATATTCGTGGCCCGAGCAGATCAGCGTGTCGGCGGGCAGTGCCGAAAGTTTGCGCAGGCTCTGCCACATCATCGGGGGCGTGCCCTCGAAGAGCCGCCCGCAGCCCATCGCCATCAGGCTGTCCCCGGTGAAGGCAAGGCCGGAGTCCGCGAAGTGAAAGGCGATATGTCCGACCGTGTGGCCGGGCACCTCGATGACCGTGCCTTCCTCGGAGCCGATCCGCACCCGGTTGCCCTCGGCCAGCGCGAGGTCGAGCGGCGGCAGGCGGTGGGCGTCGGCCGCCGCCCCCGCGACCCGGGCGCCGGTGGCCTCGCGCAGCGCCGCCACGCCCGCCACATGGTCGCCGTGGTGGTGGGTGAGGAGGATCTGCGTCAGGCGCCAGTTCCGCTCCGCGAGGGCCGCCATCACCGGTTCGGCCTCGGGCACGTCCACGACGGCGGTCTCTCCGCTCGCCGGATCATGGACGAGGAAGGCGTAATTGTCGCTGAGACAGGGCACCGTTACCAGTTCGAGCGGCATGGTTTCTTCTCCCTTTCCTTAGTAGTGTGGCCCGGACCTCTGCCCGGACAAGGCTTGCCTGCAATGCATCTCGACGTGCTCGACCTGCACAACTTCTACTACAGGACACCACTCGGACGGGTCGCGCAACGCGCCGTGCGGGATCAGGTCCAGAAGCTCTGGCCCGACGCCAAGGGCCAGACGGTGGCAGGCTTCGGCTTTTCGGTGCCGCTGCTGCGGCCCTATCTCGAGCAGGCCCGGCGGGTCATCGCCCTGATGCCCGGACCCCAGGGCGTGATGCCCTGGCCGGTGGGTATGGGCAACGTCTCGGTGCTTTGCGACGAAGGCTCCTGGCCGCTCTCGACCGGGATGGTGGACAAGCTCGTGATGCTACACGGGCTGGAAACGTCCGAGCACCCGTCCGAGGTCCTGGCGGAGGCCTGGCGCGTGCTGGGGCCCGGCGGAAAGGCGCTCTTCATCGTGCCGTCGCGCTCGGGGCTCTGGGCGCGGCGGGACGGCACGCCCTTCGGCTTCGGCCGGCCCTATTCGTTCAATCAGCTCGAGACGCAGCTCAAGCGCCACGACTTCACCCCCGAACGCACGCTGGCCGCGCTGTTCGCGCCGCCGCTTCATCAGCGGTTCTGGCTCAAGACCGCCGACTTCTGGGAGGCGGGGGGGCGGCGCTTCGCGCCCTGGCTGGTGGGCGGGGTGCTGATCGTCGAGGCCTCCAAGCAGATGTATGCGCCGACGCGCTCCGGGCTCAAGTCCGTCGTCACCAATCCGCTGCGCGCGCTCGAGGGCATTCCGCAGCCGCTGCCTGCGCCCGCAAGCCGCACTTCGGGCCGCTCGGGCCCCTGCAGCGACGGATGTTAGCGGCACCACGATTCCGATGTTAGCGGCACCAGCGCCGGTCATCTCGTCGCATGACAGAAAGCGACCTTGAAAGCCCTTTCCGCAGGCATCGTGCGAAAGGCGGAGGAGGGCACGGAGCGCCAAGGAAACAAAGGCTTCGCCCCGTCGCCGAAGGGCTGACCTTCGTGGTTGCGAGGCTGCAAGTCCTCTGCTACACCCGCCGCGAAACTTGAGACGCGCGGGAAAGATCCTTCGCGCCACACAGTGCCTCTGGCCTGCGGGACGCAAGACCCGCTGCCGGGGCCAAGATATCGAAAGGGTTGACGTGTCCGAACCGGCTTCGATTTCCTCTGGCATCGCCGCGCGCTACGCCGCCGCCGTCTTCGAACTGGCGAAGGACGAAGGTGCCCTGCCCGCACTCGAGAAGGATATGGACGCCCTCGGCGCCGCCTGGGCCGAGAGTGCGGATCTGCGGGATCTCGCCACCTCTCCGGTCTATGCGCGCGAGGATCAGCAGAAGGCCATCGCCGCGGTTGCCGCGAAGATGGGTCTCTCGCCCCTGACATCGAACACGCTCTCCCTGATGGGCTCCAAGCGCCGCCTCTTCGTGCTGCCCCAGATGGTGGCCGACGTGCAGAACCGCATCGCGACGGAAAAGGGCGAGATCACCGCCGAGGTGACCGCCGCCGCGCCGCTCAGCCCCGAGCAGGCCGCGCGTCTCGCCGCCACGCTGAAGGCCCGCGCGGGCAAGGATGTCAAACTGAAAACCACCGTCGATGAAAGCCTCATCGGCGGTCTTGTCGTCAAGCTGGGTTCCTCCATGATCGACACCTCGGTCAAGGCGCGGCTCGCAGCTCTCCAGAATGCAATGAAAGAGGTCGGATAAATGGGTATCCAAGCTGCTGAGATCTCTGCGATCCTCAAGGAGCAGATCAAGAACTTCGGCCAGCAGGCTGAAGTCGCCGAAGTGGGGCGCGTTCTCTCGGTGGGCGACGGGATTGCCCGCGTTCATGGCCTCGACAACGTGCAGGCTGGCGAGATGGTGGAATTCCCCGGCGGGATCCGCGGCATGGCGCTCAACCTCGAGGTTGACAACGTCGGCGTCGTGATCTTCGGCGACGACCGCTCGATCAAGGAAGGCGACACCGTCAAGCGCACCAAGTCCATCGTGGACGTGCCGGCCGGCGACGCGCTGCTCGGCCGCGTGGTCGATGGCCTTGGCAACCCGATCGACGGCAAGGGCCCGATCGCGGCGACCGAGCGTCGCGTGGCCGACGTGAAGGCCCCCGGCATCATCCCGCGGAAGGGCGTGCACGAGCCGATGGCCACCGGCCTCAAGTCGGTGGACGCCATGATCCCGATCGGCCGCGGTCAGCGCGAGCTGATCATCGGCGACCGCCAGACCGGCAAGACCGCGATCGCGCTCGACACGATCCTGAACCAGAAGAGCTACAACGAAGCCGCCGGCGACGACGAGAGCAAGAAGCTCTACTGCATCTATGTCGCCATCGGCCAGAAGCGTTCCACCGTCGCGCAGCTGGTGAAGAAGCTGGAAGAGACCGGCGCCATCGCCTACACGCTCGTCGTGGCCGCGACCGCCTCGGACCCGGCGCCGATGCAGTTCCTCGCGCCCTACGCCGCGACCGCGATGGCGGAATATTTCCGCGACAACGGCCGCCACGCGCTGATCATCTACGATGACCTCTCGAAGCAGGCCGTGGCCTACCGCCAGATGTCGCTGCTGCTCCGCCGTCCGCCGGGGCGTGAAGCCTACCCGGGCGACGTGTTCTACCTCCACTCGCGCCTGCTCGAGCGTTCGGCCAAGCTGAACAAGGACCACGGCGCGGGCTCGCTGACCGCCCTGCCGATCATCGAGACCCAGGGCGGCGACGTGTCGGCCTTCATCCCGACCAACGTGATCTCGATCACCGACGGTCAGATCTTCCTCGAGACCGAACTGTTCTACCAGGGCATCCGCCCGGCCGTGAACACGGGTCTCTCGGTGTCGCGCGTGGGCTCCTCGGCCCAGACCGACGCGATGAAATCGGTCGCGGGCCCGGTGAAGCTGGAACTGGCGCAGTACCGCGAGATGGCGGCCTTCGCCCAGTTCGGCTCGGACCTCGACGCCGCCACCCAGCAGCTGCTGAACCGCGGCGCGCGCCTGACCGAGCTGATGAAGCAGCCGCAATACGCGCCGCTGACCAACGCCGAGATCGTCTGCGTGATCTTCGCAGGCACCAAGGGCTACCTCGACAAGGTTCCGGTCAAGGACGTCGGCCGCTGGGAGCAGGGCCTGCTCAAGCACCTGCGCACCAACGCCCGCGATCTGCTGGCGGACATCACCAACAACGACCGCAAGGTCAAGGGTGAGCTGGAAGACAAGATCCGCGCCGCTCTCGACGCCTACGCCAAAGACTTCGCCTGAGGGCGGGGCAGGGGAGATAACGGATGCCCAGCCTCAAGGACCTGAAGAACAGGATCGGAAGCGTCAAGAACACGCGGAAGATCACCAAGGCCATGCAGATGGTCGCGGCGGCCAAGCTCCGCCGCGCCCAGGAGGCTGCCGAGGCCGCCCGTCCCTTTGCCGAGCGGATGACCGCCGTCATGACGGGCCTCGCGGGCTCCGTCGGCTCTTCGGAAAGCGCGCCGCGTCTCCTTGCGGGGACCGGCAGCGACAAGGTGCAGCTTCTGGTGGTGATGACCGCCGAGCGCGGCCTCTGCGGCGGCTTCAACTCGTCGATCGTCCGGCTTGCCCGGGCCCATGCGGCGAAGCTGCTTGCCGAGGGCAAGACGGTGAAGATCCTCACCGTCGGCAAGAAGGGGCGCGAGCAGCTTCGCCGTGACCTCGGCCAGCATGTCATCGGCCATGTGGACCTTTCCGAGGTCAAGCGCATGGGTTATTCGGTGGCGCAGGGCATCGCCCGTGACGTGCTCGACCGCTTCGACAAGGGCGAGTTCGACGTGGCGACGATCTTCTTCGCCCGCTTCCAGTCGGTCATCAGCCAGATCCCGACCGCGCAGCAGGTGATCCCCGCCGTGTTCGAGGGCGACGGCGAGGTCAGCTCGCTCTACGACTACGAGCCGTCCGAGGAAGGCATTCTGGCCGACCTCCTGCCGCGGGGTGTGGCCACGCAAATCTTCACGGCTCTGCTGGAGAACGCAGCGTCCGAGCAGGGTGCCCGGATGTCCGCCATGGACAACGCCACCCGCAACGCCGGCGACATGATCAACCGGTTGACCATCCAGTACAACCGGTCGCGTCAGGCCGCGATCACCAAAGAGCTCATTGAAATCATCTCGGGCGCCGAGGCGCTCTGATCCGACGGAGAAACGACATGGCAACAGCATCCCAAGGCAAGGTGACGCAGGTCATCGGCGCCGTCGTGGACGTGCAGTTCGATGGTGGCCTGCCGCCCATCCTGAACGCGCTCGAAACCGAGAACAACGGCAAGCGTCTGGTCCTTGAAGTGGCCCAGCACCTCGGCGAGAACACCGTCCGCACCATCGCCATGGACGCGACCGAAGGTCTCGTGCGCGGCGCCCCGGTGACGGACACCGGCAGCCCGATCTCGGTCCCGGTGGGCGACGCCACCCTCGGCCGCATCCTGAACGTGATCGGCGAGCCGATCGACGAGAAGGGCGACCTCGGCCAGGCCTCGACCCGCGCGATCCACCAGCCGGCCCCGACCTTCGCCGAACAGTCCACCACCTCGGAAATCCTCGTCACCGGCATCAAGGTGATCGACCTTCTGGCCCCCTACTCGAAGGGCGGCAAGATCGGCCTCTTCGGTGGCGCCGGCGTGGGCAAGACCGTTCTGATCATGGAGCTGATCAACAACATCGCCAAGGTGCACTCGGGCTACTCCGTGTTCGCCGGCGTGGGCGAGCGGACCCGTGAAGGGAACGACCTCTACCACGAGATGATCGACTCCGGGGTTATCAAGATCGACAATCTCGCGGAATCGAAGGTGGCGCTGGTCTACGGCCAGATGAACGAGCCTCCGGGGGCGCGTGCCCGCGTGGCGCTGACCGGCCTGACGCTGGCCGAGCAGTTCCGCGACCAGTCCGGCACGGACGTGCTGTTCTTCGTGGACAACATCTTCCGCTTCACCCAGGCGGGTTCGGAAGTGTCGGCGCTTCTCGGCCGTATCCCCTCGGCCGTGGGCTACCAGCCGACGCTCGCGACCGACATGGGCGCCCTGCAGGAGCGGATCACCTCGACCAAGGCCGGCTCGATCACCTCGGTGCAGGCGATCTACGTGCCCGCCGACGACCTCACCGACCCGGCGCCGGCGACCTCGTTCGCCCACCTCGACGCCACGACCGTGCTGTCGCGTGCGATCTCGGAACTCGGCATCTACCCGGCCGTGGACCCGCTCGACTCGACCTCGCGGATCCTCGACCCGCAGATCGTGGGCGAAGAGCATTACAACGTCGCCCGCGCCGTGCAGGGGATCCTCCAGCGCTACAAGTCGCTGCAGGACATCATCGCGATCCTCGGCATGGACGAACTGTCGGAAGAGGACAAGCTGACCGTGGCCCGCGCCCGGAAGATCCAGCGTTTCCTCTCGCAGCCGTTCGACGTGGCGAAGGTCTTCACTGGCTCGGACGGGGTTCAGGTCCCGCTCGAGAAAACCATCGCCTCCTTCCAGGCTGTGGTGAACGGGGAATATGACCATCTGCCGGAAGCCGCCTTCTACATGGTCGGCGACATCGAGGATGTGATCGCCAAGGCCCAGCGTCTCGCGGCGCAGGCGGCGTAAGGGGGCAACATGGCGGGAACGCTGCAATTCGACCTCGTGTCGCCCGAACGGAGGCTGGCCTCCTTCGCGGCGACCGAGGTGCAGGTCCCGGGGACCGACGGCGACATGACGGCGATGGAGGGGCATGCCCCCACCATCACCACCCTGCGCCCCGGCATCCTTCGGGCCCAGGGTCCTTCGGGCGTGCAGTCCTATGCGGTGACCGGCGGCTTTGCCGAGATCAACGCGACCTCGATCTCGGTCCTGGCCGAGAAGGCCGTTGCGGTCGAGGAACTGACCGGCACCGTGCTCGACGAGTTCATCGCCGAAGCGCGGGAACTGGTCTCGGTCGCTCTGCCCGAGGACAAGGACATGGCCGAGCGCACGCTGAACGACATGCTGGCGCTGAAGGCTTCGGCCGGTCACTGAACCCTGTTCGAGATAAGAATAAGGCCCCGGATTTCCGGGGCCTTTTTCGTTGCGGTCCGGGAAGGTCTGGCTGCGCCAGGCGCCGCCTTCGACAGTTGCCCGGTGGGAATGGAAAGGCCGCCGGAGGAGGTCCTCCGGCAGCCTTTTGACGAGAAGGGCAAGCCGCCCGGGAGGGATCAGCCGCGCTGATACATGCCTTCGTAGATGGGGACGAGCGTCTCGGTCTCGAACAGGGACGAGACCGAGGTGCCGCTCCAGATGTTCAGGATCGCCTGGGCGAAGATCGGGGCCGTGGGCACGATGCGGATGTTCGGGGCACCGCGAACAGCGGCCGAAGGTTCGATCGAGTCGGTGATGACAAGGCTCTTCATGACCGACTTGGTCACGCGCTCGACCGCAGGACCGGAGAGGACGCCGTGGGTGATGTAGGAATGGACCTCGAGTGCGCCATTCTCGATCAGCACCTCGGCCGCCTTGCAGAGCGTGCCGGCCGTGTCGCAGATGTCATCGACGATGATGCATTTCTTGCCGGCCACATTGCCGATCACCGTCATCTCGGCGATCTCGCCCGGCTTTTCACGGCGCTTGTCCACGATGGCGAGGGGCGCATTGATCCGCTTGGCGATCTCACGCGCACGGGCCACGCCGCCGACGTCGGGCGACACCACCATCAGGTCCTGCATCTGGCCCTTGAAGTGGTGCTCGATGTCCAGCGCGAAGATCGGCGCGGAATAGAGGTTGTCCACCGGAATGTCGAAGAAGCCCTGGATCTGGGCCGCGTGCAGGTCCAGCGTCAGCACGCGGTCGATCCCGGCCTCGACGATCAGGTTCGCCACCAGCTTGGCCGAGATCGGCGTCCGGGCCTTGGCGCGCCGGTCCTGCCGGGCATAGCCGAAGTAGGGGATCACGGCCGTGATCCGATCCGCCGAAGAGCGCCGCAGCGCGTCGGCAATGATCAACAGCTCCATCAGGTTGTCGTTGGCCGGGTTCGAGGTCGGCTGGATCACATACATGTCCTCGCCGCGGACATTCTCGTAGACCTCGACGAAGATTTCCTGATCGTTGAACCGTTCGACCCGCGCATCGACCAGCGAGACCGCCATGCCGCGATGAACCGACATCCGCCGCGCGATGGATTTCGCGAGCGTCAGGTTGGCATTGCCGGAGATCAGCTTCGGCTCGTTCATGGCTGGCATCGGATATTCCTCGAGGAGGCCGCAGGAGTGCGGATTCGTGACTGTGCCCCCCCCTCTAGCATCGGTCCGGGGGCTTGGAAACCGCACCGAAAGCGCCGTCCCGAAATGCCGTCCGCGCGGCACGAAAGCCGCCGGGGCAGGTTCAGGCGAGGGCCGCGAGGAAGGCATCGACCTCGGCGTCGGACGTGTTCCAGGAGCAGACGAGCCGCACCCGCACGCGGTCCCCGTTGCCGCCCATGTCGTAGAAGACCGCACCGGCGGCGCGGGCGCGGTGGGCGAGGGTCCGGGGCAGGTCGGCGAAGATCAGGTTCGCCTCGGTCGGGGCCACCAGACGCACGCCCGGCAGCGCCGCCAGCCCCTCGGCCAGCCGGGCCGCCGCCGCATTGGCGCGCCGGGCGAGCCGCAGCCACAGCCCGTCCGCCAGATAGGCCCGCATCTGCAGCGCGAGATAGCGGTGCTTCGACATCAGATGCCCGGCGCGCTTGCGCCGGATGCGCAGTTCGTCGGCCCGGGCGGGGTCGAAGACCACCACCGCCTCGACCCCCATCAGCCCGTTCTTGGTGCCGCCCAGCGACAGGATGTCGATGCCCGCCCGCCAGCTCATCTCGGCCGGAGAGGCATCGGCCGCCACCAGCGCATTGGCAAGGCGCGCGCCATCAAGGTGGCAGCCGAGGCCCCTCGTCCGGGCCACGGCGGTAAGGGCCGCGATCTGGGCCGGGCGATACAGGGTGCCAAGCTCGGTCACGTTGGTCAGCGACAGCGCCGCGGGCCGTGCCGCATGGAGATCGCCCGGCGCAAAACGGGCCAGAGCGGCGGCCAGTGTCTCGGGGGCGAGCTTGCCCTGGTCGCCCGGCAGGGTGACGAGCTTCGCGCCGCCCGAGAAGAACTCGGCGGCGTTGCACTCGTCCGCCTCGATATGGGCCTCCTCGCGGCAGAAGATCGCGCCCCAGGGCGGGCTCAGCGTGGCGAGTGCCAGCGCGTTGGCGGCCGTGCCGCTGGTGACCAGCGCGATCTCGGCCTCGGGCGCCTCGAAGAGGGTGCGGATCAGGGCGGTGACCTCCGCCGTCACCGGGTCCGCGCCGTAGGGCATCGCCGGCCCCTGATCGGCCGCCAGCGCGGCCAGCACCTCCGGGGCGACGGCCGAGCCATTGTCCGAGGCAAAGAACATCAGGGGGTTTCCTCGATGATGTGGTCTTCCCAGTCCTCCTCGGCCACCTCGAATTCGGGCACCGTCCAGCCCCGAACTGAGGCGCCCGCGTCATGCACCGAGTTGGGGTCGCCGGTCAGCAGAGGGTGCCAGCCGGGCAGGGACTTGCCCTCGTGAAGGAGCCGGTAGGCGCAGGTGCGCGGCATCCAGTAGGCGATCTTCGGCAGCGTCGCGGGCGAGAGCTGCACGCAATCCGGCACGAACTGCCGGCGGATCGCGTAGTTCGAGCAGCGGCAGGTGTCGCCGTCGAGCAGCCGGCAGGCGATGCGGGTGAAGGCCACCTCGCCCGTGTCCTCGAACTCGATCTTGTTCAGGCAGCACTTGCCGCAGCCGTCGCAGAGCGCCTCCCATTCGGCGGGCGTCATCCGGTCGAGGGGCACGCGCTCCCAGAATCGGGCGCGGAGGGCAGGGGGCTTGGTCATCGCCGCTAGATGCGCGCTCGCGCGCGGAAAGGGAAGGGGTCAGCTGCCGACGATGTCGCGCGCGCGCGCGCAATCGGCGTCCATCTGTGCAATCAGGCCGGGCAGGTCGTCGAAGACCATCTCGGGGCGCAGATAGTCCACGAAGGCCACCGAGAGGTGCTGGCCGTAAAGATCGCCCGAGAAATCGAACAGGTGGCTTTCCAGATTGGGGCGGTTGGTGCCGAACATCGGCCGGACGCCAAGGCTTGCGGCGCCGGCGTAGCTGCCCCTCTTTGGCCCGGTCAGCACGTCCACCTTCACCGCATAGACTCCGAGCCGGGGCAGATGCAGCCCGCTGACCGACATGTTGGCCGTCGGATAGCCGAGGTCGCGCCCCCGCTTGTCACCGTGCAGCACCTCTCCCTCGATCCGGTGCCAGTGGCCGAGCATGGCGGCGGCATCCCGCGGCCTGCCCTCGCTGAGGGCGGTGCGGATCGCCGTCGAAGAGATCTCGAGATGCTCGACCTTCAGCAGATCGGCGATGGTGACATCAAAGCCGTGCCGACGCCCGAGGTCCACGAGGTCCGCGGTCGTGCCGGACCGGCCCTTTCCGAAGCAGAAGTCGGCGCCCACGACCACATGGGCCACGCCCAGACCGTTCGCCAGCACATCGCGCGCGAACTCTTCCGGCGTCAGCGCGGCAAGGTCGCGGGTGAAGGGCAACTCGTAGAGCCGCTCGATCCCGAGCTTGGCGAGCCGGTTTGCCCGCGCCTCGGCGTTCATCAGCCGGAAGGGGGGCGCATCGGGGGCAAAGACCTCGCGCGGGTGGGGCTCGAACGTGACGATGCCCAGGGGGCCGCGCCCGCGGGCCAGGTCGATGACATGCTGGTGGCCAAGATGGACGCCGTCGAAATTGCCCATCGCGATCGAGGCGCCCCGGTCCGAAGCCTCGAGCCCTTGCCAGTGGTTGTAGATGCGCATCGGTCCCCGCGGGCGGGGACCCCGCCGTCAGTCGAATTTCCGGCTTGGCGCCAGCACCAGCGCCTCGCCCTTCAGGACGGTGGTATTGCCCACCAGACAGCGGGTTTCAAGCGTTACCCGGCGCTTGGCATGGTCGATCGCGGTGACGGTCACTTCCGCAAGCACCGTGTCGCCCGGACGCACCGGGGCAAGGAACTTCAGCGACTGGCCGAGATAGACGGTGCCATGGCCCGGAAGCTGCTCGCCGATCACGGCCGAGATCAGGCCGGCGGTCAGCATTCCGTGGGCGATCCGTCCCTCGAAGATCGTGTCGCGGGCGTAATCGTCGTCGAGATGCACGGGGTTCCGGTCGGTCGAGACCTCGGCGAACAGCTCGATGTCCCGATCGGTCACTTCCTTGCGGAGATGTCGGCTCATGCCGATCTCGAGGTCTTCGATGCAGATCGTCCCGCGGGGCATGTTGTCGAGCATCCTGCGAATCCCTTGGCTGGTGCGGCAAACCTAGATCCCGCTGCATTGCAGCACAAGATACACGGGCAATATAAGTTCCGACATGCGACTAAAGGCGCAAGAATATTGCCGCCACGTCAGGATTGCAGCCGGCGCGCCGCCGCGGTCGTGCCGACGCGGGCCGGCAGGGATGCCTGCGGCCGGCGGCATGCGCCCGGTGCGGTCGGTTCAGCGCAGGCGCGATATGGCGAACGGCGGGGAAAGCTCGGCCTTGGCCAGCCAGTCATCGAGGAGCGGCTGTTCGAGCCGTTCGCCGTTCTCGCCGAAGATGTCCGAAGCGAGGCCCCCGGTGATGAAGAGCGAATCGAGCCCTTCGGCCACGGCGCCGCGGATGTCGGTGGTGATCCCGTCGCCCACGCACAGGATCTCGTCGGCGGGCACGCCGGGGCGGATCGCCTCGAGCCGGCGCCGCGCCAGATCGTAGATCGGCGGATGGGGCTTGCCGAAATAGAGGCTCCGGCCGCCCATCTCATCGTAGGCCGCGGCGATGGCGCCCGCGCAATAGATGCGCTTGTGACCGTAATCCACGACGATGTCGGGGTTCGCGCAGAGCAGCTTCAGCCCTTGGGTCTTGGCATGGAGAAGGGTCGCCCGGTAATCCTCGGGCGTCTCGGTCAGGTCGTCGAAGAGGCCGGTGCAGACGATGCCCTCGGCCTCCGCAAGCGGCACCTTCACGATGGGGGCCTCGGTCGCGGCCACCTTCTGCAGGTCGGGCGAGAGTTCGGTGAAGAAGCTGTCGTCCTTCGGCGGGCCGAGGTGATGGACGCGGCGCCCGACGGCCCCGGTGATGAGCGCGTATTGCGCCGCATCGCCCGACGAGGTCACCTCGTCATAGCAGTCGGCGGGCACACCCAGCGCCTCGAGCTGGCGGACGATCGAGGGCTTGGGCCGCGGCGCATTGGTCAGCAGCACCACGGTGCCACCCTTGGCCCGGAAGGCCCGCAAGGCCTCGACCGCTTCGTCGAACGGGCGCTTGCCGTCGTGCAGGCATCCCCAGAGGTCGCAGAAGAGGGCGGTGTAACTTGCCGATACCTCGGAGAGCGAGGCGATGATGCGGGTCATCGGAAGGCCTTTCTGATCGGCGCAAGCGGCCGGTAGCGGAGGCCGGACGGGGTCCGGCCTGCGGAAGATGGGGCGCCCCACGCCTCTGTCGAGGGGCCACCGGAGCGCGCCCGGTGGCCACTAGCCGGGTCAGAGCTTGAGGACGGGGATGATCTGCTTCTTGCGGCTCATGACGCCCGGCAGCACCACCGTGTCGCCGGTGACGGTCGCGCCGAAGCTCTTCTCGGCCAGCTCTTTCACGAGGTCGTTCGGCACGAGCAGCGTGGCCTCTTCGCGCAGGATATCGACGATGAAGAGCACGACCTGATCGGCGCCATCCTCGGCGGCGACGCCCGGCATCGAGGCCATCAGGCTGTCCTTGCGGTCGAGCAGCACCTGCGGCGCCGTGGTCTCCAGAACCGAGATGCGGAACTGCTTGCCCTCGATCTCGTATTCCTTCGAGTCCATGCGCAGAAGCTCGGCATCCGAGAAGGCCGAGACGTCGGACTTGGCGGCGAACAGCTCGGCCGCGAAGGCGGGGATGTCCACGCCGAGATCGGCGGCCAGCTTTTCGGCCACGGCGCGGTCGTGCGGCGTCGTGGTGGGCGAGCGGAACTCCAGCGTGTCGGACAGGATGCAGGACAGCATCGCGCCCTTGATCTCGCGCGGGGCGCGGGCGAGGTCCTCGCCCATCAGATCGTGCATGATGGTCGCGGTGCAGGCCAGCGGCCGGATCGTGATGTCGATCGGCGCCTTGGTCTTGATCCCGCCGACGAGCAGGTGGTGGTCGATGATGCCCACGACCTTCGCCTCGTTGATCGAGGGGGGCAGTTCGGCCGGGTTGTTGGTGTCCACGATCACGCAGCTGTCCTCGGCGGTCACGTCCGAGATGATCTCGGGCTTGTCGAGACCCCAGTGGCGCAGCACGAAGGCGGCCTCGGTGTTCGGCTCGCCGAGCAGGACGGGCCGGGCCGGCGTGCCTTTGACCTCCGTGAGGTACCAGGCCCAGATGATGGGCGAGCCGGTCGAGTCGGTGTCGGGGGACTTGTGGCCGAAAACCTTGATCATGATGTTTCCCGATGCGGATGAGATTGGCGGCCTTATAGAAGCCGCGAGACCTCTTGTCACGCCCGCGGCAGGGTTTGTGCTGCATCGCGGCATGGGGGCGGGGGTCGCGCTCGCTCCGCACCGGAAGAGCGTCGGAGGATGGCCGCCGGATCGCGGGCCCAGCGGGACGGGCGCCCGTCACCTGCGGCACCGCGGGTGCGACGACAGGGAAATTGTGGGCCGTGCCTGATCGGCGCATCGTCCGCGTCAGGCCGCGACTCGTGCGGCATGAGGCGCCTCGGCGCCGCGACCGCAGACCCAAGGAGCTTGCCATGCGCGATCCCCGCTCTCACCTGCCCTACGAACTCGTCCTGGCCGAGCTGAGCCGCTCGCTCAAGCCCGCCTCGGTCTTCACCAGCCTCTTCGGCGCGCCCGGCCGCGGGTGATCCCCGAGACTGTCGGGGTGGCCGTCCGTCCACTGCCGCCCCGACGTCAGGATCAGCCGAGCGGCTCGATCCGGTAGCCCGCCCGGTCCAGCAGTTCCAGCACGCCCTCCTGCCCCGGCAGGTGCAGGGCGCCCACGGCAACCACCACCGGGCCGTTGGCCGCGGCCTCTTCGATCACCGGCAGCCAGCCGTGGTTGCGCCGGCTGATCAGCGTCTGCTCCATCCGCGCGAATTCGGCATCCGCGGCCTCGGGCGTGTAGCCGGGCATGCCGTGCGCCTCGATCCGCATGTATTCCCAGACAAGACGCGATTGGCCGGCAAAGTAGCGGTCGGCCAGCGTCACGGCGAGATCCTCGACCCGATCCTCGAGCGGCAGGGCCGTCCGAATCATCGCCAGCTGCTCTTCCGGCGTCAGTTCGGCAAAGAGGTCGAAGACCGTGTTCCAGGGCTCGAGCGACCGAACCGGCACCCCCGCATCCTCGGCCGCGCGCATGGCGAGCCTGTCGAGCCCGTCGGGGTTCCTCGCCGCCTCGACCGCGCAAGGCGGCAGGGCAAGCGTCATCGAGACATACCAGGGCTGGAACTTCGAGGCGAGCACCGGGGGAACGCCGCGGGCGCGCAGCGCGTCCGACAGGGTCTGCCATTCCTCTTCGCTCAGCACCTCGGGCAGGGTGGGCCCGTCCGAGATCATCAACGACGGATCGCGCGCCATCGCCTCCTTCAGCCGTGCTTCCTCTTCGGGGCCCGCCTCGACCAGCAGCGCCGAGGCTTCCGCGATCAGCGGCCGCAGCCGCTCGAGACTGGCGGCGTGCCGGGGGTCCGCGAGGTGATAGGTGCCCGCGAGCACGACCTGCCGCCCGTCGCGCGTGGCGCGCCAGAAGTTGCCCGTGGCGTAGGGCTGGGCGGCGGCCTCGGCCTCGACGCGCTCGCGCGCCTCCGGCGGCAGGGCCGCGATCAGGTCGGTTCCGGTGCAGGCAGCCTGCACAGCCGGGGCCGAGAGAAGGAAGAAAACACAGAGAAACTTCGTGAGACGCGCCATGCACCTTGTCCTTTGGAGGGGCGCGGCAAGGGTGGCACGCCGTGCCCGCCGCGCCAAGGCCGCGTGTGCATTTTGACGCATCCTCCCCGTTGACAGCCGCGTGAGCCTTTCCTATCTCTCGCGGCGTTGGCACTCGCCGATGCTGAGTGCTAACCGGATTTAACCTGGAACCTAGGGAGTGTTCTCAGATGGCTTTCAAACCGCTGCATGACCGTGTGCTGGTCCGCCGCGTCCAGAGCGACGAAAAGACCAAGGGCGGTCTGATCATCCCCGACACCGCCAAGGAAAAGCCGGCTGAAGGCGAAGTCGTGGCCTGCGGCGAAGGCGCCCGCAAGGACTCGGGCGAGCTGATCGCCATGTCGGTGAAGGCGGGCGACCGCGTGCTGTTCGGCAAGTGGTCGGGCACCGAAGTCACCATCGACGGTGCGGAACTGCTCATCATGAAGGAAAGCGACATCCTCGGCATCCTCAGCTGATCCCGAGCTGACCGCGGCTTGGCCCAGGGGGCTTCGAGCCGCGTCGAGACGATCGCATCAACCAGACAAACAGGAGCAACAACATGGCTGCCAAGGACGTCAAGTTCGATACCGATGCCCGCGACCGCATGCTGCGCGGCGTGAACATCCTCGCCGATGCCGTGAAGGTCACGCTGGGCCCGAAAGGCCGCAACGTCGTGATCGACAAGTCGTTCGGCGCGCCGCGCATCACCAAGGACGGTGTGTCGGTCGCCAAGGAGATCGAACTCTCCGACAAGTTCGAGAACATGGGCGCCCAGATGGTGAAGGAAGTCGCTTCCCGCACCAACGATGAGGCGGGCGACGGCACCACCACCGCCACCGTTCTGGCCCAGGCCATCATCAAGGAAGGCCTCAAGGCCGTGGCCGCCGGCATGAACCCGATGGACCTCAAGCGCGGCATCGACCTCGCCACTGCGAAGGTCGTGGAGTCGATCAAGGCCGCCTCGCGTCCGGTCAACGACCAGCATGAAGTCGCCCAGGTCGGCACCATCTCGGCCAACGGCGAAGCCCAGATCGGCCGCTTCATCGCCGACGCGATGCAGAAGGTCGGCAACGAGGGCGTCATCACCGTCGAGGAGAACAAGGGCCTCGAGACCGAAGTCGAAGTCGTCGAAGGCATGCAGTTCGACCGCGGCTACCTCTCGCCCTACTTCGTCACCAACGCCGACAAGATGACGGCCGAGCTGGAAGACGTGTTCATCCTGCTGCACGAGAAGAAGCTCTCGTCGCTGCAGCCGATGGTCCCGCTGCTCGAGTCGGTGATCCAGGCCCAGCGTCCGCTGCTGATCGTGGCCGAGGACGTGGAAGGCGAAGCCCTCGCGACCCTCGTGGTCAACAAGCTGCGTGGTGGCCTGAAGATCGCCGCCGTCAAGGCTCCGGGCTTCGGCGACCGTCGCAAGGCCATGCTGCAGGACATCGCGATCCTGACCGGTGGTCAGGTGATCTCGGAAGACCTCGGCATGAAGCTCGAGAATGTCACCATCGACATGCTCGGTCGCGCCAAGAAGGTCTCGATCAACAAGGACAACACGACCATCGTGGACGGTGCCGGCGAAAAGGCCGAGATCGAAGCCCGCGTGTCGCAGATCCGCACCCAGATCGAAGAGACCAGCTCGGACTACGACCGCGAGAAGCTGCAGGAGCGTGTGGCCAAGCTGGCGGGCGGCGTGGCCGTCATCCGCGTCGGCGGCATGACCGAAGTCGAAGTGAAAGAGCGCAAGGATCGCGTCGATGATGCCCTGAACGCGACCCGCGCGGCCGTTCAGGAAGGCATCGTGGTTGGCGGCGGCGTCGCCCTGATCCAGGCGGGCAAGGTGCTCGACGGTCTGACCGGCGAGAACCCGGACCAGAACGCCGGCATCACCATCGTGCGCCGCGCGCTGGAAGCCCCGCTGCGCCAGATCGCCCAGAACGCGGGCGTGGACGGCTCGGTCGTGGCCGGCAAGGTGCGCGAGTCGGACGACAAGGCCTTCGGCTTCAACGCCCAGACCGAAGAATATGGCGACATGTTCAAGTTCGGCGTGATCGACCCGGCCAAGGTGGTTCGCACCGCTCTGGAAGACGCGGCCTCGGTCGCCTCGCTGCTGATCACCACCGAAGCCATGATCGCCGACAAGCCCGAGCCGAAGGCGGCTCCGGCCGGCGGCATGGGCGGCATGGGCGGCATGGACGGCATGATGTAAGCCTCTGCACCGCAGAGCTGACAGGAAAGGGGGCCTTCGGGCCCCCTTTCTCATGTCGCCCGCTGCAAAAGGGCCTGCGCCGTTCCCCGGTGACGGCGGCCGGAGTGGCCGCGGATGCGCCGGGCGGGTCTCTGGAGTTGATCCTGCGTGGGTCACACCCGCCTTGCGCCGGCTCGACGGCGCGGCCATACCCGCGGCGCAGAGGGCACGTGGCACCGCCGGGAAAGGGCTCTTCCGAAGATCGTCCGAGAGGCCGAGGCGGAAGGCCCGGCGGGTCTTCTTGCCGGAGTTGAGGGGCCGGGCCTTTACTCGAGGATCTCGGCCGGGTCCACGCCCCAGAGCGCCGTCTTGATCACCCAGCCGCGGTTGCCCTCGGCGCTGACGCGGCACCAGTCGCGGATGCAGGACAGCAACCGGACCACCACGCCCCGCTGGACATGGACCGTGACGGTCGAGCCGCTGGCCGGATCCTCATGCAGGTCGGCCATCTCGGCCACGACCATCGCGCTGCGCACCCCCGACAGCAGCGAGTAATGCACCCAGCCGCCCGCGCCCTCGAAATCCTCGACGCGGCGCCAGTGCTCGTATTCCGCCGTCACGCGGAGAGGCATCCCGGCGCGCGTGAAGACCCAGTCGATCCGGTGCGTCAGGCCCGGCCCGCGGCGCGCGTTGCCCTCGGACGTCTTCAGCGAGACATAGCGCGGCAGGGGCAGGCTCGTGACCGGGCCGACACCGGCGACCGCTGCCGCCTGAGCCGCCGAGGCGAAGCCAGCGGGATCGTCCGCGGGAACGTCGGCTTCCTGCGCCGTCGCGCCGGTGGCAAGCGCCAGCGCCAACGCGAGCGCCTTGATCATGCGTCCCATCGCTCTTTTCCGCCTTTCACGCAGCCATGCCGTCATGCCGCGCCGTCCTGCCTCTGCCGGGGCTTGTGCCGCGCCCCGCTTGGCGGCACCTTGCCACCACATGTCCGGATTTGGAAGTGCAGGGGAGACAGAGAATGCCCGTGGAACGCCTTACTGTTGTCGTCACGCGACGCCTGCCGGACGTGGTCGAGACCCGCCTGAAGGAGCTGTTCGACGTGCAGCTCCGCGACCCGGACACGAAGATGTCGCGGGATGACCTGGTCGAGGCGATGGGGCGGGCGGATGTTCTGGTGCCCTGTCTCAACGATGAGATCGACGCCACCATGCTGGCGCAGGCAGGTCCGAGGCTGAAGCTGATCGCGAACTACGGCGCGGGCGTGGATCATATCGACGTGGCCACTGCTCGGCAGCGCGGCATCCTTGTTTCGAACACGCCCGATGTGGTGACCGAAGACACGGCCGACATGACCATGGCGCTGATCCTCGCCGTCACCCGCCGCATCCCCGAGGGGCTGGCCGAGATGCAGTCGGGCAACTGGGCGGGCTGGGCGCCGATGGCGCATCTGGGCGGACGGCTGCGCGGCCGGCGGCTGGGCATCCTCGGCATGGGGCGGATCGGGCAGGCGGTGGCGCGGCGCGCCAGGGCCTTCGGGATGCAGGTGCATTACCACAACCGCAAGCGCCTCCGCCCCGAGATCGAGGAGGAACTCGGCGCGACCTGGTGGGAAAGCCTCGACCAGATGGTCACGCGGATGGACATCATCTCGGTCAATTGCCCGCACACGCCCTCGACCTTCCATCTGCTGAACGCCCGTCGGCTGAAGTTGCTCAAGCCCACCGCGGTGATCGTGAACACCTCGCGCGGCGAGGTGATCGACGAGAACGCCCTGACGCGCGGCCTGCGCGCCGGAGAGATCGCGGGCGCGGGGCTCGACGTGTTCGAGCATGGGCACGAGATCAACCCGCGGCTGCGCGAACTGCCGAACGTGGTGCTCTTGCCGCACATGGGCTCGGCCACGCTCGAGGGGCGGATCGAGATGGGCGAGAAGGTGATCCTGAACATCAAGACCTTCGCCGACGGCCACCGGCCGCCGGATCAGGTCCTGCCCTCGATGCTGTGAGGCACGGGTCACGCCGCCCGGCCGGGCGGCGCGGCTTGCCTCAGAGAGGCTCGACCAGGGCCCCCGCGGCAAGGCGCTTGGCCCAGGCATGGACGTCGTCGCCGATCCGCTCGCGCAGGTCCTTCACCTGGGCCACCAGCGCCGCGGCGGCGCGCTCGCGTATCCCGGCCACGTGCGACAGGGCGGACTCGCGCACAGGGCGCCAGTCGGTCTCCTCGTCCAGCCGCAGCAGCATCTCGCCACCGATGTCGCGCACCTCCCAGCCGAGGCCATAGAGGTCGAAGCCGTTTGCGCCGCCGGCCTCCTGATCCTCGCGGCGCCGGATCATGTGCATCCGCACATATTCCTCGAGCGCGTTGCGGGTGCGCTGAAGGATCTCGGCCGCGATCTCGGACCAGCCGGCCGCCAGGTCGGACTCGAGTTCGCGCCAGGGCGAGGCCGCATCGGTGCGGAAAGCGAGCGCGTCGCTGTCAGGCCAGCCCGCGATCTCGTAGACCGAGGCGCCGATCTTCAGGCGGGCGATGGGGTCCGGCCCCTGGCGAGAGACGTCCGCCGCCGCCGCCACGGGTGCCGCAGGCTGCGGGCGGCTCTCGGTTTCGCAGCCGAGCACCGCCAGCCCTTCGGGCGTGATGGTCGGTTGGCCCTGATCGAGCGTGACGAGCCCCGCGATCTGCAGGCTCGTGCGTTCGGCCAGCGTCGGCTGCTGGCCCGCCGCCAGCCGCAAGAGGCCCGTCAGCGTGTGCGAGGCGGGGGCGCTGTCATATTCGCCGATGGCCCCGACCAGCGCGAGCATGCGCTGCGCCGTGGCCCGCGGAAGCGCCGTCTCGGGGTAGATGGGGGCTGGGGCGGCTTTCTCGGTCACGGCGGCTCCTCCGTCTTGGATGCTTCAGCACGCCAACGGACAAGCGGTCGCGGGATTTAGAGCGGGCACGGCCTGCAGCGCCGCGCAGGCGCAAAAAAACTTCGCCGGGCCCGGCGCCGTTAAGGCCTTGGAAGGGGACTCCATACTTATTGTTGTAAAGGGCCATCCGCCTGTTCCGGGGCCCGGAGGAAGCATTTGCACTAGGATTGAGGGCGGCCGTGATCCGTCAGCCGCCCCCACCACAAGCGAGAGACAAGCATGAGCGACAGCCTCACCCTTCGTGCCCCGCGCCACATGATCGTCGCCACGGCCCCTGCCGAGGCGGACGAGATCGCCGATCCCGAAGGCAAGCTGCCCTCCGGCTGGTGGCTGCTGCCCGCCGTGATCTGCGGGATCGGCATGTGGGTGGGGATCGGGATGCTCATCTTCTGACAGCCCGTCCGGGCGCCCGTGACCAGTTCAGCCTGAAGGATCGGTTCCGCCAATGACGGACATGCCCAATCTCCGCAGCAGGCTGACGGGCCAGCCCCAGGGCCCGGCCGAGGAATGCTGGGTGGCGCTGTTCGACGGCGTCGCGCATCCCGTCCTGATCAAGAACCCCGAGTCGCGCGTGATCTTCATGAACAGCGCGGCCTGCGATCTGCTCGGGTGCCAGCGGGGCGACCTTGAAGGGCGCGCCGAACATGAGCTTGTCGGCGGGCTGACCGCCGCCCGGCTGCACGATCTCGATGCCGATGCGATGCGCAATGGCTCGCTCACCGTCGAGCAGGTGGTGCCCGGCCCCGCGGGCGTGCGCCGCTTTCTCGTGTCGCGCAAGCCGGCCGGAGAGCATCTCGTCGTCACCTTCTTCGAGATCACCGAACTTCGCCAGACGGAACAGGTCCTGCGCGAGCGTGAGGCGCATCTGCGCGGCCTACTCGATCTCCACCCGGTGATCCCGTTCAGCTTCGCACCGGACGGGACGCTTTCGGACGTCTCGGATCGCCTGGTGGATCTGACCGGACTGCCGCGCGACACCTCGCATGTCGATGCCTGGTGGGGGGCCATGCATCCCGACGACCGGCCCGAGCTTCGCGCCGCCTGGGCGCAGGCCGTGTCGGACGGCGGCCCCTTCGACGCCGAGCACAGGCTCCGCATGCCGGACGGCCAGTATCGCTGGTTCCGGGCGCGCGTCGTGGCGCGGCGCGATGAAAAGGGGCGGATCGACCGCTGGTTCGGCATCCTCGAGGATGTGCATGAACGGCACGTCTCGCTCGACCATCTGCGCGAGAGCGAGGCGCGTTTTCGCGCCTTCGCCGACGATGCGCCGGTGATGGTCTGGGTGACCGATGTGGACGGGCACAATGTCTTCGTGAGCCGGGGCTGGCTGAAGGCGACGGGCCAGTCCCTCGATGACGCGCTCGGCGATGGCTGGATCGATGCCGTTCATCCCGAGGACCGCGAGGCGACGGTCGCGGTGTGCGAGAATGCCATGCGCCGCCGGATCCCCTACACGAACGAGTTCCGGCTGCGTCGGCCGGATGGCAGCTGGTGCTGGGTGATCGACGTGGGCCAGCCGCGCGTCCTGGCCGACGGCACCTTCATCGGCTTCATCGGCTGCTGCGTGGACATCAGCGCCCGCCGCCAGGCCGAGGATGACCGGGTGATGGCGCAGCTGCAGGTCTTCCACATGGCGCGCCATGACATGCTGACCGGCCTGCCCAACCGTCACTATTTCGGCGACTGCTATGAGGAAGCCGTGGCAACCCTGACGCCCGGCCGCACGGTGGCGGTTCACATGCTCGATCTCGACGGGTTCAAGGCGGTGAACGACACCCGCGGGCATCCGGTGGGCGATCAGGTTCTGCGGCAGGTCGCCGACCGGCTGCGCACATCGGTGCGCAGCAGCGACACGGTGGCCCGGCTCGGCGGGGACGAATTCGCCGTGATCCAGACGCCGGTCCGAACCGAGCAGGAGGCCTGCGATCTCGCTCGTCGCCTGATCACCGCCGTGTCGAAGCCCTTCGACATCGAGGGCACGGTGCCCGAGGTGGGGGCGAGCGTCGGCATCGCGTTCGCGCGCGGCCGCGGCGACAGCGCCGAAGAGGTCATGCGCTTTGCCGATGTGGCGCTCTATGCCGCCAAGCAAGCCGGCCGGGGCACTTTCCGCGTCTTCGACGAAGCGACCGACATCCATCTCCAGAGCCGGCAGAAGATGAAGTCCGCGCTGCGGGCGGCGCTGGGGCAGGGCGAGCTGTCGGTGTTCTACCAGCCGCTGATCGGGCTGGCCGACGGGCGCGTCACCGCCTGCGAGGCGCTGATGCGCTGGCACCGCAAGGGGGCCGGCTGGATCACGCCCGACCAGTTCATTCCCGTGGCCGAAGAGGCGGGCCTGATCGGCGGAATGGGCGAGTGGGTTCTGCACGAGGCCTGTGCCCATGCTGCCCGCTGGCCGGACAATGTGTCGCTCGCCGTGAACCTCTCGCCGCTCCAGTTCCACGGCGGCGGGCTTGTCGATGTAGTCGTGTCGGCCCTGCGAGCCTCGGGCCTTTCGCCCGAGCGGCTGCAACTCGAGATCACCGAGTCGGTGCTGCTCGACCCGACCGACCGCAACATCACGGTGCTGCAGGAACTGCGCGCGGTGGGTGTGAAGATCGTGATGGACGACTTCGGCACCGGCTACTCATCGCTGGGCTACCTGCGCAGCTTTCCGTTCGACAAGATCAAGGTGGATCGGTCCTTCATCCGCGATCTGCCTCATGCGCGCGAGGCGCTGGCGATTCTCAAGGCGGTGGCGGGCCTCGGCCGCAGCCTCGACATGCGCACCACCGTCGAGGGGGTCGAGACCCAGGCCCAGCTCGATTGCGCCATCGCCGAAGGGGTGGACGAGGCGCAGGGCTTCTTCTTCTCCCGCCCGCTGCCGGCGCCCGCGATCACCAGCTTCATCTCGGGCCGCCTGGGCCGCAGGTTCGCGGCCTCGCAAGCCTCGGAAGGGGCTGCCTGACGCGGCGTGGCGCCACTCACGCCATCCGGCCGGTCTCCGTCAGCCGGACGTGCCAGGACAGGGCTTCCTCGAGCAGATGCGGCGTGTGGCCGCCGCGCTGGCAGGCGCGCGCGACATAGTCCTGCAGCATCGGCTGATAGTCGGGGTGGACGCAGTTGGCGAGGATGGTTGCGGCCCTCTCGCGCGGGGCAAGGCCGCGCAGGTCGGCCAGCCCCACCTCGGTCACGAGGATGTCCACGTCATGCTCGGTATGGTCCACATGGCTCACCATCGGCACCACCGACGACACCGCCCCGTGTTTCGCGATCGACTTGGTCACGAAGACCGACAGATAGGCGTTCCGTGCAAAATCGCCCGAGCCGCCGATCCCGTTCATCATCTGCGTGCCGGTAACATGGGTCGAATTGACGTTGCCGTAGATGTCGAACTCGAGCGCCGTGTTGATGCAGATGAGGCCGAGGCGCCGCACGACCTCGGGGTGGTTCGAGATCTCCTGCGGGCGCAGGATCAGCCGGGGCTTGTAATCGGCCAGGCGCGACAGCACCTCCTGATACTTCCGCGCCGAAAGAGTGATCGACGAGCCCGACGCAAAGCGGAGCTTGCCCGCGTCGAACAGGTCGAAGGTCGAGTCCTGCAGGACTTCGGAATACATTTTCAGGTCATGGAAGGGCGTGTCGATGAAGCCATGCAGCACGGCGTTCGCGATCGTGCCGATCCCGGCCTGCAGCGGCTGGAGCGTCTGGTCGAGCCGCCCCGCCCGCACCTCGTGCAGCAGGAACTCGGTAAGGTGACCGGCAATGGCGCGTGTATCCTCGTCGGGATCGAGAATCGTGGCCGAACTGTCGAGTTTCTCGGTGACGACGATGGCCGCGATCTTCTCGGGCGGGATCGGGATGAAGGGGAGGCCAACGCGGCTCTCGGGTGTCACGACCGGGATCGGCATCCGGTTGGGCCGGTAGGTCGGGATGTAGATGTCGTGCAGCCCTTCAAGCTCGGCCGGCTGGCTGAGGTTGATCTCGACGATGACCTTCTCGGCCAGGATGGCGAACGAGGCCGAGTTGCCGACCGAGGTGGTGGGCACGATGCCGCCGTTCTCGGTGATAGCCACCGCCTCGATCACCGCCACATCCACCCTGGGCAACTGCCGGGTGCGCAGCATCTCGACGGTTTCGGACAGATGCTGGTCGATGAACATGACCTCGCCGCGGTTGATCGCCTTGCGGAGGGCGGGATCGGACTGGACCGGGATGCGACGGGCCAGCACATGCGCCTCGGTCAGCGTCTTGTCGAGGTCGTTGCCGAGCGAGGCGCCGGTCATCAGCGTGATCTTCAGCGGCTTGGTCCGCGCGCGGGCGGCGAGCGCCATGGGCACGGCCTTGGCCTCGCCCGCGCGGGTGAAGCCGGACATGCCGACCGTCATGCCATCCTCGATCAGCGAGGCTGCCTCTTCCGCGCTCACCAGCCGGCTGCGAAGGCCGGGGTGACGGATCCTCTCGTTGTGAACGCCGTCCAGCATGGGGCCCCTCCTCCCTGAAAAAGCAATCCGGCCGACGGGAAGTTGCGCGGACCTCAGACGGCCAGCAACTTTCGTAGTCGGCCGTCGGGCCGTTCACAACCGTAGCTTCGCCTTCGGAGCGGCATGGCAGCCATGCAGTTTTCGCATGACGCATGCGCAAGGGTCATGGGTCGCGGCGCCGTGCCAGAACCGCGGCGGTCGCAATCGCGGCCCCGGCGAGGAGAAGGCCGCCCGCCGCAAGACCCGTCCGCGCGGTGGGGCCAGAGAGGCTGAGGACGCTGTCTGACGCCTCTTCCCCGAAACGACCGGCCGCGCCCATGTCGCGCTCGACGGGTTCCATCAGGTTGTCGGCCTTCGCTTTTCCCGGTCCGATCTGGCTCTCCCACGCCTTACGGGCCATCATGCGGTCCATCCAGCCGGGCGCGACCATCGTGCCGAGGATGGCCTGCATCGAGGGGCCGCCGATCCAGATCTCGCGCGGGGCAGAGCGGGCTGCGGCGACCACCGCCTCGGCCACGGCCTCGGGCGTGTGGATCGGCGGGACGGGTTGCGGGCGGCCACGGACATGGGCGCGGGCCCAGTCGAACTGGGGCGTATCGACGGCCGGAAGCTGCGCCATGCTGAGGCGGATACGGCTCTGGTCGTGGAGCAACTCGGACCGGAGCGAGTCGGTGAAGCCGCGGACGGCGGCCTTGGCGGCGCAATAGGCGGCCTGCAGCGGGATCGAGCGGTAGGCGAGGGCCGAGCCGATCTGAAGGATCGTGCCGCCGTCCTGCGGCCGCATGTGCCGGAGGGCGGCCAGCGTGCCGTGAACCGTGCCGAGATAGGTGACCGAGGTGACGCGCGCATATTCCTCGGGCGTGGCGCGCTCGGCCGGTCCGAAGACGGTGACCATGGCGTTGTTGATCCACAGGTCGATCCGGCCCCAACGCTCCATCACCGCCTCGGCCGATGCGAAGACCTGCTCGGCGTCGGCCACATCGGCGCGCAGGGGCAGGGGCTCTCCGCCGAGGCGCGCCACATCGGCGGCGGTTGCGGTGAGACCCGCCTGCCCGCGGGCCAGAACGGCCACCCGCCATCGTCGCCGTGCATAGGCCCGTGCCAGCGCCCGGCCGACGCCCGCCGTTCCGCCCGTGATCACCACAACCGGCCCCTGCCGCATCTGGAACTCCTCCGTTGATCCGCAGGCAGAACGGACCGGCGGGAGGATCGTTCCGTCCTCCTGCGGCTGCGGAGTGCCATATCCGTCACGGCAGGCGCCGGGAGGCACGCCTTGACCGGCGCGCGCGGAACCGGGGCGCAGGGCGGGCGTTGCCGGGGCATGGACGAGTGATTGACCAGTCCGATGAATGCGCGCGGCCAAGGCGCCGCGCGGACGAAGTCATGCCTTCCTCCCGGAGAGACCGAATGAGCCGTGCGGCCCCCTTTCTTGTCGATGACCTCCTGCCGGACGGCGTGCGTCTGCGCGCCATCCGTCCGGTGAATTGCCGCCGCATTCCCGAGGCGCGGTCGGTGGCTGCCCTGACGCTGCGGGACGGCGACGGGCGCAGTCTGGCGCGGCGCCTGACGATGCTGGGCGAGGGCGTGGCGGTTCTCGTGGCGGTGGAAACGCCCGCCGCGGCGGACGAGGCGGTGCGCCTTCTTGCCGGGCAGGACCTTGCGGGTCTGGTCCTCGTGCTCGACGCGCAGGCCGAGGTGGACTGGATCGGGCGGCTCCGGGCGCTGGCGGGGCGGCTTGTCCCGCAGGCGCCGCCCGTGATGCAGGAGCCCGCGGGCGCGGATGCGCTGCGCTACCTCGCCAAGATGCGCGAACTCGAGGCGCTGATCGACCCGGACGCCGCGCAGGACGCGCCGCGCGGGCGGCCCCTGGCCGATGCGCGGAGCTGGCATTCGCGGCTTCATGCGCGGGCCGTGGCGCGGTTTCTTCATGGTCAGGGGCGGGCCTCGCAGCACGCCGTCCGTCTGCTCGACCGGACGGCGGTTCCCCGCGCGACGGCGCCGGGCACCTTCCGCGCCCTCTGGAGCGCGCTGGATGATGCCGCGCGGCCCACTGCAAGCCTCGGGCAGGACGAGATCGCGCGAGAGGAGGCGCTGCTTGACGGCTTCATCGCACAGGAGAAGGCCCGGCAGGCGGCGCTGGTGCGCCCCGCCCCGTGGCGTGGGCACCGCCGTCTCGCGGTCATGGGCCTGCGCGCTTGACTTGCGCCCGGGGCTTTCCGATGATCTCGCCGTGGGAAAGTCGGGCGGAACCGGCCGAACGGATGAGCGCGGCAATTTTGGCCGCGTGACGGGCGCGAGGCGCTCCCCGACAGATTGACCGGCGCCTGCCGGAACCAGTTGCTTTGAAAAACGCCGCCAGACGGCACGAATTGATCGGAGATGTTGATGCCCCTGAAGGTCCTTTTCACAGGCGCGGACGGCTACGTCGGCGCCCTTCTTGGCCCCTATCTGCTGGAAAGAGGCATCGAGGCCGTGGGGCTCGACACGGGTTTCTACCGCAAGGGGTGGCTCTATCCGACCTCGGCGCCGCGCCCGGCCGTCATCACCAGGGACATCCGGCAGGTCACGGTCGAGGACCTGGAGGGATTCGATGCGGTGGCCCATCTGGCCGAACTGTCGAACGATCCGCTGGGCCAGCAATCGCCCGGCCTCACGCATGAGATCAACCACGGCGGCTCGATGCATCTGGCCGAGATGGCCCGCAAGGCGGGTGCGAAGCGGTTCGTCTACATGTCCTCCTGCTCGGTCTATGGGGTGGGGCGGCCTGACCAGATCCTCGACGAGACGAGCCCGGTCAATCCGCAGACCGCCTATGCCGAGTGCAAGGTGAAGGTCGAACAGGATCTCGCCGACAGGGCCGGTGCGGATTTCGAGCCCTGCTTCCTGCGCAACGCAACCGCCTATGGCGCCAGCCCGCGCCAGCGGTTCGACATCGTGCTCAACGACCTCTGCGGCCTGGCCTGGACCACGAAGAAGATCACGCTCCAGTCCGATGGCTCGCCGTGGCGGCCGCTCGTCCACGCGCTCGACATGTGTCAGGCGGTGTGGCGTTCGCTGATCGCGCCCGCCGACGCGATCACGGGCCATTGCTTCAACGTGGGCTCCAACGACCAGAACTACCGCGTGATCGAGATTGCCCGCATCGTGGCCGACAGCTTTCCGGGCTGCGAGCTTGAGGTGGGCCAGCCCTCGGCCGACAACCGCTCCTACCGGGTGAACTTCGACAAGATCCAGCGCGTGCTGCCCGACTTCCGGTGCGAATGGACCGCCGAGAAGGGCGCACGCCAGATGCGCCAGGTGTTCGAGCGCATCGACATGACCCCCGAGGAGTTCCGCGCCGAGCCCTACACCCGGCTCAAGATGCTGATGCGGCTGCGCGCCGCCCGGCTTCTTGACGACAAGCTCTACTGGGCCAATCCGGCTCTGGAGGCGGTGGCATGATCATCGTCGACAAGGCGCTGGCCCGGCGCGCGGCCGAGGGCCGGCCGATCCGCGTCGGCATGATCGGCGCGGGCTTCATGGGGTCGGGCATTGCGTTGCAGATCGCGAACTCGGTGCCCGGGATGCAGCTCGTGGCGATCGCGGCGCGGCGGGTCGAGCAGGCGACCGTGGCCTTCGAGTCCAGTCGGACGGGCGAGAGCGTGCGCCGTGTCTCCACACAGGCCGAACTCGAGGCCGCGATCGTGGCCGGCGAGCCTGCCGTCACCGACGATCCCGCCCTCGTGGGCTGCGCCCGCGGGATCGAGGCCATCATCGAGGTGACGGGCTCGATGGACTATGCGCTGCTCGCGGTTGAGGCGGCCATCGCCACCGGCAAGCATGTGATCCTGATGAACGCCGAGCTGGACGGGACCGTCGGGCCGCTCCTGAAGAAGCGGGCCGATGCCGCGGGCGTGGTGATTACCAACTGCGACGGCGACCAGCCCGGCGTGCAGATGAACCTGATCCGGTTCGTGAAGGGGATTGGCGTCAAGCCGGTCCTGTCGGGCAACATCAAGGCCCTGCAGGATGAATACCGCACGCCTGAGACCCAGCGCGGCTTTGCCGAGAAATGGGGTCAGAACGTCCATATGGTGACCTCCTTCGCCGATGGCACCAAGATTTCCTACGAGCAGGCGATCGTGGCCAATGGCACGGGGATGCGGGTCGCGCGGCGCGGAATGCTCGGGATCGACCCCACGGGCAAGAACCCGACGCTGCCGCTGCGCCCGCTCGAGGAATATGTAGAGATGTTCGCGCCGCACCTCGATCCCGAGGGGCCGGGCATCGTGGATTATGTCGTGGGCGCGCGGCCGGGGCCGGGGGTCTTCGTGATCGGCACCCATGACGACCCGCGGCAGAAGCACTACCTCAATCTCTACAAGCTGGGCGAGGGGCCCTACTACCTCTTCTACACGCCCTACCACCTTTGCCATTTCGAAGTGCCCATGACGGTGGCGCGCGCGGTGCTGTTCGGGGATGCGGCGCTGACGCCGCTCGGCGCGCCGCAGGTGGGTGTCGTGGCGGTGGCCAAGCGGGATCTGAAGGCGGGCGAGGTGCTCGACGGGATCGGCGGCTTCACCGCCTACGGCCAGTGCGAGAACATCGAAGCGGTGGCCGCCGAGCGGTTGCTGCCGATGGGCTTGGCCGAAGGGGGGGTGCTGCTGCGCGACATCCCGCGCGACCAGACGCTGACCTTCGCGGATGTGCGGCTCCCCGAGGGCCGGCGCATCGACGCGCTTTACGCAGAGATGGAGCAGGAGTTCGGCCTCGCGCAACCGGCCGAGAGCTTTGCTCTGATCGGCTGACGGGCCGGAGCGCGGCCCGATGCCGCGCTCCGCCTGCGCCTATCCCGGCGTATGGTCGGGCCAGGCCGCGTCCTTTTCCGAGATCACCGAGACCTCGCCGGCCCATTCGATCCCGAAGATCGGATCATCCCAGCGCACGCCGCCCTCGGCGCCCGGCGTGTAGGCGGTCGAGACGAGGTAGGAGACCGCCGTCGCATCCTCGAGCGTCAGGTAGCCGTGCGCGAACCCTTCGGGGATATAGAGCTGGCGGTGGTCGCCTGCGCGCAGGTCGAACCCCTCCCATTTCATGTAGGTGGGCGAGTCCGGGCGCAGGTCGATGATCACGTCCTGAATGCGCCCCCGCGTGCAGGTGATCACCTTCACCTCGGCGTGCGGGCTGCGCTGGTAGTGCATGCCGCGCAGCGTGCCGGCCGCATGGTTGTACGAGCTGTTGTGCTGGACGAAACGGGTCGCGAGTCCGGCCTTCGCCATCTCCTCCTCGCAGAAGGTTCGCTCGAACCAGCCGCGGTGATCCTCTCTCGGCTCCGCCTCGATGAGGACGGCATCCTTCAGCGTCGTCGGAATGAAGCGCATGCGGCAAGTCTCTCCTGTCAAGATCCGCCCCGGCCCGGTGCCGGCGTCGTAATGCGACGGAAGTCGGCGTGAGGGGACTGTGTCCGGGATTGCATCGGCGAGCAAGCGCCAATCGGCACTGGTTCGGAACGGCGAACAGCCGCCCGAATCGATTCGCGGGCCGAGGCAGGAGGGCTGACGGGCGAAGTGCCGCCGTATCGTGCGCAGCTTTTCGCCGAACGGGAGCGGAAGTGGCTTGGCTCTCCCCTCGGTTGCGCCGCAACGGGCTTCCGGTTGCACTTTTAGCCAAAGGATGAAGGAAGCGTTGACGCAGCGGGCGGGGGGATACACAAGTTAAAACACATTATCACTAAGAGTAGTGCCCAAACTTTTGAACGTATTCATTCCATAACGAAATGATTGTCGGCAAGAAGACGAAGGGGCGGCGGGAGCGAGCCGCCCCTTCGCTTGTCCGGCGCAGGCTTCCACGGTCACGCCTTCTCTCGCTGTCGGACCATCTTGCCCGGACGCGACCAAGGCACTAGGGACATCCGATCCCTCAGATCAGGAAGAGTGCCGTGATGACCCCTCTCGACCAGGCGCATGAAGCGATGGAAGCGGCCCCCGGGGACGATGCCGCGCGGCTGCGCTTCTACGGGCAACTGGCGGATGGTGAGCTGTTCCTGCTGCTCGAGAGCGAGCCCGAGGATGAGACCCTGACCCCGCAACTGTTCGAGCTGGAGGAAGGGCCCGTGGTCCTCGCCTTCGACCTCGAAGAGCGGCTGGCGGCCTTCACCGGCGTGCCCGCGCCCTACGCCGCCTTGCCGGGGCGTGTGGTGGCGGGGCTGCTGGCCGGGCAGGGGGTCGGACTGGGGCTCAACCTCGGCGATGCGCCCTCGGCCATGCTGCTGCCGCCCGAGGCGGTGGACTGGCTTGCGGAAACCATCGCTCATGCGCCCTCCGAGGCCGAGGCCCGTCCCGCAGGCTTTGCCCCGCCGCGACTGCCCGAGCCGCTCGTCTCGGCGCTGGATGGCAAGCTTGCCCGTGCGGGGGGGCTTGCGGCCCACGCCCTGCTTGCGGCCGTGCGTTACGATGACGGGCGCGAGGGACATATGCTGGCCTTCGTCTCCGCCCCCGACGGGGCACAGCCGGCGCTGGCGCGCGCGGTCTCGGAGGCGCTGACCTTCTCGGGGCTCGAGGCGGGGACGCTCGACGTGGCCTTCCTCGCCGAAGGAGACGCGGCCGCGGGCGCCATGGCCCGTGTGGGGCTGCGGTTCGACTTGCCCGTGCCGGCGACCCCGGAGCTGCGCGAGGAACATGTCCCCGCCGCGCCGGGCATGGATCCCGAGCGTCCGCCGATCCTGAAGTAGCGGCGTCCGCGGGCGGAGAATCCGCAGAAGGGACGCGCGGTTTTCCGGCGCTGCGGAACGACTTGGGGAGGGGTATCTGGATACCTATTTTGCAGACCATTGAAATGACAGGCTTATTCCGCGCGCGATCCTCTTGACCTGCACGGCGAAATGCCGGAAACAGCCGCATCCGAATTCGCGGGGGCTGCCCTCGCTCCATTCCAGGAATTCCCGATGAAAACCTTCACCGCTACCCCGGCGGATATCGAGAAGAAATGGATCCTGATCGACGCCGAAGGCGTGGTTCTGGGCCGTCTCGCCACGATCGTCGCTAACATCCTGCGCGGCAAGAACAAGCCGACCTTCACCCCCCACATGGACATGGGTGACAATGTCATCATCATCAACGCCGACAAGGTGCAGATGACGGGCAACAAGCGCGCCGACAAGCGCTACTACTGGCACACCGGCCACCCGGGCGGCATCAAGTTCCGCACCGCCGCCCAGGTGCTGGACGGCGCCCACCCCGAGCGCGTGGTGATCAAGGCCGTCGAGCGCATGATCTCGCGCAACAGCCTCGGCCGTCAGCAGATGACCAACCTGCGCGTCTATGCCGGCGCCGAGCATCCGCACGAAGCGCAGCAGCCCACCGTTCTCGACGTCGCGTCGCTGAACCCGAAGAACACCCGGAGCGCGTAAGCCATGGCCGACATCAAATCCCTCGACGATCTGAAATCGGTCGTTGGCGACGCCCCGGTGGCCGAAGCCGCCGTCACGCGCGAGCCGGTGCGTGACTCGCTCGGCCGCTCCTACGCCACCGGCAAGCGCAAGGACGCGGTTGCCCGCGTCTGGATCAAGCCGGGTTCGGGCAAGGTCACCGTCAACGGCAAGCCGATGGACGAGTATTTCGCCCGTCCCGTGCTGCAGATGATCCTGCGCCAGCCCTTCACCGTTGCCAATGTGACGGGTCAGTTCGACGTGATGGCGACCGTCGCGGGCGGCGGTCTTTCGGGCCAGGCCGGTGCGGTCAAGCATGGCATCTCGAAGGCGCTGCAGCTCTATGAACCCTCGCTCCGCGCCGCCCTCAAGGCCGCGGGCTTCCTGACCCGCGACAGCCGCGTCGTCGAGCGGAAGAAATACGGCAAGGCGAAGGCCCGCCGCAGCTTCCAGTTCTCGAAGCGCTGATCCTTCGGCACGCTCTTTCGGAAAGGCCCGCCTCCTGGCGGGCCTTTTTGCGTGTTGGTGGCGTGGGCCCCATCAACAAAAAGACCGGGCAGGGCCCGGTCCAGTCATGGGGACTGTTGGGCAGGATCACTCCTGCCAGAAGGGCTTTGACGCCTCGATCTCGGCGGCGCGCGCGGTCAGGCCGATGTCGCGCAGCAGGTGCGGGTCGAGCCGCGAGAGCCCGAGCCGCGTCTGACGTCGCTCTTCCCAGCGAAGCACCAGCAGGCCGAGGCCGAACAGGGCGCGCGCAAGCGGCGGCAGGGGCCGGTTCAGGATCAGGGCGGGCGGGATTTGCAGGATCGCACGAGTCATCGGAACACCTTTGTATTGATACAATGCACTGCATCAACTAATGAAAGCATACAAAGTTGAATTGACTCGCTCCAGAGGAACATTGTGACTGATACAATATGGCGGCCGGATCTGGCACAATATCCCGGTCCAAAGTATCTCGCCCTGACCCGCGCCTTGCGGGACGCCATCCGAAGGGGCCGGCTGAAGCCCGGCGCGCAGCTTCCGACGGTGCGCGATCTGGCCTGGACGCTCTCGGTCACGCCGGGCACCGTCTCGCGCGCCTATCAGCTGGCGACGCAGGAGGGGTTGCTCGCGGCGACGGTGGGACGTGGCACCTTCGTTGCGGCCGCCGAGCCGAGGCTCGGTCCGACGCAGGAGCTGTTTGTCGAGCGCGATCCGCAGGAGGCGCCGGGTCTGCTCGATCTCCGTTCGCCGCAGTTGCCGGACGTGGGGCAGATGCCGCTGTTCTCCGAGGCCCTGAAGCGGGTGGCGGCCGGGCTGGGCGGTGACTGGCGCGACTATCCGACCCAGCGCGAAGAGGCGGCGCTGCGCGCGGCGGTGCGCGACTGGCTGGCCGACCGGGTGCTGGGGCCGATCGTCCCCGAGGACATCGCCCTCACCCATGGCGGGCAGAGCGCCATCGGGTTGGTGATGCTCTGTTGCCTGCGGGGGGACCGGCCCGTGGTGCTGACGGAAGAGCTTGCCTATCCCGGCTTCCGCCATGCGGCGCGGCTGGCTCGGGCCGAGGTGGTGGGGGTGGAGCTTGACCAGCACGGCCTGCGCCCGGATGCGCTGGAAGCCTGCTGCCGCAAGCACGGGCCGCAGGTCCTTTGTGTGACGACCGAGGCGCAGAACCCCACCGCGGCCCGGATGCCCGAGGAGCGGCGCGCCGAGATCGTCGCCATCGCCCGCCGGCACGAGCTTCAGATCATCGAGGACGATTGCTACACCGTGGCCGAAAGCACCCTTCCCGCCCTGCGCGCGCTGGCGCCCGAGCGGACCTGGTATGTGGGCAGCCTCTCCAAGACCGTGTCGGCGGCGCTGCGCTTTGGCTACATCCTGTGCCCGACGGGGCGCGGCGAGGCGGGGCGGCTGACCGCGCAGCACGCCTTCTTCGCGCTTGGCCGGCCGGTGTCGGACCTCTGCCTCGACCTGTTCCAGAGCGGGCAGGCCGCCGAGATCCGCCGCCGGGTCCAGAGCGCCTTCGCCGACCGCCTGCAGGCCGTGGTGAACGGACTTGGCGCGCACGAATTGTCCTGGCAGCCGGGGCTGCCCTTCGTCTGGCTGCGGCTGCCGGTCGGCTGGCGCACCTCGAGCTTCACGCGCACCGCCGAAAGCGAGGGCGTGCTGCTGCGCTCGGCCGATGAATATGCGCTGGTGCATGGCCGCTCGCCGAACGGGGTGCGGCTGGCCATTGCGGGGCAGGTGCCGCGCGCCCGGCTGGAAGCGGCGGTCGATCGGCTCTCGCGCCTGCTGGCGTCTCCCCCCTCCGAGCTTCCGGTGTGACGGCCTGGCTACCCCCGAGTCTCTTCCCTTGGCCCGCGAGCTATGCCAGAAGTTCGAGGCACGGCGGAACGGGGGCGCGATGGAGCAGGAAACGCGGTGGAGTCGCTTGCGTCGGTCCGAGGCGGCTCATGGCTATCTTCTCGTGGGACCACCCGCCCTCTATGCGATCCTGCTGCTGGCGGCGCCGCTGGGGACGATCCTGGTCTACAGCTTTCTGACCGACGGCTATCTCGAGATCATCCGCGAGTTCACGCTGGCCAACTATCGTGAGGCCTGGACGAACGAGCTTTACCGCAGCGTGATGCTGCGCTCGCTCGGCGTGGCGATGGCGGTGACGACGGTGACCGTGCTGCTGGCCTTCCCGGTGGCCTATTTCGTCTCGTTCCATGTCGCGCCCGAGCGCAAGTCGCTCTGGCTGTTCCTGATCACCATTCCGTTCTGGACCAGCTACCTGATCCGCGTCTTCCTGTGGAAGGTGATCCTCGGCTTCAACGGGGTGATCAACTCGGGGCTTCTCGGCCTCGGGATCATCGACGAGCCGCTGACCTTCATCCTCTACAACGTCAACGCTGTGGTGATCACGCTCGCCCACGCCTACGCGCCCTTCGCGATCCTGCCGATCTTCGTCGCGCTGGAGAAGATCGACCGCTCGCTGCTCGAGGCCGGGCAGGATCTGGGGGAATCGAAGCTGATGACCTTCTGGCGGGTGACGCTTCCGCTGGCGATGCCAGGGGTGATCGCCTCGGTGCTGATCGTGTTCATCCCGACCATCGGCGACTATGTGACCCCGCAACTGGTGGGCGGGCCCGAGGGGCGGATGGTGGCGAACCTCATCCAGCTCCAGTATCTGAAACTCGACAACTACCCGCTGGGTTCGGCCATCGCCGTCTCGGCCATGAGCATCGTCACGGTGGTGAGCCTGATCTTCCTGTTCCTGAACCGCCGCTTCCTCCGGGGGCCGAAATGAAGGGGGGCGGGTTTCGGATCTATGCGCTGGCCTACCTGATCTTCCTCTATGCGCCGATCATCCTGCTGCCGCTCTTTGCCTTCAACGAGGGCACGGTCATCGCCTTTCCGCTGACGGGCTTCAGCACCAAGTGGTTCGTGGCCGCGGCCAACCAGCCGACGCTGTGGCTGGCGGTGAAGAACAGCCTGATCATCGCGGCCTCGGCCTCGGTCATCTCGACCGCACTCGGCGTCTTTGCGGCGCGCGCCTCGACGCGCTACCACTTCCCCGGCAAGGGGAGCGTCATGGGCCTCATCATGCTGCCGCTGGTGCTGCCCGAGATCATCGTGGCGGTCTCGCTGCTGGTGGTGCTGCTCGGGCTGGGGATCAACCTGTCGATCGTCACCGTGATCCTCGGGCATGTGCTGATCTGCACGCCCTTCACCATCGCGATCCTGACCTCGGCCTTCCAGTCGCTCGACCGCTCGCTCGAGGAGGCCGCCTATGACCTGGGTGAGACCGGGATCTCGACCTTCCGGCTGATCATCCTGCCGCTGGTGATGCCGGGGATCATCTCGTCGCTGCTGATCAGTTTCACCATCAGCCTCGACGAGTTCATCATCGCCTTCTTCCTCGCGGGCACCCAGCCCACGCTGCCGATCTACATCTTTTCGCAGTTCCGCTTTCCGCAGGCGGTGCCCGTCATCATGGCGCTCGGAACGGTGCTCGTCGCCTGCTCGATCGTGCTGCTCGCCAGTGCCGAATATTTCCGCCGCCGTGGCCTTGCCCGTTCCGGCGCCAAGGATACCGGAGGCTTCCTGTGACCGCTGCCGCGAAACCCACGATGATCGAGTTCCGCGACGTCCACAAATACTACGGCGACTACCACGCGCTGCGCGGCATCACGGCGACGATCCGGGCGGGCGAGTTCTTCTCGCTTCTGGGCCCCTCGGGCTGCGGCAAGACCACGCTCCTGCGCACCATCGCGGGGTTCGAGGAGATTTCTTCGGGCGCCGTGATGATCGACGGCCGGCACATGGAGGGCGTGCCCGCAAACAAGCGGCCGACCAACATGGTGTTCCAGAGCTATGCGATCTTTCCGCACCTGACGGTGGCCGAGAACGTGGGCTTCGGCCTGCGCCGCGCCAGGCTGGCGAGGGAGGAACTGAATCGCCGCGTGGGCGAGGCGCTGGAGATGGTGGGGCTGCGCGGCTACGGCGCGCGGGCGGCCCATGCGCTCTCGGGCGGCCAGCGGCAGCGGGTGGCGCTGGCCCGCGCGCTGATCCTGAAGCCCAAGGTGCTGCTGCTGGACGAACCGCTCTCGGCCCTCGACAAGAAGATGCGCGAGCAGATGCAGGTGGAGCTGATCAAGCTGCAACGCCAGGTGGGCATCACCTTCATCCTGGTGACCCACGACCAGGAAGAGGCGCTGGTCATGTCCGACCGGATCGCCGTCATGTTCGAGGGCGAGATCGCGCAGCTCGCCGATCCCGAGACGCTCTACCGGCGGCCCAACTCGCGCAAGGTGGCGGATTTCATCGGCACGATGAACTTCCTGCCGGCGCGGATCCTGTCCGAGAGCGAGCAGGGGATCGAGGTCGAGGCGCAGGGGCTCGGGCGGATGCTGCTCGACCCGAGCCAGGCGCCCGGTGCGGCCTCGGGCACGGGCAGCTCGGTCGGCTTCCGCCCCGAGACGGCCACCATGCTGTTCGAGGGCCAGAAGGCGGACCGGGAGGCGATGGGGACCGTCGATGAGGTCGTCTATTACGGCGACATGACCTATTACGACGTGCGCCTGGACGGGACGGAAGCGCCGATCCGCATCTCGATGCGCAATGTCTTCGGCCGGCCGGTGCTCGAGATCGGGGCCCGCACGCGCGTCGGCTGGAGTCCGGGGGCCATCGTCCTGTTCCGCTGAAGGCGGTGGTTGCCGTCGGGCCAACTGGGTGGGCGGTCGGCCGTGGGATCGCGCCGGGGGGCTGTCTGCCCCCCGGACCCCCCGAGGATATTTGGACGGAGTGAAAGGGCCGGGGCCTTCAGCGATCGGGGGGCAGCAGGCCCAGGCCGCGCAGATAGATGCCGATCCCGGCCTCGAGCAGATCCTCGGGCGGAAACGGGGACTTGGCACCGGGGGCGCCGCGGGTGAAGAGCTCGACGACTCCGTGGCTGAGGGCCCAGACATGGGCCGAGAACATCGCGGGCGGCGGGCGCTTTTCGGGTGGGATATGTTCGGACAGGCGCGTCGCCGCCCGCTCGAGCACGTCCCGCGCCCCCTGGGCGGCGGCCGCAAGCTCGGGGTTCGACTGGAGGGAGATCCCGCTTTCGAACATGGCCATGTAGTGGCCGGGATATTTGCGCGCGAAGGCGAGGTAGGCCCGCCCCGTCGCCTCGAAGGCCGCGAGCGCCGAGGGGCGGCCCTCGTCGTAGGCATAGTCCATCAGCGCGCCGAAGATCTCGTAGCCCTGCCGAGCCGCTTCGGCGATCAGCTCGTCGCGTCCGGCGAAATGGCGATAGACCGCAGCCGGCGTGACATCGGCCGCCTTGGCCGCCTCGGACAGGGTGAAGCCCTGAGGCCCCTTTTCGGTGATGAGCCGGAGCGCCGCCTCGACCAGGGCCTGGCGGAGGTTGCCGTGATGGTAGCCGCGCTTGCTCATGATCGGCCGCGGCCGTCGCTCCAGAGGTCGGGGCCGCCGCAGATCGCGGGGTCGGGCGTGCCGATCAGCTCGTCCCTGCGGCCGTCGAAGGGGACCGCGCGCAGGATCGTCTGGATCGCCGCGATTCGTGCCCGGCGCTTGTCGTCCGAGCGGATCACCGTCCAGGGCGCGGTGCCGGAGTGGCTGCGGCTGAGTGTGTCCTCGATCGCATCGCTGTAGTCCTGCCACTTCTTCAACCCCTCGATGTCGATCCACGAGAGCTTCCACTGTTTCAGCGGGTCCTGCTCGCGGGCGAGGAAACGGCGGAGCTGCTCGGCGCGGCTGACATTGAGCCAGAGCTTGACGAGCGTGATCCCGTCCTCGACGAGCATCTCCTCGAAGCCGGGAAGCTGACAGAAGAACTGTTCGCGCTGGCGCTCGGTGCAGAAGTCGAAGACCTTCTCGACCACGCCCCGGTTGTACCAGCTGCGGTCGAAGAGCGCGATCTCGCCGCCCGCGGGCAGCCAGTCCACGTAACGCTGGAAATACCATTGCCCCGCCTCGCGGTCCGAGGGGGCGGGCAGCGCCACCACATTGGCCACGCGCGGATTGAGGTTCTCGGTCACGGCCTTGATCGTGCCGCCCTTGCCGGATGCGTCCCGGCCCTCGAAGACGACCACGATGCGCTTGCCCGACGCCTTCACATCGGCCTGAAGGCGCACGAGTTGCGTCTGCAGATCCTCCATCCGCTCGGCGTAGGATTTCTTCTTCATCAGCGTCCGGTAGGGATAGGAGGCGTCGAGTACCTCCTCGTCCGACGCGTCGCTGATCGCCTCGCGGATGTGCCGGGGGGCCTCGGCGCGGAAGTAGTGACTGATCGCCCCGTCAAACGGCAGCTCCATCGGATCCTCCCTCTCTGGCGGCAGTATGGCCAAGCCCGGCCTCAGCGCAATCCGGCCCGGGAGGCGGCGCGGTCGATGGCGGCGGCCACGGCGTCTGGCGCCACATGGTGCGGCATGTGGCCGATCCCCTCGAGAATCGTGACACGCGCGCCCGGTATCAGCCGGCCCAGAGGCTGGGCGTGGATCTCGACCGGCACGACGCGGTCGTCGCCGCCGTGCAGGATCTCGACCGGCATCGGCAGCTTGGGGTAATTCGGCTCCATGAGCCTGAGGTAGGGCTTGAGACCGGTCACCTGGCGGGCGTTGATGCGGAAGCTCTCGCGGCGCAGCGAAAGGCCCACCCCGAAATAGTCCGAATAGCCCGGCGGCACCTTCTGGGGCGCGAAGATCTGCCCCACGATGCGGTCGGCCCGGTCGGGTGAGACGAAGGCCGAGATGAGCGGCACCACCGCCGCCTGCCCGAAGCTGCTGGCCGTGAGCGAATAGAGCGGGCCGAGATCGCCCGGCCAGGGCATCACCGCGCCCGAGACCGTCACGATGGCCGCCGTGTTGCCCGGATCGCGCAGGCCCCAGGCCAGCGCCACCGCGGCGCCGTAGGAATGGCCGAGCACGATGGGCCGGCGCACGCCGAGCTGTGCGGCGGCCTTGCGCAGCACATCCGCCTGCACGAGCGGGCTGGTCCCGTCCGGCCCGATATCGTCCGACCAGCCGAGGCCGGGCCGGTCGAGGGCGATCACCCGGTAGCGCCCCTTCATCTGCTCGACGAAGGAAAAGGTGAAGTCACGGGTCGAGCCCGAGGCGCCGTGGATCAGCACGAGGTCCGGCCCGCGTCCCTCGACATGGGCGTGGATCCGGTGGCCATCCACCTCGAGAAGCTGTCCGGTGGGCGGAAAGGAGGCCTCGGCCACCGCCTCGCGGTCCGAGGCACGCTGAGAGACGGCGGCGCCGCAGCCTCCGAGCGCAAGCGTTCCGGCGATGAGGAGACTAACGGCCAATCTGCTGAATGTCATACGGGGTGGACTGATAGATCTCGTTGATCCAGTTCCCATATAGGAGGTGGGCGTGGCTTCTCCACCTGTTCAGCGGCGGTTTTGTCGTATCGTCGTTGGGATAATAGTTGCGCGGCACGTTGATCGGCTTTCCGTTGCCGATGTCGCGATCATACTCCTGCTTCAGCGTGTCGCTGTCATATTCGAAATGGTTGAAGATGTAGAGCGCGCGGTGGCCCGCATCCTCGACGAGGCAGGGGCCCACCTCGTCCGAGGCGAGCAGCGTGCGCAGGCCCGGCGCCGCGTCGATCTCGTCCTGCCGCATCTCGGTCCAGCGGCTGACGGGGATCACGAAATCGTCCGAGAAGCCGCGCAGATAGGGCGAGACGGGCGCCACGTTGCGGTGACGGAAGCAGCCGAAGGCCTTGGCGGCCAGCATGTGCTTCGGCACGCCGTGGAAGTGGTAGATCATCGCCATGCCGCCCCAGCAGACGCCGAAGGTGGAATGGACGTGGGTCTGGGTCCAGTCCATCACCTCGCAAAGCTCGTCCCAGTAGGTGACCTCCGAGAAATCGAGATGCTCGATCGGGGCGCCGGTGATGATCAGCCCGTCGAACTTCTCGTGCTTCACCTCCTGGAAGGGGCGGTAGAAGGCGGCCATGTGCTCGGCGGCGGTGTTCTTCGTCTGATGCTCCGTCATGCGGATCAGCTGGAAGTCGATCTGCAGGGGCGTCGCGCCGATCAGCCGGGCGAACTGGTTCTCGGTCTGGATCTTCTTGGGCATCAGGTTCAGAAGCCCGATGCGCAGCGGACGGATGTCCTGCCGGGCCGCCCGCTCCGGTGTCATCACCATGACGCCCTCGTGGGTCAGCACGTCGAAGGCGGGCAGGGTGGCGGGCAGGGTGATCGGCATGGGCGTCTCTCTCCGGGAGGGCGGGTTCTAGGCCTCGGTCCTGGCTCTGTCCAGTGTCCGGGCGATCAGCTCGACGAAGGCATGAGCATCCCCGGCTTCGGCCACCTCTTCCGCGGTCACCGTGATGCCCCAGCGCGCCATCGCCGCGTAGCGCGGCTGACGGTGGGCGAGGGCGCGGGCATAGGTCCAGCGGATGAAGTCGTCGGGATCGACCTGTTCTTCGGTCAGGCCCTTCTCGACGCGGTAGTCGGTCCAGGCGGCACGGAGGAAGGCCGGCTGGTAATACATCGGCTTCGGCGCCTTGTCGAAGCGGCGGACCAGTTCGGCCGTATGGGCCTCGGAGCCCTTGATCCAGACCATCAGCAGGTTGCCGGCCAGATCCGACATCACCGGATCGTTCGGATTGTCGGGGTCCACCACCTCGCAGATCGAGCCGCCCGAGTCGCAGACGAAGTTCTGGTAGCCGTAGATCTCGGTGGCGCGGCGGATGAAGCGTTGCGTGTCGTGCAGCGCCGCCACCTCGGCCTCGCGATGCTGGCCCTGTCGTTCGAGATAGTCGGCGAAGGCGAGGCCGCCGCGGTTGGGGTTGCCGGGCTTGCCGAGGTAGGTCGAGAGCGGGGCCAGATTGTCGAAGGTGATGTTCGAGGCGATATAGACCGAGTCGGTCCGCAGCAGCTCGCGCAGGAACGGGACCTTCATCGCCTCGCGTTTGAAGTTGTCGGCGATATGCTCGCCCATGTAGCGGGTGCCGATGCGGTAATCGACCGAGTAGTGGAACCAGTCGCCGCTGTCGCGAAGCAGCGTCGAGACATGGGTCTTTCCCAGGCCCGACATGCCGAACAGCAGCACCCGCTTGGCCTGTGCCGCCCGCCATTCCGCCCCGGTCCTGTAGATCATCTCGCGTCCCCTGCCTCGGATCGCGCCCCTGTTACAGCGCCGGGCGCGGCAGTTCACGCGAAATCTGGGAGATGCGACGTCGGGCCGGGCGTCGGAAGGCGGCTTGCCCGATGCCGCCCTCGGATCGCAAAAGGGCCCCGCAAGGGGCCCCGCGCCGGCACGATCGAGAAGATCAGAAGGTGAAGCCAACCCGGATGCCGGCGGCCAGAGCCTCGTTGTCATCGAACTTGGCGCCCACCCCGCGCGTGGTGGCGCTGCCGAGTTCCACATAGCGGATGCCGCCCGTGATCTTCATGTTCTCGTGCGTGTAGGTGGCGCCGATGCCGATCGACCGGAACCCGTCGTTGGGCCCGAGGTTGCCGGTGTCATCTCCGGTTTTCGGTTCGTAGGAGACCGTCACCGCACCCGACCATTTCTCGGTGAAGCGACGGCCGAGACCCAGCGTGTAGGTCCAGCGGTCGGATTCGTAAGCCACCAGCGGAACGCCCGGGAAGTAATACTGGTAGATCTCGGGATCGATCAGGAACTCGGTCCAGTCCACCCAGCGGACCGAGCCGAAGAGCAGCGTGTCCGGCGCAATCCCGGTCTGGAACTCGAGGTTCACGGACTGCGGCACGGTCGTATCGAACTCGCTCACGCCGGCGCGGTCGCCGAAGGCCGCGTTCGTTCCCGTCTCGTCGGCCTCGAGCGTATGGTCGATCGCCGAATTGTAGGTGAGGGCGACGCGAGCGGCGATTTCGGGCTTTTCCCAGGCGACGCCCACCACATAGCCGAAGGCATAGTCGGTATTGGTCTCGAGATTGTAGTCCGTCGTCGCGACGTAGTTGCCCGCCTGATAGATGTCGAACAGGATGTTCGCCTTGCCCTTTACCGACTGGGCGCGAAGGCCACCGTAGAGCGACACGTCATTGTCGAACTTGTAGCGCAGGAGCGCGGTCACCGCGTTGGACCGCAGTTCCGCCGTGGTTCCGGCGAGCGGGTAGATGCCTCCCGGATAGTCCACATCGGCGCCGATCGGCTGGTCGAGCACCAGCGCGATGTCCATGTTCGATCCGAGAGCCTGCTTGTAGGCAAGTGACCATGTCGAGAAGTTTCCGGCCATGTTCCCGGACTGGAACGGCGAGTTCGGAATGTTCCCGCTGACATCCGGCTTGACGAAGCCGTAGGTCAGCTCGACATACCGGCCTTCCTCGAACAGGATGCCCACGCTCTGTGTCGAGCGCTCGATGTCCCCGGCCGAGGCCGCGCCGGCGCTCAGCGCCAGCCCTCCCAATGCTCCCGCGATCTTTTTCATTTCCGCTCCTCCGCTTGCCGGATCATCTTTCCGATCCCTCACCTTTCGGTCAATCACTGACGCCGCGGAACGAAATGTCACTTCGCCCGCTGTGGCTGCGGCGCCCCAGCGGCGGCCCGGATGCTGATCCAGTTGGCCAGCAGGATCACGCCGCCGCCGAGGATAACCATCGCATCGAGCGGCTCGGCAAAGAGGATCATGCCGAGGATCGCAAAGACTGGCAGCCGCAGGAAATCCACCGTCACCACGAACCCGGCCGTGGCCAGCGAGAGCGCCTGGGTCAGGCAGAGATGCGCGGCCAGACCCGACAGGCCGATCATCACCAGCCAGAAGCCCGAGGTGAGCGTGGGCCAGGTGGTCTCGCCGTCGGCAAGGGTGCAGGCGATCCCGAGCACCGCCTGGATCAGCGTGAGCCAGAACATGATCGAAACGATCGACTCATGGCGCGTCAGGCGCTTGGTCAGGATGATCGAGCCCGCGAAGAAGATGGCCGAGCCCGCAGCGGCAAGCACCCCCACGTCCATCTGCGCAAAGTCGGGCCGGGCGACGACGAGGATCCCGGTGAAGCCCACGACGGTCGAGAGAGCGCGCATCCTTGTGATCCGCTCTCCGAGCAGGAGCGGCGACAGCAGGATGACCCAGATCGGCGAGGTGAACTCCAGCGCGATCACCTGCGCGAGGGGGATCAGGCCCAGCGCCCAGAACCAGAGGTTCTGCCCGGTGAAATGGCACAGGTTCCGCACGAGATGCCGCCCGAAATGGTCGGTGCGGATCTCGGCCATCCGCCCGGCGGCCATGGCCCAGAGGCCCACCACGGCCAGCCCCACCAGCGAGCGCCAGGCCATGATCTCGAACGTGTCGTGCACGCCCGAAACCATGCGGCCCGAGACCGCCATGGCCGAGAAGGACGTGATGGCACCCGCCATCCAGAGGGTGGCGGCGGGAAGATGTTGCTGGGGAGGCATTTTTCAGGTCCGGTCGCTGGGGCCGGCCACCATTGCCCCGCCTGCGGCGGATTGTCCAGCGCGGCGCGCTTGACAGGGGCCGCTCGCGACGGCCGGGCCGCGGCGGAGGCCCGGCCCGGCCGGTGCGGATGGCCCTGCCGGGCCTTGCCGATGACGGCGTGCCGGCCGGGAGCGGGGCTTGGCAAGCCCTTCGCCTTGCGTGTAAGACGAAGGCACCAGCGAGGGAGAGGGCCTTGAGCAACCCCGAGAGTTTCATCGACGAGGTGACCGAGGAGGTCCGCCGCGAGCGGCTGTTCGGCTATTTCCGCCGCTATGGCTGGATCGCTCTGGTCATCGTTCTGGCGATCGTCGGCGGGGCGGCCTTTGTCGAGTGGCAGAAGGCGCAGCACCGGGCCGAGTCGCAGGCCTTCGGCGACGCGCTGCTGGAGGCGCTCGAGGCGCCGGATGCGGCCGCGCGCCGGGCGGCGGTCGAGGCCGTTCCGGCGGCTGGCGACCGGGCCGCGCTGCGCGATCTGATGGCCGCGTCGGATCCCGCGGGCGATCGGGCGGCCGCCATGGCCGCGCTGGAGCGTGTGGCCGCCAACGCCACGCTGTCGCCGGTCTATCGCGACCTCGCGGTGCTGCGCCGGGTGATCCTCGGCGGGGCCGAGCTGCCGGTGGCCGACCGCCGCGCCGCCCTCGACGGGATCGCCGCGCCGGGACGGCCCTACCGCGCGCTTGCGCTGGAGCAGATGGCCTATCTCGAGATCGAGGCGGGCGAGCCTGCGCGGGCCATCGAGACGCTCCGCAGCCTCACGCAGGATCAGGAAGCGCCGCAGGGTCTTCGCCGGCGCGCCGAACAGATGATCACCGCGCTGGGCGGCGGAACCCAGGCCGGCTGAGACCGGCAACAAGGGGACGGGCAGGGACTTGAAGAGGGGTTTCACGGTGAAGCGGACGGCTGCGGTCACGGGATTTGCGCTTCTTGGCCTGCTCGGCGCCTGCGGCGAGCGCGAACTGATCCTTCCGGGCGAGCGGTTCGACGTTCGCGCGCCGCTCGAGGCGAGCGTGCCGACCGAGGGCAATCCGACACCCGCGGACCGCAGTGGCCTCAGCGCCAACCGGTCGCTGCCTGTGGCGCTGCCGGCTGCCACGGCGAACGCCTCCTGGCCGCAACGGGGGGGCAATTCGGCCCATCTCGCGCCGCATGCAAGCCTGTCCGCCGCGCCGCAGCTGGTCTGGAGCAGCGACATCGGCGCGGGCAACAGCCGCCGCAACCGGATCTCGGCCGCCCCGATCGTGGCCGAGGGGCGCGTCTTCACCATGGACGCCATGAGCGACGTTCAGGCCACTTCGACGGGCGGCGCGCAGCTCTGGCGGGTGGACATCACGCCGCCCTCCGACAGGGCCACGGCCATGTCCGGCGGCGGGCTCGCCTACGGCGCCGGACGCCTCTTCGCGACGACAGGCTTTGGTGAGCTGGTGGCGCTCGATCCCGCCACGGGCGCGGTTCTCTGGCGCCAGAAGCTCGGCGCCCCGGCCACGGGCGCGCCGATGGTCGAGGGCGACACGGTCTATGTCACCGGCCGCGACAGCTCGGCCTGGGCGATCGACGCCTCGAACGGGCGCGTCCGCTGGCAGCTTCCGGGGGCACCCTCCAGCACCGGCATGATCGGCGGCTCGGCCCCGGCGATGGCGGGCGGCACGGTGCTCTTCCCCTTCAACAGCGGTCAGATGATCGCCGTCCTGCGTGAGGGCGGATCGCAGGTCTGGTCGTCGCAGGTGGCGGGCGAACGGCTCGGGCGCGCCTACACCGGCTTCCGCGACATCACCGGCGATCCGGTCGTTTCGGGCGGCACGATCTATGTCGGCAGCTCGGCGGGGCGGACTCTTGCGATGTCCGCAGCGTCGGGCGAGACGCTGTGGTCGGCCGACGAGGGCGCCCTTGCGCCGGTGGCCGTGGCGGGCGGCTCGGTCTTCCTCGTCTCGGACGAGGCGCGGCTCGTGCGGCTCGACGCGGCGACCGGCTCGGTGATCTGGTCGGTGGACATGCCCTACTGGGAAAATGCCACGCCCAAGCGGCGCAAGGGGATCACCGCCCATTACGGCCCCGTGCTGGCGGGCGGGCGCCTCCTCGTGGCCTCGTCGGACGGGCTGGTGCGCTTCTTCAACCCGGCGGACGGTGCGCTTGTCGGCTCGGTCGAACTGCCGGGCGGGGCGGCGGCGCAGCCGGCGCTTGCAGGGGGAACGCTCTATGTCGTCGCGGCCAACGGGAAACTTCTCGCTTTCCGCTGAGCGTTGTTCCTGCTAGGGACCCGGGCTTGACCTGCCCAAGCCGCCTTCGGAGGCATCGATGAGCTTTACCCTCGCCATTGTCGGCCGCCCCAACGTCGGCAAGTCCACCCTGTTCAACCGCCTTGTCGGCAAGCGGCTGGCGCTGGTGGACGACCAGCCCGGCGTCACGCGCGACCTGCGCGAGGGCGATGCCAAGCTCATTGACCTGCGCTTCACCGTGATCGACACGGCGGGACTGGAGGAGGTGACCGACGACAGCCTTCAGGGCCGGATGCGCCGCCTGACCGAGCGCGCGGTGGAGATGGCCGACGTCTGCCTGTTCCTGATCGACGGCCGCGTGGGCGTGACCCCCTCGGACGAGGTCTTTGCCGACATCCTGCGCAAGAAGAACGCCCATGTGATCCTTGGCGTGAACAAGGCCGAGGGCCGCGCGGGCGACGCCGGCGCGATCGAGGCCTGGTCGCTGGGGCTGGGAGAGCCGGTGCGCCTCTCGGCCGAGCACGGCGAGGGGATGGACGATCTCTACCACATCCTGCGCCCGATCGCCGAGGGCTTTGCCGAGCGCGCCGCCGCCGACGCGCCGGTGGTCGATGTGGACGTGTCCGAAGAGGAGGCCGATCTCGAGGCCGATCCCGATGCGCACAAGCCCACCGTCAAGCGCCCGCTGCAGATCGCGGTGATCGGGCGGCCGAACGCGGGCAAATCCACCCTCATCAACAAGATCATCGGCGAGGACCGGCTTCTGACCGGGCCAGAGGCCGGCATCACTCGCGACGCGATCTCGGTTCGCTCGGAATGGCAGGGCACGCCGATCCGCATTTTCGACACCGCCGGCATGCGCAAGAAGGCGCGGATCTCGGACAAGCTGGAAAAGCTGTCGGTCGCCGATGGCCTGCGCGCGGTGCGCTTTGCCGAGGTGGTGGTGGTGCTTCTCGATGTCGAGATCCCATTCGAGCAGCAGGATCTGCGCATCGCCGACTTTGCCGAGACCGAGGGCCGGGCGGTCGTCGTCGCGGTCAACAAGTGGGACCTCGAGGGCGAGAAGCAGGAAAAGCTCGCCGAACTCAAGGAGATGTTCGACCGGCTGTTGCCGCAGCTGCGCGGCGCGCCGCTGGTGACGGTCTCGGCCAAAACGGGCCGTGGGCTCGACCGGCTGCATGCTGCGATCCTGAAGGCGCATGACATCTGGAACCGGCGGATCACCACCGCGCGGCTGAACAGCTGGCTGGGCGCGATGGTTGAGGCGCATCCGCCGCCGGCGCCCGGCGGGCGGCGGATCAAGCTGCGCTACATGACGCAGGTCAAGACCCGCCCGCCGGGCTTCGTGGTCATGTGCTCGCACCCCGACGAGATGCCGGACAGCTATCGCCGCTACCTCGTGAACGGCCTGCGGGATCACTTCGACATGCCCGGCACGCCGATCCGGCTGACCATGCGCGGGCAGGGCGACAAGAACCCGTTCAAGGAGCGCAAGTTCCGCACGCCCTCGCGGCTCAGGAAGCACCTCGGCAAGAAGGAGTGAGAGGCGCCGCAGGGCGCCTTTCCTCATCCGGCGGCTGCTTGCGCAACTCCTCGGGCGCGAGGTGGCACCGGATCGTGTGGCCCGGCGCGACCTCGGCCAGCGGCGGCAGGCGGTCGGTGCAGAGCGTGCCGGGCACTTCGGCCCGTCGGGGACAGCGGGTGTGGAACGGGCAGCCGGACGGCGGATCGAGGGCCGAGGGCGGGTCTCCGGCCGGGGCGGGGCGCAGGGCCGCCGCCGGATCGGAGCGCGGGGCGGCGGCGAGAAGCGCCCTGGTGTAGGGATGGGCGAGCGGGCCGAAGACCTGCGCGGCCGGCCCGATCTCCAACACCCGGCCGAGATACATCACCATCACCCGGTCCGCGATCTGCCGCACCAGCGCGAGGTCGTGGCTGATGAAGAGGAGCGTGGCCCGCCGGCTCCGCTGCAACGCGAGCAGCGTCTCGATCACGGCGGCCTGCACGCTCGCATCAAGGGCCGACACCGGCTCGTCCGCCACGAGGATCGCCGCATCCCCGGCCAGCGCCCGGGCGATCCCAACCCGCTGCCTCTGCCCGCCCGACAGTTGCCGCGGCATCCGTGCGGCCAGTGACTCGGGCAGGCGGACGAGGCCGAACAGCTCGGACAGCCGGGTGCGGAGGTTTGCTGCAGAGTCGGTGCCCCGGAACAGCTCCAGCGCGCGCATCACCTGCCGCCCGACCGGCGCCGAGGGGTTGAGCGTGTCGGCGGGGTTCTGGAACACCATCTGCATCGCCGCGGTCAGCGCCGCGGGCCTCCGCCCCGCCGGCCGGTCCTGCACCTCGACCCCCGTCAGCCGGATCCGCCCCGCGTCGGGCCGGTCAAGCCCCATGATGAGCCGGGCGAGCGTGCTCTTGCCGCAGCCGGATTCCCCGACGATGGCGAGCGTCTCGCCCTCAAGGGCGGCAAAGCTCACCCCCTCCACCGCATGAACCGTGCCGCGGGCCGTGCGGAAGCGGCGGGCCAGCCCCTCGACCTCCAGCACCGCGGGGCCGGGGCGGGCCTCTGGCAGCGGCTCGGCCACGCAGGGGGCCTCGCGGATCTCGCGCCAGCGCAGGCAGCGCACCGTCTCGTCCGGCCCGGCGGTCTCGAGAGGCACCGGCGTCACGTCGCACCGGCCGCCCTGCGCGTGGCCGCAGCGGGGGGCAAAGGCGCAGCCCTGCGGACGTTCGTGGGGCAGGGGCTGGCCGCCCGCCAGCGGCACCGGAGGGCGGCGCGCGCCCTCGATCCTTGGCAGCGCCCGCAGCAGCGCGCGTGTGTAGGGATGGCGTGGGGAGGCAAACAGCCGCGGCGCCGGCGCGCTCTCGACCAGCCGCCCGGAATAGAGCACCGCGATCCGGTCGCAGATCCCGGCCATGAGCGCCAGATTGTGCCCGATGAAGAGCATCGACGTCCCGTGCTCCTGCCGGATCTCGCGCAGCAGCGCGACGATCCCCGCCTCGACCGTCACGTCGAGCGCCGTCGTCGGCTCGTCAAGGATCAGCAGCCGCGGGCGGGCCATCAGCGCCATGGCGATGGCGACCCGCTGGAGTTGCCCGCCCGAAAGCTGGTGAGGGTAGCTGTCGAGGATGCGGTCGGGATCGGGCAGGCGCACCTCCTCGACGGCCCGGCGGGCGGCCGCGCGGGCCTCGGCGCGCGAGACGCGGGCGTGCAGGCGCGGCACCTCGGCCAGTTGCGCGCCGATCCGCATCGAAGGGTTCAGCGCCGCCATCGGCTCCTGGCCCACCATCGCGATGCCCGCGCCGCGGATCGGGCGCAGCGCCCGCTCGCCCAGGCCCGCAAGCTCGCGCCCCTCGAAGCGGAGGCTTCCCCGGTCGATCCGGCCCGCGGGGCCCAGATCGCCCATCACGGCCAGCGCCACCGTGCTCTTGCCGCTGCCGGATTCGCCCACAAGCCCCAGCACCTCGCCCGGCGCGATCGCAAGCGACAGATCCTCGACCGCGGGAAACCGGCCGCGACGGGTGCCGAAGCTGACCGTCAGCCCGTCGAGGCGCAGGACGGGCTCAGTCATGCAGGCTCTCCTCGCGCAGCGCATCGGCGAGAAGGTTGAGGCCGAGCACGAGGCTCATCAGCGCCAGCGCCGGCACCACGGCCGCATGAGGGTAGATCGCGAGAAACCGGCGCCCGTCATTGATGGTCGAGCCCCAGTCCGGGCTCTCGGGCGAGACGCCGAGGCCGAAGAAGCCAAGCGTTCCGAGAAGGATGGTCGTGTAGCCGACCCGCAGGCAGGCATCGACGATCAGCGGCCCGCGGGCGTTCGGCAGGATCTCCCACAGCATGATGAACCAGGGGCCCTCGCCGCGCGTGCGGGCGGCGGCGACATAGTCGCGCGCCCTCAGATCGAGCGCGAGGCCCCGCACGATGCGGAAGGCGGTGGGCGCGTTCACGAAGACCACGGCCACGAAGACGGTGAGCAGCCCCGGTTCCAGCCGCCAGACCCCAAGCGGATCGGCATCAAGCGCCAGCCCCGACCACATCCAGAGACCCAGGCCGAGGATCGGGATCATCCCCACCGCCCACGGCCTTGCCCGCGTGCGGTATCGGCTGTGCCAGAGGAGGAGGAGGAACACGAGCGGGAACAGGAACAGCAGCGCCGCGAACGTCCGCGGCAGGGCGGTCTCGCGGATCTCGGGCGTGACGAGAAGGTAGAAGAGCAGGATCACCGGGAAGGCCAGCACGAGATTGGCCAGAAAGGAGAGCGCGGCGTCGAGCCTTCCGCCGACGTAGCCCGCGGGCAGCCCGAGCAGCACGCCCACCGCCATCGCGCAGAGCGTGGCCGCCGGGGCGATCGCCAGCACCCGGCGCGCGCCCGCGACCATCCGGCTGAAACTGTCCCGCGCGAGGCTGTCGCCGCCGAGCAGGTAGAACGGATAGGCGGAGCCCGGCGCGGGACTGCCGGGAGCTGCGTTCTTCAGCCCCGACAGCTGCGCCAGCGGATCGTGCGTGGCGATCAGATCCGCAAAGAGCGCGGTCAGGAGCCAGAAGAGCACGATCGTCAGCCCGGCCAGCCCGATCCCGTTGCCGAAGAGGCGGCCGGCCAGCCCCAGCCGCCCGCGCAGCGCAAACCCCGCCCCCAAAACCAGCGCAAGGCCCGCCCAGACGGGCGCAAAGCGCAGCGCCATCCGGCCGAGGATCTCGAGCCAGCCCAGCGTCTCCATCAGCCCACCCTCAGCCGCGGGTTCAGCGCGCGGTAGGCCAGATCGGACAGCGCCTGCGTCGCCAGCACCAGCGTCACCGCCACGACCGAGCAGCCGAGCAGAAGGGCGATGTCGTTGTTGCCCGCCGCCTGCACCAGCGTCCAGCCGAAGCCCTTGTAGGCAAACAGCGTCTCGACGATCACCACACCGTTCAGCAGCCACGGAAGCTGCAGCAGGATCACCGTGACCGGCGCCACGAGCGCGTTGCGCAGCGCATGGACCAGCACGATCCGCGCGAGGCCCGCGCCCTTCAGCCGGGCGGTGCGGATGTAGGGCTGCGCCATCACTTCGGCCATCGAGGCGCGGGTAATGCGCGCGATGTAGCCCGTGCCATAGAGCGCGATGGTCGCCACCGGCAGGGCAAAGTTCCAGAAGGTGATGCGCGTCATCGCCCCCGAGGCGGTGCCCTGGAACAGCGTGCGCCTCTCGATCCAGCCCGCCTCGTGCAGCAGCGGCGACAGCCCCGCCGTGGCCGAGGCGAACAGCGCCACGAGCACCACGCCCGAGACATATTCGGGCGTCGCCGCCGTGAGGATCGTCGCCACCGAGATCGTGCGGTCCGTCCTCGAGCCCTCGCGCATCCCGGCCAGCACCCCGAGGGCCAGCGCCGTCGGAACCATCACCGCCATCACCCACAGCATGAGCCACCCCGTCGCCGCAAGACTGCGCAGGATCACCGCGCCGACCGGCTGGCGGAAGACGGTGGACTGGCCCCACTCGCCTTGCATCACGCCGCAATGGCCGCAACCGGCGCGCGGCAGCACGCCCAGCCACTCGCCATAGAGCACGGGGAGCGGCCGGTCGAAGCCGGAGCGTTCCAGCCAGCTTGCCACCTCGGCATCGGACATGCGGGCCGAGCCTTGCGACTTGGCGAGCTTCTCGAGGTTCGGGGGCAGGTGGGTCAGCCAGAAGACGAGCAGGCTCAGGCACAGGGCGGTGCCGAGCATGGCGCCAAGGCGGCGCAGGAGGAGGGCGGCGCCCCGCAATGGCTCAGGCGTCGATCCACCACTTGTAATGGTGATGCTCGAAGGTCGGATGGGCCTCGGCACCCTTCACCTTCGGATCGACATGGCGGAAGATCGAGCGCCAGTAGGGCTGGATCAGCACGCCCTCCTCCTGCAGGATCCGCTCGAGATCGGCCATGAGCGTGCGGCGCCCGTCGGGATCGACGATCGACATGGCTTCATCAAGTTTTGCGTCGAACTCCTTGTTGGCAAAGCCGGATTCGTTCCATGGCACCCCAGAGCGATAGGCGAGCGCCAGAACCTGCACCCCCAGCGGGCGCATGTTCCACTCGGTCGCCGAGAAGGGGAACTTCAGCCAGTCGTTCCAGTAGGTCGCGCCGGGCAGGACCGTCCGCCGGATCGACACGCCCGCGTCCCGCAGCTGCGCCGCCACGGCATCGCACGAGGCCGCCTGCCAGGCGTCGTCGAGCGAGACCAGCTCGAACTCGTGGCCCTCCATCCCGGCCTCTTCCAGCAGGGCCCGGGCCTGCGCGCGATCGACGGTCAGCGGCGGCAGCTCGGCATATTCGGGATGGATCGGGCTGACGTGGTGGTTCTCGGCCACATGCCCGTGCCCGGAATAGCCCAGCTCCAGCACCACGGCATTGTCCACCGCCATCTGCAGCGCCCGGCGCACGCGGACGTCGCGATACTCCTCGGACTGCTGGTTGAACCGGATCGCAAGGGTGGTCGCGGTGCGCGCTTCGGACTTGTCCCAGCCAAGGCCGTCCAGCACCTCGATGAACTCGCCCACCGTCTGATAGGTCGCGTCGATCTCGCCCGATCCCGCCGCGGCCACTGAGGCCGAGGGATCGCTGCCGAAATCGAGATATTCGATCCGGTCGAGCCAGGGGCCGCCATGGACGTCGCTGCCCCACCAGGGATGCGCGTCGTTGCGGACCAGCACCATGCGGATGCCCACCTCGACCGCTTCGGGGCGGTAGGGCCCGGTGCCGATAGGCGTCGCGGCCGGATCACCGCCCTCATAGGATGCGTGAACGACCGCGGCCGGATAATCCGCAAGGTTCGCGATCAAGGCGATGTCGGGCCGCGACAGATGGAGCCGCAGTGTCGTCTCGTCCACCACCTCGATCGCGTCCGGCCGCAGCTTGCCGTCGGCCTGCAGGGCCCCCATCTGCGCGGCCATCGCGTTGCCCTCGACCGAGGCGTCGCACCACCGCTCGAAATTGTGGCGGACATCCTCGGCGGTAAACGGGTCGCCGTTGCTCCAGCGGACGCCGGGGCGGATGTTGAGCCGGTATTCCGTGGCGTTATCGTTGGCCTCCCAGCTTTCGAGGAGCATCGGGCGGAAGGTTCCGTCGGACTGATATTCCACCAGATATTCCAGCCAGCCGCGGGTGAAATTCGCGATCTGCGACCAGTCGGCCGTCCGCGGATCCTTGAGCGCCCGGGTCTCCATCTCCATGCGCAGGGTGCCGCCGGGCCGCGGCGCCTCCTGCGCGCGGGCGGGGGACGGCAGCCCCAGCAGGCCGTAGGCCGCGCCCGCCGAAACGCCGAGCGCGGTGGCCCGGCTCAGGAACTCGCGTCGGCTCATCCGGCCCGCCGCAACTTCGACCTGATGCATCAGGGCCGCGGGATGGAGTCTCTCGCTGGTCATGTCGGTCTCCCTGCTCGTGCGGTGCTGCCCATTCGGCCCGGATTTTCCGCGTGCGTCAACGCCCTGCGGCCGTCTCCGTTCCGTCTTCAGGAGGCGCGGCGGAAGGCCGAGGGCGACTGTCCGGTGAGATGGCCGAAGGCGCGGGTGAAGTAGGCAGGCGAGGTGAAGCCGAGGCTTTCGGCGATCCGATGCACCGGCAGGTCCGTCTCGGCCAGCATCCGGCGGGCCTCGAACAGCACGCGGTCATGCAGCAGCGCCGAGGCCGGGCGGCCGCAGGTCTGGCGGCAGCACCGGCTGAGATGGGTGGGCGTCACGCCCAGCTCGCCCGCGAAATGGCCCACGCCCAGGCCGCGGCGGAACTCGCGCTCGAGCAGCATCGTGTAGCGGGCGACGAGCCGGCGGCTCGCATCCTGCGGCTCGGCCCCCCGTTGCGCGACCTGCCGCTCGAGCCAGACGCCGAGCAGGCCGGCCTGGTGCACAAGGGCTCGCTCCCATGCGAGGGGCCGGGTCTCGATCTCGCGGGCGATCGTGTCGAGCATCCGGCCCAGCTCCTGCTGCGCCGCGGGGTCACGGACAGGCAGATGCTGGGGCTGAAGGGGCAGAAGGACAGAGCCGCCGCGGGTGAAAAAGACCGCGGTTCCAAGGCTCTGCGGCCCGACCTCGAAGCCGTGCATCGTGCCTGCGGGGATGAAGATCGCGGTCCGGGCGCTGTAGCCCCGCGTCGCACCCGCCACCGTGATGCGCCCCTGTCCTGCGGTGAACCACAGCAGCATCGGCTCGCAGAGCGAGCGCATCGCCTCGACGCGCCAGCGCCCGGCAGCGGCAAGGCGGGGGATCGCGACAAGCCGCACGGCCGCAAGCGAGGCACTGTCGGACATGGCAACCCTCCGAACCGCTTTCCGACAGATAAGCAGCGCCGGACGCAAGTCCCAAGCGAAAAGATTAACGTCGGATCACGGCAGGCGGATCTCGCGCCAGTCGCGCATCCGGTTGCGGAACCAGGTCCGCTGGCGCTTGGCATATTGCCGACTGGCCAGCTTTGCGGCCGCGATGGCCTCGTCGAGCGTCAACTCACCCTTCAGGTGGGCCACAAGCTCGGGTCCGCCGATGGCGCGCGAAGAAGGCAGCGCCGGGTTCCAGTCCGCCAGCGCGGCGCGCGCCTCCTCCAGCGCGCCGGCCCCGATCATCAGGTCGAACCGGCGGTCGATGCGCTCGGCCAGCCAGTCCCGGTCGGGCCGGAGCACGAGCGCGACCGCGCTGGCCAGCGGCAGGAGCGGCGCCCCTGTCGCGGCCTGCCAGTCGGCCAGACCTCGGCCGGTGGCGCGCAGGACCTCCCACGCGCGCTGGACGCGGGCGGGATTGCGCAGGTCGATCCGCGAGGCCGTGGCCGGATCGAGATCGGCCACCATCGCGGCAAGGCCCGCCCGCGCCAGAAAGGCATCCGCCTCGTGGCGCATTTCGGGTGGCGTGTGAGGAATAGAGGCCAAGCCGTTCGTCAGGGCCGAGAAATAGAGACCCGTCCCCCCCACGATCACCGGGCGCAGACCTTCCCCGAGCACCGCCTCGACCTCCTTCAGCCAGTGGCCGGCCGAGTAGATCCCCTGCCGCGGGACGTGGCCATAAAGGCGGTGCGGAAGGGCGGCCTCTTCGGCGGCCGACGGTCGCGCCGACAGGATGCGCCAGCAGTCATAGACCTGGAGCGCGTCGGCATTGACCACCACGCCGCCGTCGCGGCCGACGATCCCGGCCGCCAGCGCCGACTTGCCCGATGCGGTCGGGCCCGCGATCAGGACGGGACGGTCTGGGGGGATCGGGAGGGGCGGCAACATGGCGCTGCGGGCCTTGGCAAGGAAGGGTGACGCGGGAGGAAAGCGGTCGGACAATCCGGTGGCTGGCGATCCCGGTTGAACCCGGTGTCGTTTTCCGACATTTTGCGCCGCAGTCAATTCCAATCAACAAGACGGACGGGAAGATCCCATGACCAGCGAAGCCGCGCCGGCGAGCACAGCCGTGACCTACAAACGCGTGATGCTCAAGATCTCGGGCGAGGCGCTGATGGGCGACCAGGGATACGGGCTGCATCCGCCCACCGTGCAGCGCATCGCGCGCGAGGTGCAGGCGGTGCATCGGCTTGGCGTCGAGATCTGCATGGTGATCGGCGGCGGCAACATCTTCCGCGGGCTGCAGGGTTCGGCGCAGGGGATGGAGCGGACGACCGCCGACTACATGGGGATGCTGGCCACGGTGATGAACGCGCTCGCCATGCAGGCGGCGCTGGAATCGCTCGGCATCTTCACCCGCGTGATCAGCGCGATCCCGATGGATCAGGTGTGCGAGCCCTACATCCGCCGCCGTGCGGTGCGCCACCTGGAAAAGAAGCGGGTGTGTATCTTCGCCGCAGGGACGGGCAACCCCTACTTCACCACCGACACCGCGGCCACCCTGCGCGCGAACGAGATGGCCTGCCAGGCGATCTTCAAGGGCACCAAGGTGGACGGCGTCTATGACAAGGACCCGCGCAAGTTCGCCGATGCCCGGCGCTACGAGACGGTTTCCTACGACGAATGCCTGCAGAAGCACCTTGGCGTGATGGATGCCTCGGCCATCGCGCTCGCCCGCGACAACGATCTGCCGATCATCGTCTTCTCGCTCGACGAGCCCGGCGGCTTCTGCGGGATCCTGCGCGGCGAGGGCACCTATACCCGCGTCCAGGGCTGAGGCCCTCCCCGAGCCTATACCAATGGCGAAGCGGTGCTGCTATAGAGCGGCAGAACCGCCCGCGCGGAACGTGAAGGAACCAGAACATGTCGCAAGATGATCTCGAGATCGACCTCGACGCGATCCAGCGCCGGATGGATGGCGCGATGCATGCGCTGCGCACCGAGTTCGGCTCGCTGCGTACCGGGCGCGCCTCGGCCTCCATCCTCGAGCCGATCCATGTCGATGCCTACGGCCAGCAGACGCCGCTGAACCAGCTGGGCACGATCAACGTGCCCGAGCCGCGGATGGTGGTGATCAACGTGTGGGACAAGGGCATGATCTCCAAGGTCGAGCGCGCGATCCGCGACAGCGGCATCGGCATCAACCCGGTGGTCGATGGTCCGATCATCCGCCTGCCGATCCCCGAACTGAACGAGGAGCGCCGCAAGGAGCTGACCAAGGTCGCGGCCCATTACGCCGAGCAGGCCCGTGTCGCCATCCGCAACGTGCGCCGCGACGGCATGGACCAGATCAAGAAGGCCAAGTCCGCCGGCATGGCCGAGGACGACCAGAAGATGTGGTCGGACGAGGTGCAGGCCCTGACCGACAAGGCCATTGCCGCGGTGGACAAGGCTCTCGAGGAGAAGCAGAAGGAAATCATGCAGGTCTGAGCACCTTTCATGAGGCCCTTCACCCGCCCCAGCCCGATTGACCAGCCCGTAGAAAAGGGGAATGCCTTGGCCGTGACCGAGCCGCGAGAGGCGGATCCTCCCCGCAGACGTGCAGATCACGTCGCCATCATCATGGACGGCAACGGACGCTGGGCGGTGAACCGGGGCTGGCCGCGCCTCGTCGGTCACCGTCGGGGCGCCGAGAGGGTCCGCGAGATCGTGAAGGCCTCGCCCGGCCTCGGCATCCGCTGGCTGACCATCTACGCCTTCTCGACCGAGAACTGGAAGCGTTCGACGGAAGAGGTGCTGGGCCTCATGTCGATCTTCGCGCGCTACATCGAGCGCGAGGCCGACCGGCTGGCGCAGGAGGGCGTGCGGATGCGCTTCATCGGCGACCGGACCCGGCTGGATGCCAAGCTGCAGCGGCTGATGGCGAACATCGAGGCGCGCACGCAGTTCAACCAGCGGCTTCACCTGACGGTGGCGATCAACTACGGCGGCCGGGACGAGCTGGCCCGCGCCGCCCGCCGCATGTGCGAAGATGTGGCCGAGGGGCGGCTTCGCCCCGAGGAGGCGGACGAGGCGGCGCTGGCCGCGCGGCTCGACACGGCGGGAATGCCCGACCCGGACCTCGTGATCCGCACCTCGGGCGAGACCCGGACCTCGAACTTCCTGCCGTGGCAATCGGCCTATGCGGAATACGACTTCTCGCCCACCCTCTGGCCGGATTTCACCGCGACCGAGCTTGCCGCCATCATCGAGCGCTATGGCGTGCGCGAGCGTCGCTTTGGCGGAGTGCTGCGCGCATGAGCCGGCCGGAAAAGCCGAAGGGCCGCTGGGGCGACCTGCGCCGTCGGATGATCTCGGCGGTGATCATGCTGTCGGTGGGCGCCATCGAGGTGTGGCTCGGCGGCGTTCCGTTCGCGCTGCTGGTCATTGCCCTGACCGGGCTGATGCTGTGGGAGCTGGCGCGGATGACGGCGCCGGCGCGGCTGGTGGCCAACATCGTCGTGGGGCTGGCCGCCTCGGCCGTGCTGATGGGGGTGCTGGCCCTGGTCTTCCAGGAAGACATGATGGTCGCGCTGGCGGGCCTTGCGCTCGCGCCGGCCGCGGGGCTGATCGGCGCGCGGCGCGACCGGCGGATCTTCTTCATCTACGGCATCGCGCTGATGGCCGCGGGGGCGGGTCTCGTGATGCTGCGCGAAGAGGGCGGGTCGGTGGCGATCCTGTGGCTCATCCTCGTGGTGGTGACCTCGGACGTGCTGGGCTATTTCGCCGGCCGCAGCTTTGGCGGGCCCAAGTTCTGGCCCGCGGTCAGCCCCAACAAGACATGGTCCGGCACGGTCGCGGGCTGGGCGGGTGCGGCAATTGTGGGTCTTGGATTCTCCATTGCCGCGGGTGCAGGCTGGGGCCTCATCATCCTGTCGCCCGTCATCGCGCTGGCAGGACAACTCGGGGACATTGTCGAGAGCTGGATCAAGCGGCGTTCCGGGGTCAAGGACAGCTCGTCGCTGATCCCGGGCCACGGCGGCGTGCTGGACCGGTTCGACGCGCTGACCGGGGCGGTGCTCGCCGTTCTCGTTCTGGGAATGCTCGGTGACCTTCCGCTGCCGGAATTGGGGAACTGAACGGCATCATGCGCAGCCTGTCGATCTTCGGGGCCACCGGCTCCATCGGCGAATCCACCTTCGATCTCGTCATGCGGAAAGGGGGCCCGGAGGCTTTCCGAACCGTGGCCCTGACCGGGGGCCGCAACGTGGCGCGGCTGGCCGAGATGGCGCGCGCGCTGAAGGCGGAGCTGGCCGTCACCGCGCATGAAGAGTGCCTGCCCGCGCTGCGCGAGGCGCTGGCGGGATCGGGGACCGAGGTCGCGGGCGGAACGCAGGCGATTGCCGAGGCGGCCGACCGGCCGGCTGACTGGACGATGTCGGCGATCGTGGGGGCCGCGGGCCTCGTGCCGGGGATGCGGGCGCTGAAGCACGGCCGGACGCTGGCGCTGGCCAACAAGGAAAGCCTTGTCACCGCGGGCCAGCTGCTGATGCGCACCGCCGAGGCGAACGGCGCCACCATCCTGCCGGTGGACAGCGAGCATTCCGCGGTCTTCCAGGCGCTCGCGGGGGAGGACACGACCTGCGTCGAGCGGGTGATCATCACCGCCTCGGGCGGGCCGTTCCGCGACTGGAGCCTCGAGCAGATCCGGGGCTGCACCGTGGCGCAGGCGATGGCGCATCCGAACTGGTCGATGGGCCAGCGGATCTCGATCGACAGCGCCTCGATGTTCAACAAGGCGCTCGAGCTGATCGAGACGCGCGAGTTCTTCGGCTTCGAGCCGGACCGGATCGAGGCCGTCGTCCATCCGCAATCGATCGTCCACGCGCTCGTGGGCTTCTGCGATGGCGGGATCATGGCGCATCTGGGGCCGGCCGACATGCGCCACGCCATCGGCTTTGCGCTGAACTGGCCGGGCCGCGGCGAGGTGCCGGTGGCGCGTCTCGACCTCGCACAGATTGCGAACCTCACCTTCCAGAAGCCTGACGAGGAACGCTTTCCCGCGCTGCGCCTCGCGCGCGAGGTGATGGCGGCGCGCGGGCTTTCGGGTGCGGCCTTCAACGCGGCCAAGGAGATCGCCCTCGATCATTTCATCGCGGGCAACATCGGCTTCCTCGACATGGCGGCGGTCGTCGAAGAGGCGCTTTCGGCGGTTTCTGCCGATCCGCTCTTCGGAAAAGTGCCCTCGACCCTTGAGGAAGTGCTGGCAATGGACCATCTCGCTCGGAAGGCGGCAGAAGAAGCCGCCAGCGTCCGCCAGCAGAAAAGGTAGCAGCTCTTGGACATTGTCGGTCTCGTTCCCCAGTTCGGCGGGGCAGTCTGGACGATCATTGCCTTCATCGTCGCTCTTTCCATCGTCGTGGCCGTCCATGAATACGGGCACTACATCGTCGGCCGCTGGTCGGGGATCCATGCCGAGGTCTTCTCGCTGGGCATGGGGCCCGTCATCGCCTCGCGCGTGGACCGGCGCGGGACGCGCTGGCAGCTCGCGGCGCTGCCGTTCGGGGGCTATGTCCGCTTCCTGGGCGATGCCGACGCCGCCTCGAGCCGGGCGAGCCTGACGGTCCACCAGCTGAACGAACAGGAGCGGGGGCGGACCATGCACGGCGCGCCGCTCTGGGCGCGGTCGGCCACGGTCGCCGCAGGCCCGCTGTTCAACTTCGCGCTCTCGATCCTCGTCTTCTGCGGCTTCTTCATGGTCAAGGGCGTGGCGACCGAGCTGCCCGTGGTCGGACAGGTGAAGGAGCTTCCCTGGGCGGGGCAAGAGCTTGAGCCGGGCGACCGGATCCTCTCGGTCAACGGGCAGGAGACGGCGACGCTGGCCGATTTCGTCCGGGTTGCGAACGAGCTGCCGCCCGCACCGACGGCCGACTACCGGATCGAGCGTGCGGGCTCCGAGCTGGCCGTGACGACGGCCTATCCGTTTCCGCCGGTGGTCGACTCCGTTCAGGCGCCCTCGGGGGCCCATGACGCGGGCATCGAGGCGGGGGATGTCATCCTCTCGGTGAGCGGCACCGAAATTGCCTCGTTCCGCGAGTTGCGCGAGGCCGTCGGCGCCTCGAACGGGGCGCCGGTGACGCTGACCGTCTGGCGGGCAGGCGAGACGTTCGAGGCCACCCTCAGCCCGCGGCGCATGGACATTCCGCTGGCGAGCGGAGGGTTCGAGACCCGCTGGCTGATCGGCCTTTCGGGCGGGCTGCTCTTCGAGCCCGAGACCCGCACGCCCGGCCCGATCGAGGCGATGGGTCTCGGACTGCAGCAGACCTACACGATCATCACCACCAGCCTGTCGGGCCTCTGGCACATGGTCACGGGGGCGATCTCGTCCTGCAACCTGCAGGGCCCGATCGGGATCGCCGAGATCTCGGGCGCGGCGGCCTCGCAGGGGCCGAGCAACTTCATCTGGTTCATCGCCATGCTTTCGACGGCCGTGGGGCTCATGAACCTCTTTCCGGTGCCGATCCTCGACGGGGGGCATCTGGTGTTCCACGCCTACGAGGCCGTGGCGGGCAAGCCGCCCAGCGACCGGGCGCTGCGCATCCTGATGACGGCGGGGCTTGCGATGCTGCTCTCGCTCATGGTCTTCGCGGTGACGAACGACCTGTTCTGCTGACACCCCTCACGCGACGAGCCGGGCCGCCTTCGAGGGAAGGCGGCCTCTTGCCTATCCGGCTGCGCCCGGCGCGGATTGCCGCGGGCGCCCATGCGCGGCGCTCGGGGCCGCAATGCGGCCACAATCCTCTGGCAGGTCCGCGGCAGGCGCATTGCTTGCGGAGCGGCAGATGAAAAGCGTGATCGACGGCACCCGTGGCCTTCTCCTCCTCGTCAACCTGAACCGGGATCTCCTGCTGTCCCTCGGCTCGGTCGCCCTTGCGCTGGCGGCGGCCGCGCTGCTGTCGCCGGCTCCGCAGCCGTGGTGAGGTGATGCGGCATCACATGACCGCCGGATCGCTTGCAGGGCGCCTGCGCTTTTGACAAAACCTGCCATGTCCAGTAGTCAGGACGGAAAGAAAATGACCGAGGGCAGGCGAATGGCGAGGAACCGTACGACGAGCGGACGGGCAGGGCAGGACCGTGGGTTGATCAGGCCGGCCGCCGTGTCGGTGTTCCTCGGGGTGGCAGGCGTCGCGGCAGGGCTGACCCTGCCTGCGCTGGCGCAGAACTATTCCTTCAGCGACGTGCGGATCGAGGGCAACCAGCGGGTCGATGCCACGACCGTTCTGGGCTTCGCGCGGATCAACCGCGGGCAGGCGGTCTCGGGCGGCCAGCTGAACGAGGCCTACCAGCGGCTCGCCGACTCCGGTCTCTTCGAGACGGTCGAAATCGTGCCCCAGGGCAACACCCTGGTGATCCGGGTGCAGGAATATCCGACGATCAACGTCATCAACTTCGAAGGCAATGCGCGGATCAAGGACGAGAACCTCGCCTCGCTGATCAAGTCGCAGTCGCGGCGGGCCTACAACCCCTCGCAGGCCGAGGCGGACGCCGCCGCCATCACCGAGGCCTACCGCGTGCAGGGCCGCATCGCCGCGACCGTCACGCCCAAGATCATCCGCCGCTCGGGCAACCGCGTCGATCTGGTCTTCGACATCGCCGAGGGCCGCGTGGTCGAGATCGAGCGTCTGTCCTTCGTCGGCAACCGCGCCTATTCCGACCGTCGCCTGCGTCAGGTGCTGGGCACCAAGCAGGCGGGCCTGCTGCGCAGTGTCATCGCCTCCGACACGTTCATCGCCGAGCGGATCGAACTGGACAAGCAACTCCTGCGCGACTTCTACCTTTCGCGCGGCTTCATCGACTTCGAGGTGCTCGACGCCACGGCCGAGGTGACGCGCGAGCGTGACGCCTTCTTCCTCACCTTCACCGTGCAGGAGGGGCAGAGCTACAGCTTCGGGCAGGTCACCGCCTCGTCCGAGGTCGAGGGCGTGGATGCGGCCGATTTCAGCAGCGCGCTGCGCATCCGCCGCGGCGTGACCTACTCGCCCTCGGTCGTCGAGAACAACATCGCCCGGCTCGAGTCGCTTGCGCTGCAGAAGGGGTTGAACTTCATCCGGGTGGAGCCGCGCATCACCCGGAACGAGCGCAACCAGACGCTGGACGTGAACTTTGCCCTCGTGCGCGGCGAGCGCATCTTCGTCGAGCGGATCGACATCGAGGGCAACACCACGACGCTCGATCAGGTGGTCCGGCGCCAGTTCCGCACGGTCGAAGGCGACCCCTTCAACCCGCGTGAAGTGCGCCAGTCGGCCGAGCGGATCCGGGCGCTGGGCTATTTCGCCAACGCCGATGTGAACACCAAGCCCGGCTCGGGCCCGGACCAGGTGGTGGTGAATGTCGATGTCGAAGAGCAGCCCACCGGCTCGCTCTCCTTCGGCGTGAGCTACGGTGTCAGCTCGGGTGCGGGCTTCTCGATCGGCTTCTCCGAGCAGAACTTCCTCGGCCGCGGCCAGATCCTCGGGCTCGACATCTCGACCGGGACCGACAACATCAACACGCAGATCAACTTCGTCGAGCCGGCGTTCCTTGGCCGCGATCTGCGCTTCCGGTTCAACACCTACTATCGGGAAACCGACAACCAGTATTCGCGCTATGACACGCGCAGGATCGGCATTTCGCCCTCGATCGAATTTCCGATCAGCGAGAACGGTCGCCTCGAGATGCGCTACACGCTGTCCGAGGACAAGATCCAGAACGTGGATCGGGGTCTCGCGGAGGACGGCGACACGGATGCCTCGTCGATCATCCTGCAGAACGAGGAAGATCGCGGCGCGTTGATCGCCTCGTCGCTGGGTTACAGCTACTCGTGGGATTCGAACCGGGGCGGCATGAACCCGACCGGGCGGAACCTCTTGCGTTTCAGCCAGGATTTCGCGGGTCTCGGCGGGGATGTGGAATATGTCTCCACCACCGCGCTCGCCATGGCCGAGCGCAAGGTCTGGAACGAGGAAATCACCGTCCGCGCCGTGGTCGAGGGCGGCGTGCTGAACATGATCGGCGACGATCCCTCGCGCGTGACCGACCGCTTCTTCGGCAATGGCAAGATCCGCGGGTTCGAGCCGAACGGCATCGGTCCGCGCGATCAAGTCGCAGGCAACGAGGATGCGCTTGGCGGCAACTACTTTGCCGTGGCCCGGCTCGAGGCCGAGTTCCCGCTGGGCCTGCCCGAGGAATATGGCTTCATGGGCGGGGTCTTCATGGATGCGGGCTCGGTCTGGAGCCTGGATGACGTGAACGGCGGCGAGAACGGTGGTGATCCGGTGGATGACGACTTCCACCTCCGCTCGTCGGTCGGTGTCTCGGTCTTCTGGACCACGCCCATCGGGCCGCTCCGGTTCAACTTTGCCAAGGCAATCGAGAAGCAGGACTACGACAAGGAGCAGTTCTTCGACCTGACGATCTCGACCCGGTTCTGATGCGCCGGCTTCCGGTCGTGGCCCTGGCCTGTGCGCTGGCCCTGCCGGGGATTGTGCGCGCGCAGGCCGAGGTGCCCACGGTTCCGGCCGGGGTCGCGGTCATCGACCAGAGCCGGCTCATCACCGACACCTCGCTCGGGCGCGCGCTCGAGCAGCGATTTCAGGCCGCCTCGCGCGCCCTGATCGCCGAGAACCGCGAGATCGAGGCCGCGCTCGAGGCCGAGGAGCGCGCGCTCACGGCGCAGCGCAGCAGCCTCGAACCGGACGAGTTCCGGCGTCTGGCGGCCGATTTCGACACAAGGGTCGAGGGCATCCGCGACGCTCAGGAAGCCAAGTCGCGCGGTCTGACCCGGCAGCGCGATGAAGAGCGGCAGCGCATCGTCGAGCAGGCCCTGCCGATCCTCGCCCGCCTGATGCAGGAGCGGGGGGCCGTGGTGCTCATCGACCGCGGCTCTGTCGTCCTGTCGCGCGACGCGGCCGACATCACCGATGAGGCGATCGAACGGCTGGATGCCCGCACGCCCGCAGATGCGGCGCCTGCCGAGGGCGAGGCCGCCCCTTCTTCCGGCGCCGCGCCGCCGCAGGGGGGCGACGGGGCGCCCCTGCCGCCACCCGCCTCACCATGACCCTGCGGCTTGCCGCCGTGCCGCTGCCTTGCTAGCAAGGTTCGGGAGGCCAGGCCGCTCCACCCTCCGCCAAGGAACCCATGCGATGACCGAAGCCGCCGAAGCGACGCTCTCCGCCGATATCCAGTTGATCCAGCGGATCATCCCGCACCGTTACCCGTTTCTCCTTGTGGATCGGGTGCGCGACATCGTCCCGAACCAGAGCGCCGTGGGCATCAAGTGCGTGACCATGAACGAGCCGCAGTTCACCGGGCACTTCCCCGGCCTGCCGATCTTTCCGGGCGTTCAGATCATCGAGGCGATGGCCCAGACCGCCGCCGTTCTGGTGGGCGTGTCGCTCGACCTCGCGGACAAGGGGGCCAAGGTCTATTTCATGGGCATCGACGGCGCGAAGTTCCGCCGCAAGGTGGTGCCGGGCGACGTGCTCGAGATGGTCGTGGCGGTGAAGCGCGGCGGCGGCAAGGTCTGGAAGTTCGAGGGGCGCGCCTCGGTCGATGGGGAACTGGCCGCCGAGGCCGAGTTTGCCGCCATGCTGGACATACCGAAAGGATAAGAGATGGCCGAGATCCATCCCTCCGCCATCGTCGAACCGGGTGCCGTGATCGGTGAAGGATGCCGGATCGGCCCCTTCGCCCTGATCGGGCCGGAGGTGACGCTCGGCCCCGGGGTCGTGGTCAAGAGCCATGCCGTGGTGACGGGCTGGACCGAGGTCGGGGCCGAGACGGTGATCTTTCCCTTCGCGGTGGTGGGTGAGGTTCCTCAGGACCTGAAGTTCAAGGGCGAGCGCACGCGACTGGTCGTGGGCGCGCGCTGCCGCATCCGCGAGGGCGCGACGCTCAACTGCGGCACCGAGGGCGGCGGCGGCGTGACGCGGGTCGGCGACGACTGCCTGCTGATGACGGGCGCCCATGTGGGCCATGATGCGACGCTGGGCAACCGGGTGATCCTGGCCAACCAGGCCGCCATCGCGGGTCACTGCTGGATCGGCGACGACGTGATCGTGGGCGGGCTTTCGGGGGTGCACCAGTGGGTGCGCGTGGGCCGCGGCGCGATCATCGGCGCGGTGACGATGGTGACGAACGACGTGCTGCCGCACGGGCTCGTGCAGGCACCGCGGGGGGAACTCGACGGGCTGAACCTCGTGGGGCTCAAGCGCCGGGGCGTCAGCCGGGCCGAGATCACCGCGCTGCGGGCGGCCTATCAGATGCTGGCGCAGGGCGAGGGCACCTTCCTCGACCGGGCCCGCCGTCTGGCCGACGAGACCGACAGCCCGCATGTGCGCGAGATGACCGACTTCATCCTTGCGGCCACCGACCGCTCGTTCCTGACGCCGCAATGACGGTGGCCTCGACCGCGATCATCGCCGGGGCGGGGGCCCTGCCGCGCCATCTGGCCCTCGCGCTGCGTGCGGCGGGCGAGGTGCCGCTGGCGGCCGCGCTCGAGGGGTTTGCGCCCGAGGGGCTCTCCGTTGACATCACCTTCCGGGTCGAACGGCTCGTGCCTTTCCTGCGCGAACTCGAGACGGCGGGGGTGTCGCGGCTGGTCTTTGCCGGGGCGGTCAGCCGTCCACGGCTCGATCCGTCGCTGTTCGATCCGCTGACCGCGCAGATGGTGCCCCGGCTGATCGGGGCCATGCAGGCGGGCGATGATGCCACGCTGCGCGCGGTGATCGCGATCTTCGAGGACGAGGGCTTCGCGGTGGTGGGGGTCTCCGACATTGCGCCCGATCTGGTGCCCGAGGCGGCCACGCTCTGCGGGGCCCCGCGCGAGGGCGACGTGCGCGACGTGGCCCGCGCCGCGGCCATCGTCGAGGCGATCGGGCGGGTGGATGTGGGGCAGGGCGCGGTGGTGGCGCAGGGCCTCTGCCTGGCGGTCGAGGCGCTGCCCGGCACCGATGCCATGCTCGACTGGGTGGCGGCCACGGCGGGGCGGCCCGATCCCGCGGGCGCGCGGGGCGTGCTCTACAAGGCGCCGAAGCCGGGGCAGGATCGCCGGATCGACCTGCCGACGCTCGGACCCGCCACCGTGGCGCGCGCGGCCGCGGCGGGCCTGGCCGGCATCGCATGGGAGGCGGGCGGCGTGATCCTGCTCGACCGCGAGGCGACGGTGCGCGCGGCCGAAGAGGCGGGCCTCTTTCTCTGGGCGAGGGAGCCATGAAGCTCTTCCTGATCGCCGGCGAGCCGTCCGGCGACCGCCTGGGCGGCGCCCTGATGGCGGGGCTCTCGGAACTCGCGCCGGGGACGGAGTTCGCCGGGGTGGGCGGGCCCGCGATGCAGGCCGAGGGCCTGGTGAGCCTCTTCCCGATGGAGGAGCTTTCGGTCATGGGTCTGGCCGAAATCCTGCCGAAGTATCTTCACCTGCGACGCCGGGTGCACGAGGCCGCCGAGGCCTGTCTGGCCTCGGGTGCCGAGGCGCTGGTCACGATCGACAGCCCCGACTTCGGCCTGCGCGTGGCGGCTCTTGTCAAGCGGGCAAACCCCTCGCTGCGCACGATCCATTATGTCGCCCCCTCGGTCTGGGCGTGGCGTCCGGGGCGGGCGGCGCGAATGGCGCGCCATGTCGATCATGTGCTGGCGCTGTTGCCGTTCGAGCCGCCCTACATGACCGCCGCCGGCATGACCTGCGATTTCGTGGGCCATCCGGTCGTGGCCGAGCCGCGCGCCACCGAGGCCGAGGTTCAGGCGCTGCGCGAGCGGGTGGGGACGGGGCCGGTGATCCTTGTGCTGCCGGGCTCGCGCCGGTCCGAGGTGACGCGGCTTGCGCCGGTCTTCGGCGATGTGCTGGCGCGGCTGCGCCACCGGCATCCGGGCCTCACCGTGCTGGTGCCGACGGTGCCGCATGTGGCGGATCTGGTGCGCGAGCAGGTGGCGGGCTGGCCGGTTCATCCGCTGGTGATCGAGGATTCCGAGCGCAAGCGGGCGGCCTTCGCGGCGGCCGACGTGGCGCTGGCCGCTTCGGGCACCGTCTCGCTCGAGTTGGCGGCGAACGGCACGCCGATGGTGATCGCCTATGACATGAACCCGCTCTCGATGTGGGTCATCTCGCGGATGGCGCGGATCGACACGGTGACGCTGGTCAACCTCGTGTCGGACAGCCGCGTGGTGCCGGAGTTTCTGGGCCCGCGCTGCCGCGCCGAGCGGATCGCCCCCGCCCTTCTCGCGCTGCTCGAGGACGCGCCCCAGCGGTCGGCGCAGCAGGCCGCGATGCAGCTCACGATGGAGCGGCTGGGGCAGGGCGGCGAGGCGCCGGGCCTGCGGGCCGCCCGGTCGGTCCTGTCGGTGCTGCCGGGCGGCGGCGCGCCGCAGGAGACGCGCTGACCGATCCGTGCCCGCGGACACGTTGACGCGGGCCACGACCCCCTGTAGCGGACGGTCATGGCACGCGCACCCCTCCTTCAGCTCTCGGGCATTTCCCTCACCTTCGGCGGCGAGCCGGTCTTCGACGGGCTGGACCTCGTGGTCCAGCAGCAGGACCGGGTGGCCCTCGTCGGCCGAAACGGCTCGGGCAAGTCCACGCTCCTCAAGGTCATGGCGGGGCTGGTCGAGCCTGACCGCGGCGACCGGGTGGTGCCGGCCGGCACATCGGTCGGCTACATGGAGCAGGACCCCGACCTGTCCGCCTTCGCCACGCTGGGGGACTACGCGGCCTTGGGGCTGACGCAGGGCGAGGAATATCGCGTCGAGATGGTGGCGGAGGGGCTGAAGTTCCGCCCCGACACGCCGGTTGCGACCGCCTCGGGCGGTGAGCGGCGGCGGGCGGCTCTGGCCAAGCTGATGGCCGAGGCGCCGGATCTGATGCTGCTCGACGAGCCGACGAACCATCTCGACATCCAGGCGATCCAGTGGCTCGAGGCGCAGCTGTCCGAGACGCGGGCGGCCTTTGTCCTGATCAGCCACGACCGCGCCTTCCTGCGCGCCCTCTCGCGCGCGACCCTCTGGATCGACCGCGGTCAGGTGCGGCGGCGCGAGTCGGGGTTCGAGGGCTTCGAGGACTGGCGCGAGCAGGTCTGGGCCGAAGAGGACGACCAGCGCCACAAGCTCGACCGCCGGATCATGGCCGAGGCGCGGTGGGCGGTCGAGGGGATCTCGGCGCGGCGCAAGCGCAACCAGGGCCGTCTGCGCGCGCTGGCGGCGATGCGCGACGAGCGCCGGTCGCAGATTCGCCGGCAGGGGACGGCGGCGCTCGAACTCGAGTCCGGTCCGACCTCGGGAAAGCGCGTGATCGAGGCAAAGGGCCTCACGAAACTTTTCGACGGGCAACCGATCGTGAAGGATTTCTCGCTGCGCGTGCTGCGCGGCGATCGTGTGGCCTTCGTCGGGCCGAACGGCGTGGGCAAGACCACGCTTCTGAAACTGCTGACCGGCGAGATGGAGCCGGACGCCGGCACCGTCACGCTGGGCACGAATCTGCAGGTGGCGATCTTCGACCAGACGCGGTCCCAGCTCGACCCCGAAGCCTCGCTCTGGGACAGCCTGACCTCTGATCCGGCGATGCGCGTCTCGGGGCAGCAGGATCAGGTGATGGTGCGGGGCCAGCCGCGGCATGTGGTGGGCTACCTCAAGGATTTCCTCTTTGACGAGCGTCAGGTGCGGGCTCCGGTCCGGTCGCTGTCGGGCGGCGAGAAGGCGCGGCTGCTGCTGGCGCGGATCATGGCGCGCGAGTCGAACCTGCTGATCCTCGACGAGCCGACGAACGACCTCGATGTCGAGACGCTGGATCTTTTGCAAGACATTCTCGGGGATTACGAGGGAACGGTCCTGCTGGTGAGCCACGACCGCGACTTCATCGACCGGGTGGCCACCACCACCGTGGCGCTGGAGGGGCAGGGGCAGGCGACGGTCTATGCCGGTGGCTGGAGCGACCTTCTGGCCCAGCGGGGCACCCCCGAGGCCGCCGCCCCCGAGCCTGTGCGCGAGGCGCCGAAGGCCCCGCCGCGGCCCGAGGTGAGGAAACCGGCCGAAGGCCTGACCTTCACCGAGCGCAAGCGCCTCGAGGCCCTGCCCGGCATCATCGAACGGCTCGAGGCCGAGATCGCAAAGCTCTCGGAGTTCCTTGCGGCCGAGGATCTCTTCACCCGCGAGCCCGTCAAGTTCCGCAGGGCCACCGAGGCCATGGCCGAGCGGCAGGCCCTTCTGGCGCAGGCGGAAGAGGAGTGGCTGACGCTGGAAGACAAGGCCGGCGCCTGATTGCCGATGATTCTCTCGTCTTGAGCGGGAATTGGCGCAAGACCACTCGCCCGCTTCACCACAGCGTGAGTGGCTCTGGCGCCGACCATGCGCGATACATACGACATGAGGCACGGAAAGCGCCGCCACATCCGGCGGTGCGAGACCGTCAACGACAGATCCGGCGTGACCGCAACGCAGCAGCGCGGAAGCCGGAAGCTTGATTGGAGACAGAGATGAAACGCATTGCAGCGCTCGCGCTCGGTGGCCTCCTGGCCGCTCCCGCCTTCGCGGGCGGCCCGATCACCGTGGCTCCGGAGCCCATTGTCGAGCCGGTGCCTGCCCCCGTCGTGGTCGCTCCGGTGACCGACTGGAGCGGCTTCTACGTCGGCGGCCAGCTCGGCTATGGCGACGTCGATACGAATGTGAGCGGCCTGGACGGCAACGGCGCCATTGGCGGCGTGCACGCCGGCTACCGCTACGACTTTGGCCGTGCCGTTGTCGGCGCGGAAATTGCCTATGACATCACCAACATCGACATCGGCGACAGCGCAGAGCTGGACAACGTGGCGACGGTGAAGCTGATGGCGGGCGGCAAGATCGGTCGTGGTCTGCTCTACGCCACCGCCGGCGGTTCCTGGGCCGACGTGACTTCGGATGCGGGCGACCCGGACGATGGCTACGTCTACGGCATCGGCTACGACCACATGCTGACGGACCGCTGGACGGTGGGCGCCGAACTGCTGCGCCACAAGTGGGACACGTTCGACGACGCGGGCACCGACGCGGACGCGACCACGCTTCAGGCGAAGGTCGGCTTCCGGTTCTGAACCGAAGGCACCGGATCGGAGGAAAGGGCGCGGAGAAATCCGCGCCCTTTTCACGTCCGCGATCGCGATGGACGGGAGGTGACGCCTGTGTTACAGGAATAATTCTCGTGTGAAGCGTTGTGGGCGGGTAATCGGGCTGTGCTGGACGATATCGACCGTGAAATAGCCGGACTTCTGGCCGAGGATGCCCGCCGGTCCCTGACCGAAGTGGCCGGGCAGGTCGGCCTGTCCACCTCTGCCGTCAATGAGCGTGTGAGGCGGCTTGTGGCGCAGGGCGTGATCCGCCGCTTCACCCTGGATGTCGCGCCCGAGGCCCTGGGCCTGCCGGTTCTGGCGCTGATCTGGGTGGATGTGCCCCACGCGCGCGAGGAGGCCTTTCGCGCCTTCGCAACCACGCATCCCGGCATTACCGAATGTCATCATGTGACGGGTGTCTGGTCCTATCTGATCCACCTGCGTGTCGCGGACCTTGACGGGGTCGAGGCCTTTCTCGGGCAGATGAAGGGTGACGGGCTGATCGCCCGCTCCGAGACGATGCTCGCGCTGTCCACGCTTCGGACGGCGCCGCTGGTGCCGCGATGATGCTGTTCTTCAAGGCCGCGCTCATGGGGCTTGCCGTGGCCGCGCCGCTTGGGCCCATCGGCGCGCTCTGCATCCAGCGGACGCTGTCACACGGGTTCCGGGCGGGCGTGGCGGGGGGGCTTGGCACAGCACTCGCGGACGCCTCTTATGCCGCCGCCGCAGCCGCGGGATTTGCGGCCTTCGCGGCCCTCCTCGACCGCATCGCCCTGCCGCTCGGCCTCGGGGGAGGGGCGTTCCTGATCTGGCTGGGCCTTCGCAGCCTGCAACCCCGGCCCCCGACGGGCGCGGCGCAGGTCGCGGCCGGCGGCCTCGGGGCCACGCTGGCCGCGACCTTCCTCCTCACGCTCGCCAATCCGGCGACGATCCTGACCTTCGCGGCCATCTTTGCGGGCCTCGGCCTCGCGCGCGAGGCGGATCCGGTCTCGGCGGCCCTTGTCGTGGCGGGCGTCTTCACCGGCTCGATGCTGTGGTGGATCTTGCTGGCGGGGACGGTTGCGGCTGCCCAGCGCCGTTTGCCACCCGCGTTCGGGCCGTGGGTGGCGCGCGTCTCGGGGCTTTTCATGCTGGGCTTCGGCCTCTGGGCCATCGTGCGCGCGCTGGGCTGACGCGCATCCCGTATCCTGGCGTCAAGCCTTGGCGCGGTCCGTGGCGTCGTCGTCAGATCGGCATTGTGCTGCCGCAAGGTTGCCGGTAGTTCTTCGCAGCGCCGGGCGATGCCGTCCCGGCTGCCCTGGAAGAGTGGCAGAGTGGTCGATTGCAGCGGTCTTGAAAACCGCCGATGGGCAACCATCCGTGGGTTCGAATCCCACCTCTTCCGCCAAAATACCGCCATCGCGGGCCGCTTTTCCGTTCCCTCCACGGTCGTGATATGAGAAGCCCGCGCGCAGGCAGCCTTGCGAGGACCCATGACGACGATCCGCCTCACCAACACGAAGACCCGCCGGAAAGAGGCGTTCACGCCCATCGACCCGACCAACGTGCGGCTCTATGTCTGCGGGCCGACGGTCTATGACCGGGCGCATCTGGGCAACGGGCGGCCGGTTGTGGTCTTCGACGTGCTGTTCCGCCTGCTTCGGCACGTCTATGGGCCGGATCATGTGACCTATGTCCGCAACTTCACCGATGTGGACGACAAGATCAACGCCGCCGCGCAGGCGCGGAAGGCCGCGGGCGATCCGCGCAGCCTGGAAGAGCTGATCCGCGAGCGCACCGACGAGACGATCCGCTGGTACCACGAGGACATGGACGCGCTCGGCGCGCTCCGTCCCACGCACGAGCCGCGGGCGACCGAATGGATCGGCGCCATGATCGCGATGATCGAGGATCTGGTCGCCAGGGGCCACGCCTATGCGGCCGAGGGCCATGTGCTGTTCCGCGTGCGCAGCTACCGCGACTATGGCGCGCTCTCGGGGCGCTCGGTCGATGACATGATCGCGGGCGCGCGGGTCGAGGTCGCGCCCTTCAAGGAAGATCCGATGGACTTCGTGCTCTGGAAACCGTCGGACGACGAGCTTCCGGGCTGGGACTCGCCCTGGGGCCGCGGCCGCCCCGGCTGGCACATCGAATGCTCGGCCATGTCGCACGAGCTTCTGGGCGCCTCGTTCGACATCCACGCGGGCGGGATCGACCTGCAGTTCCCCCACCACGAGAACGAGATCGCGCAAAGCTGCTGCGCCCACCCCGAGGGCGGCTTTGCCAACGTCTGGATGCACAACGAGATGCTGCTGGTCGATGGCAAGAAGATGTCGAAATCGCTCGGCAACTTCTTCACCATCCACGATTTGAGAAAGGATCGCGGCATTCCCGGCGAAGTGATCCGCATGGTGCTTCTCGGAACGCACTACAGCAAGCCGATGGACTGGACCGCGGAAAAGGCTGCTCAAGCCAAGGCGACGCTCTGGAAGTGGCGGAAGTTGACGGCCGATGTCGAACCGACCGCAATGCCGGACTCTACGGTGCTTTCTGCCCTTGCGGATGACCTAAATACACCTGCTGCGATCACTCGCTTGCACAGTATCGCCGCGCAAGAGGATGGCGCGCTTCTGAAGGCTTCAGCTTCCCTCTTGGGCCTTCTTGAGGATGAGCTGCGAGGATGGACGCTGCCGCCGGTGACTGGCACCGGGAACGCTGTCCTAGAAGTGTCTGGCAGCGGTACTGGGATCGTCGGCACTCTGCAGTATCGCAAGACGATCGAGAGGTTGCTGGACGAGCGGAAGCAGGCCCGCATCGGCAAAGATTTCAGGCGTTCGGACGCGATCCGCGATCTTCTGGTGGGAGCGGGCGTCATCATCAAGGACACGCCTGCAGGCGCCGAGTGGGATTTGGGGCCTGACTTCGATCCCGCTAGGCTGGGGGAGCCGGAATGACCGACGCGCCGGGTGAGCGGGGTCCTGAAGGCGAAGCCGGGGGGCTGTCTGCCCCCCGGACCCCCCGAGGATATTTGGACCAGAATGAAGGGCACGAACGCGTGGCGGGGCAAGGCGAGGCGTCAGGGTTGGTGAAGGAGCGCCTCTACCTCTACGACACCACGCTGCGCGACGGGCAGCAGACGCAGGGCGTGCAGTTCTCGACCTCGGACAAGCGGCAGATCGCGCTGGCGCTCGATTCGCTGGGGGTGGACTACATCGAGGGCGGCTGGCCGGGGGCGAACCCGACCGACAGCGACTTCTTCGCCGGGGCTCCGCGGCTCAGGGCGCGGCTCTCGGCCTTCGGGATGACCAAGCGCGCCGGACGCTCGGCCGAGAATGACGATGTGCTCGCGGCGGTGCTGGATGCGGGGACAGGCACGGTCTGCCTCGTCGGCAAGGCGCACGAGTTCCATGTGACCACCGCGCTCGGGGTGACGCTGGAGGAGAACCTTGCCTCGATCCGTGCCTCGGTTGCGCATGTGGTGGGCAAGGGGCGCGAGGCGATCCTCGATGCCGAGCATTTCTTCGACGGCTACCGCGCGAACCCCGGATATGCGCTCGACTGCCTGAAGGTGGCGCTGGAGGCGGGGGCGCGCTGGGTGGTGCTCTGCGACACCAACGGCGGCACGCTTCCGGCCGAGGTGGGGCGGATCGTGGCCGAGGTGATCGCGGCGGGCGTGCCGGGCGAGCGGCTCGGCATCCACACCCATGACGACACGGGCACGGCGGTGGCCGCGACGCTGGCGGCGGTCGATGCGGGCGCGCGGCAGGTGCAGGGCACGCTGAACGGGCTGGGCGAGCGGTGCGGCAACGCCAACCTCACCGCGCTGATCCCGACCTTCCTGCTCAAGGAGCCCTACGCCAGCCGGTTCGAGACCGGCATCTCGCGCGAGGCGCTGGCCGGGATGGTGCGGATCAGCCGGATGCTCGACGACATCCTGAACCGGGTGCCGCGCCGCGCCTCGGCCTATGTCGGGGCCTCGGCCTTTGCGCACAAGGCGGGGCTTCATGCCTCGGCCATCCTCAAGGACCCCGCGACCTACGAACATATCGATCCCGCGCTGGTCGGCAACGTGCGGGTGATCCCGATGTCGAACCAGGCGGGCCAGTCGAACCTGCGCGCCCGCCTCGCCGCCGCCGGGATCGAGGTTCCGGCGGGCGATCCGCGCCTCGGCCGCATCCTCGAGGTGATCAAGGCGCGCGAGGATCAGGGCTATGCCTACGACTCCGCGCAGGGCAGCTTCGAGCTGGTGGCGCGGCGGGAACTGGGGCTCATGCCCTCGTTCTTCGAGGTGAAGCGGTATCGCGTGACGGTCGAGCGGCGGCGGGTGGGCGAGGGCACCATGACGCTCTCGGAGGCCGTGGTGGTCGTGATCATCGACGGGCAGCGGGTGCTGTCGGTCTCGGAGAGTCTGGACGAGAACGGGACCGAACGGGGTCCGGTCAACGCGCTCTCGAAGGCGCTGGCCAAGGATCTGGGGCGCTGGCAATCGGTGATCGCCGACATGCGGCTCGTCGATTTCAAGGTGCGGATCACGCAGGGCGGCACCGAGGCCGTCACGCGCGTCATCATCGACAGCGAGGACGGACAGGGGCGGCGGTGGTCCACCGTCGGCGTCTCGCCGAACATAGTGGATGCCTCGTTCGAGGCGCTGCTGGACGCGATCAACTGGAAGCTCGTGCGCGACGCACGGCGCGAGGAGGGATCATGACGCCGGAAGACGCCTTCTTCACCCTGCATTCCACCCTCGAGCGCGAGGGGCCGGGCGATGACGAGAGCCTCGCCTGGGCGCTCGGGGTCGCACGGGTGCCGCCCTCGGGCCGGGTGCTCGACGCCGGCTGCGGGCCGGGAGCGGACGTGGCGGGGCTTCTGGCGGCGGTGCCGGATGGGCAGGTGGTGGCGATGGACCTGCACCAACCCTACATCGACGAGCTTGTGGCGCGGCTGGGGGTGGACGCGCGGCTGCGGGCGGTGCCCGGCGACATGCGCGCGCCCGAAGGCATGTTCGACCTGATCTGGTGCGCGGGCGCGATCTACAATGTGGGCATCGCCGAGGCGCTTTCGGCCTGGCGTCCGCATCTGAAACCGGGTGGCCGCGTGGCCTTTTCGGAGCTCGGCTGGCGGATCGACAATCCGCCGCTCGAGGCGCGCGAGTTCTGGACGCGCTATCCGGCCATGACCGATCGGGCGGGCATCCTTGCCCAGGTGGAGGCGGCGGGGTGGCGGGTGCTGGCCGACCGCTGGCTCCCCGAGGGCGGCTGGTCCGCCTATTACGAGCCGCTCGCCGCCCGTCTGGCCCATCTGCGGGCCGAGGCCGAGCCGACCCTGGCCGGCATCCTCGACGAGGAGGCGCGGGAAATCGACATCTGGCGCCGCCACGGATCGAGCTATGGCTACCTGCAGGTCGTGGCGGAGCCTTTGGCATGACCCTTGAGGCCTGCGCCGGGCTGGTCGAGCGCGGCGATCCCGACCGCCATGCGGCGGCGATGGCCGCACCGCCGGCCGCGCGGAGCCGCCTTCTGCCGCTCTACGCCTTCAACCTCGAGGTGGCGCGGGCGCCCTGGGTCACGCGCGAGCCGATGATCGCCGAGATGCGCCTTCAGTTCTGGCGCGACGTGATCGAGGAGGCGGCGCAGGGACGGGTGCGGGCGCATGAGGTCGCGGCGCCGCTGGCCGAGGTGATCCGCGAGGCCGGTCTGCCGGTGCCGCTGCTCGACGCGATGGTCGAGGCGCGGCGGCGCGACATCTGGGCGGAGCCGTTCGAGGATGAGGCGGCCTTTGCCGCTCATATCGAGGCGACGGCGGCGGGTCTCATGTGGGCCTCGGCCCTGGCACTCGGGGCGCCGGGCCACGCCGAGGGCGCGGTGCGCGGGATCGGCTGGGCGGCGGGTCTGGCCGCCTGGCTTCAGGCGGTGCCCGAGCTTGAGGCGCGCGGGCGCCAGCCGCTGCCCGACGGGCGGCCCGAGGCGGTGGCGCGGCTGGCACGGCGGGGTCTTGCGCGGCTGGCCGAGGGCCGGCGCGGTCGGCTGCCTGCCGTCGCCCGTCCCGCGCTCCTGCCCGCCTGGCAGACGGGCGCGCTTCTGCGGCTGGCTGCGGCCGAACCCGGCCGCGTCGCGTCGGGCACGCTGCAGCTGTCGGAATTCTCGCGCCGCTGGCGGCTGCTCCGGTCGGCCTTTACCGGCCGGGTCTGAAGCCTCAGCCCTCGTTCGGGCGCAGGGCGAGCCAGATCAGCGCCCCTCCGGCCGCCACGAGGAACGGCAGCATGGCGAGGTTCACGGCCTGCCAGCCGGCCTCGACCGTCCCGCCCGAGCAGTTCATCAGCCCGCCCGAGGCGAGCGAAGCCGCCGCCACGCCCGCGAACACGATCAGGTCGTTCAAACCCTGCACGCGCCCCCGCTCTTCCGGCGCATGGGCCGAGGCCAGCATGGCCGTCGCGCCGATGAAGCCGAAGTTCCAGCCGATCCCGAGCAGCACCAGCGCGCCGAAGAAATGCCCCAGCTCGACCCCCGAAAGCGCGACCGCACCCGAGGCCGCAAGGATGGCCAGCCCCGCCGCCATCACCTTTTCCGCCCCGATCCGGGCGATCACATGGCCGGTGAAGAAGCTCGGCCCATACATGGCCAGCACATGGGCCGTCACCACGTCGGCCGCGTCCGACGTGGCAAAGCCGCAGCCCACCACCGCAAGCGGCGACGAGGTCATCACGAGGTTCATCAGCGCATAGGCGACGGTCGCGCAGATCACCGCCACGGCGATCCGGGGATCGCGGATCAGCTCGGCCCGGCTGCGGCCGCGCGGGCTGCCCAGGGCGGGCGCCGCGGGGCGCGGAATGTCGAGAAAGGCAAAGAGCAGCATCCCCCCGAGGTTCAGCCCGATCGCCGCGAGGTAGGTGCCGAGAAAGGGCACCACCATCGACTCGGCCGTCAGCTTGACGACCTGCGGGCCGATCACGGCCGACAGCAGCCCGCCCGCCATGACCCACGAGATCGCCTTGGGGCGAAAGGCCTCGGAGGCCGTATCGGCGGCGGCAAAGCGGTAGAACCCCTGAGCCGACATGTAGATGCCGGTCAGAAGCGAGCCCGCGAGGAACAGCGCGAACGAGCCCTGCATCAGCCCCAGCGCGCAGACCCCGGCCCCGGCGGCCCCGGCGACCGCGCCAAGGACGAACCCGGCCCGCCGCCCGAACCGCTGCATGATCGCCGACAGCGGCGTGGCCGAGAGCATCGATCCCGTCACGGCCAGCGTGATCGGAAGCGTCGCCCAGCAGGGGTTCGGAGCGAGCGTCTGCCCCGAGAGCCCCGCCACGATGAAGACCATCGAAAGCTGCGAGCCGAGGATCGCCTGCGCGGCCACGAGGACGATCACGTTGCGGCGGGCGCGGGCATCGGAGGCGGGCAGGGCGGACGTCTGGCTCATGCCCTTCCCTAGTGCGCCGCCCGCGCCCCCGTCCAGCGAAAAGCTGAAGGCGCCGGGCGCGCGCCACCGCGTCGGGCTGGACGCCCGCGCCCCGATCCGCCATGGCTTGGGGATGACCGGCCGCATCCTGACCTCGCCCGCCTGCATCGCAGAGGGCCTCGACTGGCTCGCCCGGCGCGAGCCGCGCTTTGCCGCCGCCCATGCCCTGACGGGGGATCCCCCTCTGCGCCGCAGGCCCGAGGGCTTTGCCGAGCTGGTGGGGGCGATCCTCGGACAGCAGGTCTCGACCGCGGCGGCGGCGGCCATGCGGGCGCGGATGGAGACCGCGGGCCTCATGTCGCCCGAGGCGGTGGCGGCGGCCGACGAGGCGGCCCTGCGAGGATGCGGGCTCTCGGCGGCCAAGATCCGCTATGTCCAGGCGCTGGCGCGGGCGACGCTGGATTATCGCGCGCTGGCGCAGTTGCCGGACGCCGAGGTGGTGGCGCGGCTGACGGCCCTTCCCGGCATCGGTCGCTGGACGGCCGAGCTTTATGCCATGACCTCGCTCGGCCGGGCCGACATCCTCTGCGCCGGGGATCTTGCCTTGCAGGAGTCCGCCCGGCTTCTCTTCGATCTCGAGGCGCGGCCGAGCGAGCGTGCGCTGCGGGCGATGGCCGAAGACTGGAGCCCGTGGCGGGGCGTTGCGGCGCGCCTTCTCTGGGCCTATTACCGTCATGCCAAGGGACGGGAAGGAACCGCATGACACGCAAGCTGAAATTCGGGCGCCGCGGCCCGGCGCAGGGCGAGGCGCGGAGCCTCGTGATCTTCCTGCACGGCTACGGAGCCGACGGGGCCGACCTGCTGGGCCTGGCCGATCCTCTGGCGCCGCATCTGCCGGGCACGGCCTTCGTGGCCCCCGATGCGCCCGAAGGCTGCCGCGCAAGCGGTTTCGGCTGCCAGTGGTTTCCGATCCCGTGGCTGGACGACTCGTCCGAGGCCGAAGCCGCCGAGGGGCTCGAGGCGGCCGCCCTGGATCTCGACGCCTTCATCGACGAACAGCTTGCGGCCGAGGGGCTGCCGCCCTCCGCGATCGCGCTGGTGGGCTTTTCCCAGGGCACGATGATGGCGCTTCACGTCGCCCCCCGCCGGGCCGAAGAGATCGCGGGCATCGTGGCCTTCTCCGGCCGGCTCCTCGCGCCCGAGCGGCTCGCGGAGGAGGCGCGGGTGAAGCCGCCGGTCCTCCTCATCCACGGCGATGCCGACCCGATGGTGCCCTTCGCCGAAATGAGCCTTGCGGGTGAGGCGCTCACCCGCGCGGGCTTCACGACCTACGGACATGTGATGAAGGGCACCGGCCACGGCATCGCGCCCGACGGGCTCTCGGTGGCGCTGGCTTTCCTGAAGGACCGCCTGCCCGACTGACCCAAGTCCCGCCATCTTCATCGTCTGGCGAAAAAAGCGTCACATCCCCGTCACCTGAGGCCGCCACAACCGTTCCGGGAACCCAGGGCCGGTTGCGGGGCTTGCCTGAGGGTGACCGCCATATATAGTTGTGTCATCGGGGCGGGTTCCCCGCTCTGGTGCCGACAAACGGCAGACAGGGCGGAGAAGGAGTCACTTCGGCGATGGACGGCGATTTCAGAACCAGCTTCGTGCGCGAACCGGCGGCACTGAAACACTATCCGGCGCTCGTTCTGAACGCGGATTACCGGCCGCTCTCCTACTATCCGCTGTCTCTCTGGCCCTGGCAGGAGGCGATCAAGGCGGCCTTTCTCGACAGGGTCTCGATCGTGGCCGAGTACGATCAGGTCGTGCGCAGCCAGCGTGCGGCCTTCCGAATACCCTCCGTCGTGGTGCTCAAGGAATTCGTGTCCCCCCAGAAGCGCGTGGCCTTCACGCGCTTCAATCTTTTCCTGCGGGACGAATTCCGGTGCCAGTATTGCGGCGCGAAGGGCGACCTGACCTTCGACCATGTCCTGCCCCGTGCCCGGGGCGGCGTGACGAGCTGGCAGAACGTGGTGGCCGCCTGTTCGTCCTGCAACCTGCGCAAGGGGTCAAAGACGCTGCGGCAGGCCGGCATGCGCCTGTTCCGCGCCCCGAAGGAGCCCACGCCCGCCGAGATGCAGCGCCACGGCCAGCGCTTCCCGCCCAACCACCTGCACGAGAGCTGGCTCGACTATCTCTACTGGGACGCGGAACTCGAAGCCTGAGCGGCGTTGGTGCAGGGGCTGTGTAGAGGTAATGATAGTTGTCACCATAGGTCGGTTTCTGCTTCCTGTATGGTAGCATCGATTTCACCACCCCCCTGCTTCATTGACCCCTCACCCGATGCCCCCGCGCCGCGCAGTTCCTCCTTGGTGCTGCTCGGGGTGTGTGACGGGGAAAGCTTCGGCCCTATTCGGCCGGTCGGCCACGTTGGCGCCGTCCTTCGGACTGGTCGCTTGAGTTCACTGCAGCGAGATGCGCTCGCAGCCCTTCTCAGACCTTCGAGTTCACTGCAGTGTGGCCGGCGGCACCGACGCGGCGGGCGGAGAGCCGCCTGACGCTGCTGCGGCATGGCGCCCGCAGTGTCCCGCGAAACCGGTCACTCAGGCCGACGGCTCGAACGGGCGCGATGCGCAGATCGCGACCGCCCCGCCTCGGCGCCGTTGAGCGTGGCGGATCTGCAAGGTCGGCCCCTTGCGGCCGGTCGACCCTCTCCACGAGCGCGCCGAAGCGGTCGGTCAAGCGCACCGCAGCGATGGAACCGAGCAGCCCCTCTCAGACCTTCGAGTTCACTGCGGCATGGCCGGCGGCACCGACGTGGCGGGCGGAGAGCAGCCCGTGAGGCAGCGGTATCGCGCCTGCGGCAATCAGCGACAGCGGACCTTCGCATCCCGCTCAGAGGGCTAAGCGACGGGCAGAAAAAACGGACTTAGCTCCCAAGAAGTACTCTTCATACGCGCCCTTTGACCAGCTTCACCGATGGGCGGCATCGCCGCCCATCGGGATACTCGCTGCGAGAGAACATCGAAGCTGAGACGATCTTGCGCTTTGCCTGCTTATCCGCTCCACTTCGGGAAGTGCGGGTTGCCATAATTTATTTCCGGCGCTTCGCCTACTTATGAAGAGTTTCTCGCCCATGACGATGCAACGCGACGAAAAGTCGATTATCGAGGACCTTCGGACCAACCTGAAGGAACGCTACCATTTCGAGGGCGGACGGACGCTCCTGCGAGAACTTCTCCAAAACGCGGATGATTCTGGTTCAGAGCAAGTCAGGATCGCAGTTCTGCCCGGCTGGCCCGAGGCGGATCACCCGCTCCTGAGGGTTCCGGGGCTGATGGTCGCTAACGACGGCCGATATGACGCGGCATCAGCGCAAGGCATTGCGCGCTTCGGCGGCAGCATCAAAGCCACCGACACCGCCGCCATCGGGCGGTTCGGAATGGGACAGAAGACAGCGTTCCACGTCTGCGATGCCTTCCTCGTTGTCTCTGATGGCCACGAAAACGAGGTGCCTTCCCTCGTGGTCAATCCCTATATCGTCATAGGGAAACCCGGTGATGCATGCGTCGAATGGAAAGCCGCGCTGACCACGCGGGACCGTGATCTGCTTCTGTCGAGTGGCATCGCAGGCTCCGCCCGTCAGATGGTCCAATGGTATCCCCTCCGAAGCCCAACCCTCAAACCGAAGACGACCACCAGCGGCTTCCTACCCAAGTCCTACGACACAAGCTTGCTGGATGATGCCAACGACCCGTTCTGGCTGTCTGGCATCGTTTCGCTGTTGCGTAACGTCCGGAAACTCGAAGTTGTCGTGATCGATGGCACGTCCAGTGTCATTGATCGGGCCGCTTCCCCGCGCTTGCGCTTTGATCCTGCAACGCCGCAGCAGACTGATTTCGGTGGTCCGCTGTGCGCCGGAATCCGCAGCGTCGGCAAAGAAATGATGGCGCCGGCGGATTTTGGCACCGACCTGACCGCCTCGGAGGGTTGGCCGGATATCCTCGACCGGCAGGACGATGCCATGGTTCCACAGAAGGCGTTGCCGCATGGTGCCGTGGCGCTTCTCGTCGATCCCGACGGACAAGATGAACTCGACATCACGTGGTCCGTGTTCCTTCCTGTAGCGAGCGAAAGCGCGCCCCGCGTCGTCGGGACCGGACAGGTGCGGCTGTTCCTGCATGGCTACTTCTTCGTAACGAGCGGAAGGGACGCCATCCTCGGTCATGACAAGGACACGCCGGACGACGTCAGCGCCGCGTGGAACGCGCGGGTGCGCGACGAACTCGTGCTGCCTCTGCTGCCGGGTTTGTTGATGGATGCGCTCGAGTCAGACGTATTGACCGAGATGAGGCTACAGGCAGTCGTATCCGGCTTGAATGCGTCCGGGCTCATAAGGAACCATCGCAATGCAATATCGTCGCGGCAGGTTCTGGCGCGGACCTTGAACGACCGAAAGATCGGCTGGACGCTGAACGCGCCGAGTCTTCAATTCCGCGCACTGCCCGCGCCGGAAGATACCCGGCTTCCCCGGATCCTAGAACTGATCCCCGACCTCGAGCAACGCATGGCTGAGTGGAACCTTGTTCCAACAGTCGGGTCCAACGCAGTCCTGGCGCCAGTTGCCGCGGCCTGGCAGGACGAGGAACTTGCAAAAATGGCCGGGCTCCTGACCGGCGGCGCATTTGGTCAAGGGGGAAAGCTCGCACGGTTCGGCGAATTCCTTGATTTTGCACGCCGCGAGCGTCTGGCCAAGTCGGCAGCGCTTGTCGCGCCTGTCCTGAGCCTGCTTCGCCAGGCGATGACAAAGCGTGATGTCGATATGGCACAGGGCGAACACATCCGGATGGTCCTTCGCCATCTTCCGGATGATTGCGTGCTGCCCATGCCACCCAGCGTGATGCGCAGCAGCCAGATGCGCAGGACGCTGGCCGCGGTCGAGGCCGCGCCGCTGTGTATTCACCAAGACTGGCGTCCGACAAGCTTCGGAGCCCGAACCCTGTCGCTGATCGAAGCGAAGGTTCTGTTGACGGCCCTGCAACCGCTGTTGAAGCACACCGCGACCGAGGACGCGGCCGCAACCGCCGCAATTGCCATCCTGAAGGCGATGGGAGACAATTTGGCCGAGGCGCAGAGCGATCCGGAGTTCCGGACACTGCACATCGTCCGTGTCGACAAGGGGCTTGGCTTCCCGCGCAGCGCCAGCCTCGACGATCTGTCAAAGGCAGCAAGCAGCGGTCGCCTTTTCGCTTACAATAACGAGAACCGGAAGCTTGTCGAGCTGCTCGAACGTGCAGCTCCCGGTGCCGGCGCCATGATGATCAACTACGCCGAGGCTGCCCAGCTCCTGACCGAGCTCGGAGCCGGTCTGACCTATGCGAAAGATCCTTCCTACGAAACGGCGCGTCTTGCCGCAGAGGCAGATGCTTCGGGACCAGATGAAGCGCGTCTCGACCTGATGCACAAGCTCTGGAGCACCGAGAGCAAGTACCGCCCGTACCTACGCGCGCTCCTTGCCGGACGCCGCGAAGCCCGCTTCGATGACCGCGACCTGCTGTGGATCGAAGGGGGGAACGGCCAACTCGACACTTTCGCGCGCAGCCTTGTCGGAAGAGACGACAAGACCATCTTGCTGAATTCGACCCTGATGATGCGCATTGACGCCGTGAAACAGGGACAGCTTGGCGTCCGGAAGTTCGATGGTGCGACACTTGGCGAAAATTTCTTGGCCAATCAGAGGCATATCGCAGCCACTCCGATTTCGCCCGAACTGTTCTCGGCCTTTTTCATGGCGAATATCCCGGACGAAGATCTCGAACTTCTGCCGATCTTCGAGACCAACCAGGGGCGCGTTGCTGCCGTGCATGGCTTTCGCCAGAACCCGGACTTGCCCTTTCCGGACGGCATCGACGTGCCTATCTTGCACGCCCCGTTCGGCAACGCGGCGCAGGAACAGTTTCGCCGGATCACTTCGGCGCGCATCTGGTCCGCGGAGCGGCAACTTGCCTTCCTGCTCGGCCAACCCGAGCCTGCAAAACATGTTGCACAAATTATCGCAGCCATTCGGGATGGCAGGACAGCGGAAACGCTACCTCTGCTTGCTGAGACGCAATGGCTCACCCTGATCGACGGGCGCACAGTCGCGCCCGCAGCCGTAATGGATCTACCTGGCTTGAATTCGGGCCTGCTCCCCTCGGACATGGCAACACGCAAGGATGTACCAGTCGGCCTGCTCGACGAGGACACCTTGCGTCTTCTGGTGAAGGACGGTGTGCTGAAGGACACCGCCGCAAGCAAAAGTGCGCTTCCGGACCGTCTCTCTGATGGAAGCCTCCCGTGCTGGATCGGCGAGCGGCCCGGTGACATCGCCCCTTACCTGCAATCCCTCGCAAAAGACGGCGCAGACCTGACCTTGCCGGGATGGCCCCTTCTGGCCTGGCTGTTGTCGGCGCCAGGCGCCGAGGCACAGACCATCGTGCGCGAGGTTCAGCAGCACGGGGCTCCGGAGCCTGACCATTTCCATGGTTGGATGAATTCTCTCTCGCGCATCGCCGCTTCAGGGAACCAGTCTGCCCGTGCCGTCTATGACTCGGGTTTCCGCTTTCTGGCGAGAACGTCGAACGATCAGATCGGGAAAATCCTTTCCGGAACACGGGTGCCAACGCGCGACGGAACCTGGCGTGCCGCAGACGAGGTGGTCGCGCATGGCGGTGCCGTCGCCTTCGCGCATCGTCTTGACCCCGAATTGTCGCGGCTTCTCCCGCAATCGGCACAGGGTTCGGGTGACGACCCGCGAAAGCTTCGCCCAAGTGACGCACCCGCTGAACTGACGGAAAAGCAGTCCGCCGATAGCCTGAGGCCGATCCTCGCCCGTGCGAAAGTTGCCGTTCCCGCCGAGATGCTCGCCGTTCTGGTGTTCATGCTCGGTCGGTCGGATTGCTGGCGCGCGCTGATGCGTGAAGAGCTTGGGCTGGCCACCCCGGTGATCGAGGGGATCGAGCGCGATTTCGAGAACCAGGTTGTCAATCGGCATCCAAAATTGACCCCCAATCGGCGTCCAATTTTGACCCCCCGGCTCCGTGAGATCAGGGCCTGAGCCGACGGAACGGTCAGGTTGTGGAGGCGGCTCAGGCCCTGATCGGGCTCGCGTGCTGAGGGTCAGGCGCGGTTCTTGAAGCGCCAGCTCTCGTTGCCAGTCTCGATGATCTCGCAGTGGTGGGTGAGCCGGTCGAGGAGCGCGGTGGTCATCTTGGCGTCGCCGAAGACGGTCGGCCATTCGCCGAAGGCGAGGTTGGTGGTGACGATGATCGAGGTGCGCTCGTAGAGGCGGCTGATGAGATGGAAGAGCAACTGCCCGCCGGCTTGGGCGAACGGCAGGTAACCGAGTTCGTCCAGGATCACAAAGTCGAGGCGGCCGAGGTAGTCAGCGGTTCGGCCTTGCTTGCCGCTGCGGGTCTCGGCTTCAAGCTTGTTCACGAGGTCGACGACGTTGAAGAAGCGACCGCGGGTGCCAGCGCGGATGAGCGCGCGGGCGATGGCGATCGCGAGATGGCTCTTG
>NZ_VDEK01000029.1:0-51539 GCF_007668225.1 Cereibacter sediminicola | reverse complement strand
TCGAAACGACCAAACCGCCCGCATATCCCTTCATCATCATCAATGTCAAAGAGCACAGAAGACAAAAAACAACGGTCTCGCCAGATAACCAGCGATCACGCAGCGCCTTGCCTTCCGATGTTCGCTTCCAGATGCTGATCCGGTCGCTCTCTCGACTGCCGGCAGCAGCGCCGCCGTGCATCGTCTCGGTGAAGCGGTTTTTAGGAGCAGTCGCCCGGGTCTGCAAGCGGAAAATTTGGGCTCCGCAACGATTTCATGTCGGACCCAAGAAATATTGGTGTTTTCTCTCCCTCTCGGCACGCTTCCGCCCAGGTTGCCGGCGGCGGAAAGGGCCGACTCGGTGGCTCATGCCGCCATGTGAGTCGTCCGGCCGCCACAGATGGTGCGGGCGACGGCCATCGCGCCGAGCGACTCGGGCGCCACATCCGTCACCCTGCTGTTCAGAATGGCGAAATCGGCGGCCATCCCGCGTCTGAGGGTGCCGAACAGACGCTCGCGGTGCGTGGCCCAGGCCCCGCCCGCGGTGTAGGCATGCAGACTCGGCCACAGGCCGATCCGCTCATCCTTGCAGCCTTCATAGGGCTGGCGCGTCAGGGCGGCCTGCAGGCCCCGCATCACCGATACGTCCGTCACCGGCCAGTCCGAGGCGAAGGCGAGGGCTGCGCCCGCATCCTTGAGCGTCCTCCAGAGGTAGGCGTCCGGCCAGCGCGCCCGGCCGATCCTGTCGAGCGTCGGCTGAAGCGGAAAGTCCATCGCGCCGGGCGGGTGCGGTGGCTGCAGGCTGCCCACGACCCCCAGGGCGGCAAGCCGAGGGATGTCATTGCGCGCGATCAGTTCGATATGTTCGATCCGATGCCGGCTGTCGCGGGGCCCGTTGGCCCGTCGCGCCGCCTCGTAGCCGTCGAGGACAGAACGCACCGCCCCGTCTCCGATGGCATGCACCGCCATCTGCATCCCGAGCCGGTCCACCGCGGTGGCGATCTCGGCAAAGCGGGCGGGCTCGAACAGCGGTTCGGACCGCCAGCCGGGCTGCGCGGGGTAGTCGTCGAGCCGATAGGCCGTGCCACTGTCCAGCACGCCGTCCATGAACATCTTGACAAAGTTGCAGGCCAGCCAGTCGTCGTCGAAATCGCGTGTCATGGCCTCGGCGCGGGCCAGCTCGGACAGGTCCATATGCGGCTTGAAGTGGAAGGGCGCGCGGACGCGGGCGGTCAGATCGCCCGCGCGCTGCATCTCTCGCAGCAGCTCGAGCGTGTAGCGGTTGCCATCCATGTTCACCATAGCGGTGATGCCGTGGGAGGCGCAATGGGCGAGACCGCGGGCAATCCTGGCCCGGTCGATGGCCCGTTCGGCGTCGGAGGGCCAGGGCGAAGGCTCGCCGCCGGTCGCGATCCCCAGATTGACCCGCGCCTCTCCTCCCAGGGCAATCACGGGCGCGAAGGCCTCGAACTCCCGCAGCTCGCCGGTTGCGAGGCCGTCCGGGCCGATCACCACCTCATGCCCGCGAGGTGTCTCGGCGCCGTTCAGGATGCCGGCCGCTCGCAGGGCGGCGGTGTTCGCCCACACCGTATGGTGGTCGTGCGAGGTGATGGCAAAGGGCCGGTCCGGCAGGATCTCGTCGAGATCGTGCCGCGTCATCGGACGGCCGAGAAGCGCGTAATCCCCGCCCTGCGCCATCACGAGGGGCCTCTCGGGGTGACGCCCGGCAAAGTCGAGCGCGGCCCACGCGAGCGCCGCCGCGCCATGCACGCCCCCCAGCTGGAGGTGGGAGAGTTCCGTTCCCCCCAGCACAAGATGAAGGTGGCTCTCGACAAAGCCGGGAAGCACCGTCCCCCCGCCCGCATCGACGATCTCCGTTCCGGCATGGGCGAGGGGCTCGATCTCGGACCGTGCGCCCACCGCCGTGATGCGGCCGTCGAGAACCGCGACAGCCTCGGCCTCGGGCCGGGCGGGATCCATGGTCAGGACGGCGGCATTGGTCAGGATCAGGTCGGTCATGCAAAGGCTCCGGCGACGAACTGGATCGGCAGGCGCAAGATCAGGCGGCAAGGCTCGCGCCGGCCGCGGGAAGAACGGGCCCCTCTTGCGGCCCGCCGGCATCCGGGACATCTGAACAGCCGCTTCCGCTTTTGTCCACGACCGGCGGAAAATGGCCCTGCCGCTCTTGACCGTGGACCGGGCTTGACCCTTTATCGGGCAAACGCGCGGGCGCTCGCCCGGCACCGTGGCCCAGCGGGCCCGTGCGAGAGAGGGAATCACGATGCAGAACAGACCGGCCGAGCCTGCGCCGCAGCGCAATGGCTCCAATGCCTCCAAATCCACGCTGGGCTCGGATCTCAGGATCGTCGGCGACATCACCTCGTCGGGAAGCATCGAGGTGATGGGCGAGGTCGAGGGCACGATCACCGCGCGCGGACTGATGGTCGGGCCCGAAGGCCGCGCCAGCGGCACCTTCAGCGCGGAAAATGTCGAGGTGCGCGGGCAGCTCGACGGTCGGCTGTCCTGCTCGTCGCTGGTGGTGCGGGCGGCGGCGCAGCTCACCTCGGACGTGACCTACCGCAGCGTCGTGATCGAGAGCGGCGCGACCGTGGACGGCCGCTTCAAGATCACCAAGGACTGACCCTTCGGGCCGGCGCCGCCTTCAGGCGGCGCGGTCGGGCGGAATCGAATAGGTCAGCCCTGCCCGCGCCACCACGCCCTCGGAGCCCGCCGAGCGGATCAGCACATCCCCCACCGCCAGCGCCCGTCCCAGCTTGAGGATCCGCGCCGTCCCGATCAGGTCGCGTCCGGCCTCGGGCTTGCGCATGAAGTCCATCGAGATGTTCGTGGTGACGGCGAGCTTCACCGGCCCGATCCGCGACAGGATGGCCAGATACATGGCCACATCGGCCAGCGCGAACATCGAGGGCCCCGACACGGTGCCCCCCGGCCGCAGGTGCTGCGGCCCGACCTTCAGGCGCATGGCCAGCTCATCCCCGGCCGAGAGCACCTCGAAATCGTCCGCCACCTCGGGAAACTCCCGCGTCAGGAACGCGGACAGTTCCGCGGCCTCCAGTCTCAGCCCCATGCTTTCCTCCCTGCTTCCGGCCCGCTAGGCTGACCGCAAAGGGGAGGAGAGACAAGATGACCGAGATCCTGCTGCGCGAGGACAGCGGCGCCGTGGCGACGCTGACACTGAACCGGCCCGAGGCGCTGAACGCGTTATCGGACGCGATGCTGGCCGCCCTGAAAGAGCAGTTTCGCGCGCTGGCCGAGGACCGGAGCATCCGCGTCATCGTGCTGCGAGGCGCGGGCAAGGCCTTCTGCGCCGGCCATGACCTCCGCGAGATGCAGGCGGCACGGCAGTCCGAAGACCGGGGCGCGGCCTACTTTTCCGACCTCTTCGCCCGCTGCGCTGCGGTGATGCAGGCCATCCCGGCCCTGCCGCAGCCGGTGATCGCCGAGGTGCATGGCATCGCCACCGCGGCGGGCTGCCAGCTGGTGGCCTCGTGCGACATGGCGGTGGCGGCGCATGGCACGCGCTTCGGGGTCAACGGGGTCAACATCGGCCTCTTCTGCTCGACCCCCATGGTCGCCCTGACCCGCGTCGTGCCGCGCAAGGTCGCCTTCGAGATGCTGACGACCGGAGAGTTCATCGATGCCGAGCGCGCGCGCGATGTCGGGCTGATCAACCGCATCGCCCCGGCCGAGGATCTCTCGGCGGACGTGCGAAAGCTGGCGGAGGTGGTGGCGGGAAAGCTGGATGCGGCCGTGCGGACCGGCAAGCGCGCCTTCTACGATCAGTCGGGCATGGGGCTGGCGGCCGCCTACGCATTCACCGGGGCGGTGATGGCCGACAACATGATGTGGCGGGACACCGAGGAAGGGGTGAAGGCTTTTCTGGAAAAGCGCAGGCCAGACTGGGCCTGAGGATCGGACGCCTCGCGTCCACGGCAGACACCGGCCGGGCAATCCCTCGCCCGGCCGGACTTCATCACTCGGCGGCCGGGACCGCCTGAGCCTGACGGCGCTTGCGGGAGTCTTCCAGCTGCTTCTCGGTCTGGCGGATGTTGATGTAGGCGAGCACGAGGACGAAACCGATGGTCCCGAAGGTCAGAACATATTCCATGATCAGGTAGTTCATCATATCAGTTCCCTTTCCTGTCTGGGTTGTCGTGACGGAAATACGGGTGCATGGATGCGGCGGATCACCCTGCCCGCGCGATTTTGCCGCGCACGCCGGGCGCGTCGCACGAAGCGACAGGCAAGATTTTGAAGAAGAAGCGGTCTGTCGCTGCCGCCCGCAGCGATCAACTGAACGTGATCGCATCAGCGGACCAGAACCACCACCAGAAGCAGGAAGATCAGGAACCCCACCACGCCCGCCTGCGCGAACAGCGTGCTGGTAAGGAACAGGGCCGCCAGCACGCCGGCCACGATTGCCGCCTGATCGCGCGGGGGCCGAGCGGCGATGCGGGCCTCCACCTCTTCGCTGGAAAGGCCGCGCCAAAGGCTCGCAACCAGCGTGGCGGCGCTGCGTCGCGCCGCACGCCAGACCGCCCGGGCAAAGCCGTCCTCTTCCATGACCGCCGTCAGAGTCGGTAGATGCCGCGGAACTTGGCTTCCAGATAGTCCAGCAGCGGCTCTTCCGAGGGCTCGAAGCCGCAGGCGCGGGTGACGGTCTCATGCGGCGTGTAAAGCCCGCCGTGCCGTTGCAGGTTCTCGCGCAGCCAGCCGGTCGCGCCCGAGGTATCGCCGCGCGCAAGCTGCTCGTCGAGATCCGGCACCGCCTCGCGGATCGCCTTCATCAGGCAGCCGGCATAGACGTTCCCCAGCGCATAGGTCGGGAAATAGCCGAAGAGGCCGACCGACCAGTGCACGTCCTGCAGCATTCCGTGCGAGGGCCGGTCCACCGCCACGCCGAAATCCTCGAGGAAGCGTGCGTTCCAGGCCTCTTCCAGATCCTCGGGCTCGAGCGTGCCGCGGATCAGCCCGCGCTCGAGGTCGAAGCGCATCATGATGTGGAGGTTGTAATGGACCTCGTCGGCCTCGGTGCGGATGTAGCCGGACTGCACGCGGTTGGCGGTGGCATAGAAGGCCTCGGCATCGGCAATGCCGAAATCGCCGAACCGCTCGGTCATGCGGCCAAAGAGCCAGCCGGTAAAGGCGCGCGAGCGGCCGAGCTGGTTCTCGTAGATGCGGCTCTGGCTCTCGTGGACGCCCATCGAGACGCCCGCCCCGATCGGGGTGAGCGCGTAGTCGGGGTCGATCCCCAGCTCGTAGGCGGCGTGGCCGACCTCGTGGATGGTGGAGTAGAAGCAGTTGAACGGGTCGGCCTCGACCACCCGCATGGTGATGCGCACGTCGCTGCCCGAGCCCGACGAGAAGGGATGCACCGCCATGTCCATCCGCCCGCGCGTCCAGTCATAGCCGAAGGTCGCGGCGAGATCGCGGGCCATGCGCACCTGCGCCTCAAGGCCGAAATGGCCCGAGAGTGGCTTCGGCTGGTATTCGGCGCCCAGCACCGCCTCGCGCAGCGCGACAAGGCGCGGGCGCATCCGGTCGAAGATCGCCGAGATCGAGGCCGCCGTGGCCGAGGGCTCGTAATCGTCGATCAGCGCATCGTAGCGGTCGCGGCCCACCGCCAGCGCCGCCGCCTCCTCGCGCTTGAGGCGGATCACCTCGGTCAGCGTCGGCAGGAACATCGCCACATCGTCCGCGGCCCGTGCCTCGGCCCAGATGCCCTGCGCGGCCGAGGTCACGCGTGCGATCTCCTGCGCGAGCCGGCCCGGCACCTTGGTCGCCCGCTCATAGCTGCGGCGGATCAGGCGAAGCTGCGCCTCGTCCTCCTCATCCTCGGGCTCGGCCAGCTCCAGCCATTCGGAGATGCGCGGATCGGTGCGACGGGCGTGCAGCACCCCCTCCAGCGCGGCCATCTCTTCGGCCCGCTGCTCGGCGGCGCCGCGCGGCATCACCGTCTCCTGGTCCCACGAGAGCCGGCCCATGACCTGCGCGAGCGCCTCGGTCTGGCGCTGATAGTCCATCAGCTCGGTGAAGGCGACATCGGCGCTCATAGCGTTCCTTTCCGGATCGAGCCCACGCGGGGATAGTGCGCGAGGTGGCGCGCATGAAGGATCAGCACCCAGATCACCACCGCGCCGACCTGATGGGCGATGGCCACCTGCCATTCGGCGGCCGACAGCACGGTGCCCACGCCAAGCGCGACCTGCGCCAGAAGCGCAAGCGCAAGCAGGTCGAAGGCCCCGCGCGTCGCCCGGTGTTTCGAGCGCCGGCCGAAGATCCAGAAGACCAGCCCCAGCGCCACCAGCGCATAGCCGGCCATGCGGTGCAGGAACTGGACGAACCCGGGGTTCTGCAGCAGCCCCAGCCACCAGGCCGGGTTACGCCAGTCGGTCTCGACCCCCGGCACATAGAGCATGTCGGCCGGCAGGAAGGTCCCGTTCATGTCGGGCCAGGTCGGAAAGCCGCGGCCCGCGTCGATGCCGGCGACAAGCGCCCCCAGCACCACCTGCAGGAAGGCCACCACGATCAGCACCGTGGTCATGCCGTAGAGGCGCCCTTCGCGCTGGCGCCGGGCCTGGAAGAGTTCGGCCTCGGTCCGCCCGAGGAGGAGCGCCTGCCAGGCGATCATGCCGAGGATGATGAAGGCAAGGCTCAGGTGAACCGCAAGGCGCGTGCTCTCGACCGCGACCCGGTCGCCCTCGAGCCCCGAGGCTACCATCCACCAGCCGATGCCGCCCTGGATGCCGCCCAGGACCCCCAGTGCCAGCAGCCGAGGCCACCAGCCCCGCGGCATCTTGCGGGCAACCAGGAAGCCGAGGAAGCCCACGGCCCAGACGAGGCCGATCACGCGGCCCAGCTGCCGGTGCCCCCATTCCCACCAGTAGATGCGCTGGAACTCGGCCATCGACATGCCGGCGTTCATCAGCCGGTATTGCGGGCTCTGGCGGTACTTCTCGAACTCGGCCGTCCATTCCGCCTCGTTCAGCGGCGGCACGGCGCCGGTGACGGGCCGCCATTCGGTGATCGACAGGCCGGAATCGGTCAGCCGCGTGAGGCCGCCCACCACGATCATCGCCATGACGAGAACGAACAGCGCCATCAGCCACAGCCGGATGCCGCGCCGCGCGCCGCCGTGGCCGCGATCGATGCTGCCGCCTTGCGGCACCGGCGCCTTCGCCCCCTGCCCCACTTCCTCGAAGATGCTGCGCTTCTTGACTGCCATCCGGCTCTCCCGTTCCGCGGGGGAGACTAGGCCCCCCGCCTGCCCGCTTCAAGGGCCCGCGGGGAGTGGCGCGAGGACGCGGAGCTACCCGCCGGCGACCCGGTCGTCGAACATGTAGATGTCCACGCCGCCGGTGGCGAAACGGCCCACATCCTCGACCGCCGCCTGCCCCTCCGGGCTGGCAAGCGCCGCCTTCAGGCTGGCGATCTCGTCAAACCGCAGCATCGCCACAAGATGATAGGACGAGGCGCCGTCGGGCGTCATGACGGGCCCGTGGCTGATCTCGTAGCTGCGCAGGCCCGGCATCTTCGACGCAAGCCAGATGTGGATCCCCGAATAGTGCCTGTCGAACGCCGCCACATCCTCGGGCGTGCGATACATCACGATCAGTCTGGCCATGTCTGTCCTCCGTTCCGCCGTGCCACTCTGACATGTTTCCGGCGGCGGAGGCTTCATCCAATGGTCGATCCCGCTACTGCTTCAGCTTCCAGGCGATCTGGCGCAGCATCCCGTGCAGGGTCTGGACATCGGCGCGCGTCAGGGCGAGCCGGGCCCACATGTTGCGCAGGTTCAGCTTCATCCCCGGCGCCTTCTCGGGCGGGAAGAAGAAGCCCGCCGCCTCGAGCTTCTCCTCGAAATGATCGCCCAGCTTCTCGATCTCGAGGCCGCTTGCGAAATCGACCCGTGCCATGTCGATCACCTCGGGCGGGGTCTCGTCGTGCTGGCGCCGCCATTCGTAGGCCAGAAGCAGCACGCATTGCGCCAGGTTCAGCGAGAAGAACTCGGGGTTCACCGGCACGGTGACGATGGCGCTGGCGAGCGCGACATCCTCGTTCTCGAGACCCGTCCGCTCGGGACCGAAGAGGATGCCCACGCGCCGCCCCTCGCCCGTCAACGCCCGGGCATGGGTCATGGCGCGCTCGGGCGTCATCACGGGCTTGGTCAGTTCGCGCCCCCGCGCGGTCGTGGCAAAGACATAGTCGCAGTCGCGGATCGCCTCGGCCACCGAGGGAAAGAGCCCCGCGTGATCGAGCAGCCGTCCCGCCCCCGATGCCATGGCCACGGCCTTGGGATTGGGCCAGCCGTCGCGCGGATCGACGATCCGCAGCCGGGCGAGACCGAAGTTCAGCATGGCGCGCGCGGCCGCGCCGATGTTCTCGCCCATCTGCGGGCGGACGAGGATGAAGACGGGTTCGATGCTCATGGCGCTCCCTCGGGTCCGGGCCGCTTCCTAGGGGAGAAGGCCCACGCGGCGCAATGGCATTTCCAAGCCGGCGCCCCTCGGCTATAGGCTTCGCCGACCGAAGGAGACCCATCATGGCCGAAGCCGAACGTCCGCAGATCTATCTGATCACGCCGCCCGAGATCGACCTCGGGATCTATCCCGACCGGCTGGCGCGGGTGCTGGATTCGACCGGGATCGCCTGCCTGCGGCTGGCGCTGGCCGGCAAGGACGAGGATCGGATCGCCCGCGCGGCGGATGCCCTGCGCGAGGTGGCCCATGCGCGCGACGTGGCGATCGTCATCGAGAACCATGTGCTGATGGTCGAGCGGCTGGGCCTCGACGGGGTGCATCTGACCGATGGCGCGCGGCTGGTTCGCAAGCTGCGCAAGGACCTGGGCCCCGACGCGATCGTCGGCGCCTTCTGCGGCCGGTCGCGGCACGAGGGGATCAACGCAGCCGAGGGCGGCGCGGATTACGTGTCCTTCGGCCCGGTGGGCGCGACCGCGCTTGGCGATGGCAGCCTTGCCGAGACGGACCTCTTCGCCTGGTGGTCCGAGATGATCGAGGTTCCGGTGGTGGCCGAGGGCGCGCTGACGCGCGAGAAGGTCGCCGAACTGGCAACCGTGACCGACTTCTTTGCCGTCGGAGAGGAGATCTGGCGCGAAGAGGACGCGGCCGAGGCGCTGCGGAGCCTGCTCAGCCCTCTGGGCTGAGGGTCCAGCCTTCGGCCGAGGCCGCCTCGCGCCCCTCCGCCGGGAAGCCCTGCCGCACCAGCGCCTCGCAACGGGCCGCCAGCCCCTTGCGCCCGTCGAAGCCGTCGGCGGGCACCGGCTCGTGGAAGGTGATCTCGACCCTCCCGTGTCCGGGCGCCGCCAGAAGCCGGGCGAGGTGGCTGCCGAAGTCCATGTCGCCCCACCAGCCGTAAAAGCGCGGATCCTCGCCCTCGGGCGCGATGTAGTGAACCGTCACCGGCTGGATATGCAGCGCATGTTCCAGCCCGTGCGTGAAGAACGCCGCAAAGAGCGTTGACTTGAAGGGCAGGATGCGCAGCGTGTCGGTGCTGGTGCCTTCGGGGAAGAAAAGAAGCCGGTGCCCGAACCGGAGCCGCTCCTCGAACAGCCGCTGCTGCGCCCGCGCCTCGGAGCCCTTGCGGTTGATGAAGACCGTGCCCGTCGCGCGCGCCAGCCAGCCGATGCCGGGCCAGCCCGCCACCTCGGACTTCGAGACGAAGTAGATCCGCTGCACGGCGTTGAGCACGAAGATGTCGAGCCAGGAGCCGTGGTTGGCCACCACCGCTCCGGGCACCGTCATCGGCCTGCCACGGGCGCGGACCCTCAGCCCCATGATGGCCAGCGCGCCGCGACAGACGCCCTGGGTGATCCAGGGCGTGACCGGCCGTGCCATGCCGCAGACCGGCCGCTCGATCTGGCGCAACAGCAGCAGAAGCAGCAAGCCGCCATAGACGAGGAGGGCCATCGCGCCACCCTTCACCGCCAGGCGCAGCCATCCCGCCGCACCGATCGGCCTTGGCGCCGGCCGGTCCGCCTTCCAGTCGCTCATTCCGCGGTCACCGCGCGGCGGGCGTAGAAATCCCGGTGCCGCGTGGACATGCGCGCCGTGTCCAGCAGAAGGCAGACGTCGGTCGTGTTGAAGGCATGGTCCACCCATGCCCCCTCGCCCACAAAGCCGCCTAGGCGCAGATAGGCCTTGATCAGCGGCGGCATCGCCAGCATCGCCGCCCGCCGGTCCACCGAACCGGCCGGGACAAGGTCCATCCGCTGCGCATGATCGGGCCTTGCGCGCACGCGCAACTCCTCGGGTGCCAGATGGAACGCATGAAGATGCGACAGGGGCTGGGCCAGCGCCTCGACATCGGTGCCGTGAAAGCTTGCGACCCCGAACAGCAACTCGATCCCCTGGGCCAGCACATAGTCGGCAAGCCCGCTCCAGAGCAGGAAGACCGCCGAGCCGCCGCGAAAGTCGGGATGAACGCAGGAGCGTCCAAGCTCCAGCAACCGCCTGCCGCTCGACCGGAGAGGGCCGAGATCATATTCGCTATCGCAATAGAAGCGCCCCGAGTGCGCTGCCCGATCCCCCGGAAGCAGGCGATAGACGCCGACCACATCCTCGAGCGCCCCGGCATCGCGGCGCCGGTCGATCAGCAGAAGATGATCGCAGATCGCGTCGAACTCGTCCCGCTCGAGGCGGGCCGGATGATCGACCATGTCGCCGTCGCCCCCAAGCTCTTCGACGAACACCCGATAGCGCAGGCGCTGCGCCGCCCGCAGATCGCGCTCGGACGAGGCCAGCCGCAGCTCCAGATGCGGATCGTCGGCAATCATTCCCCGATCTTGCCCCCCTCGCCGGCCGTCAGGGCTTCATAGGAAATGCCCTCGCCGGATGCAACCGCCGCCCGCGGCAGCCGGGCACAACCCTGCGCCGAAATGCCCTCAATTGATGATTGAAATACGCCTTCGGGCTTCGCTACATCATTTGGGTAGATCAGGAACAAGTTGAAGCTGAACCCTGCTCCCATCGATCAAGACCTTGCCTGCATGCTCGAAATTCACGGTGATCCGTCCCTTTACGTTCGATTGAACCTGGCCCGTCCCCCAGTCGGGTCGCCCCGGATGGCGGACCAGCATCCCCGGCTCGAGCAGCGTGTTCATTTCCGTTCCTTCCGGCTTTCTTGGAGACGCCCATGACCGAAAAGACCGATCTGGCCGCCCTTCTGGGCTCGCGCATCTGTCACGATCTTATCAGCCCGATCGGTGCGATCGGCAATGGCGTCGAGCTTCTGATGATGGACGGGTCGATCCGGGGGCCGGAAATGACGCTGATCTCGGAGAGCGTGGCCAATGCCAATGCGCGCATACGCTTCTTCCGGGTGGCCTTTGGCGCGACGGGCGCCGAGCAGCGGATCGGCCGTCCCGAGATCCTGTCGATCCTCCAGGACCTGACGCGCGGCGGCCGGCTGCAGATCGACTGGCAGGGCCCGACCGATCTGCAGCGCCGCGAGGTGAAGCTCGCCTTCCTGCTCATCCTCTGCCTCGAGACGGCGATGGCCTATGGCGGCCGCATCCGGGTCGAGCGCAACGATGCGCGGTGGGTGCTGGTGGGCCAGGCGCACAAGATCAGGATCGACGCGGACCTGTGGGAGATGCTCTCGAACCCGATGGCGCAGGTGGAAATGTCCGCAGCCCGCGTGCATTTCGCGCTTGTCCCCGACGAGATGTCCCGTCAGGGCCGCCGTCTGACCTCCGAGATCCGCGAGACCGAGATCCGCCTGTCCTTCTGAGCCTCAGGGACGGATCGTTCCGTCGCCCTCGACCAGATACTTGAAGCTGGTGAGCTGCTCGGCGCCCACCGGGCCGCGGGCGTGCATCTTTCCGGTGGCGATGCCGATCTCGGCGCCCATGCCGAACTCGCCGCCGTCGGCGAACTGAGTCGAGGCGTTGCGCATCAGGATCGCGCTGTCGAGCCTGCGGAAGAAGCGGTCGGCCGTGGCGTCGTTCTCGGTCAGGATCGATTCGGTATGGCTCGAGCCGTAGCGGCGGATGTGGGCGATGGCCTCGTCCACCCCGTCCACCAGCTTGGCCGCGATGATCATGTCGAGGAACTCGCGCCCGAAATCGTCGGCTTGCGCAGGCACGGTGCCCGGCACCTGCGTCAGCTCGCCCTCGGCGCGGACCTCGACGCCCGCCTTCAGCAGATCCTCGATCAGCACCGGCCCGTGCTTGGCGAGGAAGGCCCGGTCGATCAGCAGACATTCAGCCGCGCCGCAGATGCCCGTGCGGCGGGTCTTGGCGTTCAGCACAACCCGGCGCGCCTTCTCGAGATCCGCGTCTCCGTCGGCATAGACATGGCAGATGCCCTCGAGATGGGCGAAGACCGGCACCCGCGCCTCGGCCTGCACGAGGCCCACGAGCCCCTTGCCGCCGCGGGGCACGATCACGTCGATATGCTCGACCATGCGCAGCATCTCGGCCACCGCCGCGCGGTCGCGCGTGGGCACGCGCTGGATCGCATCCACCGGCAGGCCCGCCTGCCGCAGCCCGTCCTGCAGCGCCGCATGGATCACGCCCGAGGAGTGGAAGCTCTCGGAGCCGCCGCGCAGGATCACCGCATTGCCGGACTTGAGGCAGAGCGCGCCGGCGTCCGCCGTGACGTTGGGCCGGCTCTCGTAGATCACGCCCACGACGCCGAGAGGCGTGCGGACCCGGCGGATGTGCAGGCCGGTGGGCCGGTCCCATTCGGCGATCACCTGCCCCACCGGATCGGGCTGGGCCGCCACCGCCCGCAGACCATCGACAATGCCGCCGATCCGGGCGGGATCGAGCTTCAGCCTGTCCATCATGGCCGGCGTCAGGCCCTTCTCGGCGCCGAAGGCCAGATCACGCCCGTTCGCCTCGAGGATCTCGTCGGTGCGGGCGCGCATGGCGTCGGCGGCAGCGTTCAGGGCCGCTTCCTTGCGCGACGGTTCGGCGAAAGCGAGCTCCGCCGCCGCGACGCGGGCGCGGGCGCCGATCTCGCGCATGAGCATCGTCACATCGGTTCCGTCCATGTCCCTGTCCTCTCCTTCAGGCCGTGGCCCGCCCGGACGGGGCGGCGGCCTCAGATCACCATATCGTCGCGATGGATGAGCGCGGCCCGACCGCTGTAGCCGAGGATGCCCTCGATCTCGGCCGAGCGGTGGCCGGCGATCTGCACCGCCTCGACCGCCGTATAGCGGGTGAGCCCGCGCCCCAGCACCTCGCCCATCGGACCCGCGATCTCGACCGGATCGCCGCGCCCGAAATTGCCCTCGACCGCCACCACGCCCGCGGGCAGCAGCGACTTGCCCGCCTGCAGCGCCCGCACCGCGCCCGCATCCACCCGGACCGTGCCGCGCGGCTTCATCGCGTTGATCCAGCGTTTCCGCGCCGCCTGCGGATCGCCCTGCGCCACGAACCAGGTGCGCGCGGCCCCCTGCTCCAGCGCCTTGAGCGGCCGCATGGCCGAGCCTTCGGTGATCGCCATGGCGCAGCCACCCGCGACGGCGGTCTTCGCCGCCATGATCTTGGTCTTCATGCCGCCCTTGGACAGGCCCGACACCGGATCGCCCGCCATCGCCTCGAGCGCGGGCGTGATCGTCTCGACCAGATCGAACCGCTCCGCGGTGGGATCTTCCTTCGGGTTCGCCGAATAGAAGCCGTCCACGTCCGACAAAAGCACGAGCTGGTCCGCCCCCACCGTGACCGCGATCTGCGCCGCCAGCCGGTCGTTGTCGCCAAAGCGGATTTCATCCGTGGCGACCGTGTCGTTCTCGTTCACGATGGGCACCGTGCCGAGCGCGAGCAGCGTCTCCATCGTGGCGCGCGAGTTCAGGTAGCGCCGCCGGTCCTCGGTATCCTCCAGCGTGACCAGAACCTGCGCGGTGGTGATCCCGTGCGGGGCCAGCACCTCCTCATAGGCGCGGGCGAGCCGGATCTGGCCCACGGCGGCGGCCGCCTGGCTCTGTTCGAGGGCGAGCGGCCCCGGCGGCAGATGCAGCACCCGCCGCCCCAGCGCGATCGAGCCCGAAGAGACGAGGATCACCTGCGTCCCGCGCGTCCGCGCCTCGGCCACATCCAGCGCCAGCGCCGACAGCCACTGGCGGCGCAGACCCTCGCCGTCCACCAGAAGCGCCGAGCCGATCTTGACGACCAGCCGCTTGGCACTTCGGATATCGGGGGCCTGAAGGGGCATCAGGGTTGCCACGGCACATGCTCCTCCGCCGCTTCGCCGCGCGCCGCGTCGATCTCGGCCCAGAGCGCGCGCAGCACCTCCATCAGGCCGGTGCCGGCGACGCCCGAGATGGTGAAGACCTTGCCCCCCGTCGCCTTCTCGAGAGCGCGGCGACGGTCGGAGATCTGCTTGGGGTCCATCGCGTCGATCTTGTTCATCGCCGTGATGCGCGGTTTCAGCGCGAGGTCGCCGCCATAGGCCTCAAGCTCGCCAATGATGGTGCGGTAATCCTTGACGATGGTCGAGGAGGTGCCGTCCACCAGATGCAGCAGCACCGAGCACCGCTCGACATGGGCGAGGAACTGGTCGCCGAGGCCGCGGCCCTCGGAGGCGCCCTCGATCAGGCCCGGAATATCGGCGATCACGAATTCCTTGCCGTCCACCCCCACGACGCCAAGGTTCGGCACCAGCGTGGTGAAGGGATAATCCGCGATCTTCGGCCGGGCGTTCGAGGTGGCCGAAAGGAAGGTGGACTTGCCCGCGTTGGGCAGGCCCAGCAGGCCCGCGTCCGCAATGAGCTTCAGCCGGAGCCAGATGGTCCGGTCGATGCCCGGCTGGCCGGGGTTCGCCCGCGCGGGCGCGCGGTTGGTCGAGGACTTGAAGCGCAGGTTGCCCCAGCCGCCGTTGCCGCCCTGCGCGAGCAGGACGCGCTGGCCCACCTCGGTCAGGTCGGCGATCACCGTCTCTTCGTCCTCGTCGATGATCTCGGTGCCGACCGGCACCTTGAGGACGATGTCGTCGCCCGACCTGCCGGTGCGCTGGCTGCCCATGCCCGGCTGGCCGGACTTGGCGAAGAAATGCTGCTGGTAGCGGAAGTCGATCAGCGTGTTCAGCCCCTCGACCGCCTCGGCCCAGACCGAGCCGCCGTTGCCGCCGTCGCCCCCGTCGGGGCCGCCGAACTCGATGAACTTCTCGCGCCGGAAGCTGACGCAGCCGCCCCCGCCCCCGCCCGAGCGGATGTAGACTTTGCAGAGGTCGAGGAACTTCATGGGTGCGGCTTTCCGGTTGGTCGCTTCTGGCGATAGAGAGAAACGGGCAAAGGCTCAAGCCTCCGCCCGTCGTTTGACGCCTGCGACCGTTGGGTCAGAGCCGGCGCAGATAGGTCCAGGTCGGCACGCGGGCGTTGCGCGCCACCGAGAAGGCCTCGGCGTCCCCTATATATTCGAAGCCGCAGTTGGTGAGCACCCGCGCCGATTGCGGATTGTCCTGGAAGACCTCGGCGAAGATGGTGCGCGAGCCCTGCGGATTGGCCTCGATCAGCGCCCGCACCGCCTCGGAGGCGAAGCCCGCGTTCCAGAAGGCCGGCGCCACCCAGTAGGCGATCTCGGACTGGTCGCGGTCCATCCGCTTGAGCGAGATCACGCCCAGCACCTCCGACAGGCCCGAGGCGGAGCCGTCCATGACCCACACATCCTCGGACCGGCCCTCGGCCGTCGAGCGGGTGACAAAGGCCTCGGCCGCACCCGGCGGCAGCGGGTGCGGGATGCCGCGCGTGCCCTCGGCCACGCGCCGGTCGCCCGCATACATGGCAAAGAGCCCCGCATCGGACTTGCGCACCGGGCGCAGCACGAGGCGGCCGCCGGCCGGATGGGCCTCCGTCGCCGGAAGCGTGGTCGAGATCATGTCAAGCGTCACGGGCTTCCTCCTCTGAAGCACTGGCACCTGGGACGGGAGCGGCCTGCCCCGGCACGGGCTCCGCTCGCCGACCGAAGCCGGAAACGCGGAAGGGGACCGGCTTGTGCCGATCCCCCCGTTACAGACGAACTGTGAAGGTTCGGCTTACTCCGCAGCCTCCGCGGCCGGGAGCACGGAAATGAACGTGCGGCCCTTGAGGCCCTTCTTGAACTGCACGCGGCCTTCCACGGTGGCGAAGATCGTGTGGTCGCGGCCCATGCCGACGCCGGCGCCCGGGAACCAGGTGGTGCCGCGCTGACGCACGATGATGTTGCCCGGAATGGCTTCCTGGCCACCGTAGAGCTTCACCCCGAGACGACGGCCAGCCGAGTCGCGGCCGTTGCGGGACGAACCGCCTGCCTTCTTGTGTGCCATGGATTGTTACTCCTTCGCGCTGGCGTTGTGAGCGGCGCGGCGCGCATCGGCGGTGCCGGTCGCGGCGGCCACGCCCGAGGCTTCGGCGCCCGAGGCGAGCACGTCGGTCACGCGCAGCAGGGTGAGCTGCTGACGGTGACCCTTGGTGCGCTGCGACGAATGCTTCCGGCGGCGCTTGACGTAGTGGATGACCTTCTCGCCCTTGATCTGGGCGATCACTTCCGCCTGAACCGCAGCGCCGGTCACGAAGGGCGCGCCCACGGTCACGGACTCGCCGCCGACCATCAGGATGTCGTTGAACTGGATCTTGTCGCCAGCTTCGCACGCCAGCTTCTCGACGCGCAGCACGTCGCCCGCCTGGACCTTGTACTGCTTGCCGCCTGTCTTGAGGACCGCGAACATGGGTCTTTCCTTCATTGCTCCGCGTCCTGCGGCCCCGGTGCGACCCGGCGTTCAGTGCCTTCGGACAGCGCACCCCGAAGGGTGTCATGGTGATTTGCCGGAGGCCGTCCCCAAGGGGCGATTCGCCAACGGATGCAGTGCCCTGCCAGAGAACCCCGGCCGGGATGCGCGCTTATCTTAGAAAGCTCCTCTCGAGTCAAGCACTCCGGCCCCGTCGCGCCTCAGATGTCCTCGCCCTGCATCTGGCGCGCGGCGGCCCGGCCCAGATCCCGGGAAATCGAGGAAAACACAGCATCGAACGCCCGAAACGTCGCTCCGTTCAGCTTGCGCCCTGCCGGCGACCGCGAGAAGTCGATGTAGGCGCGCAGATCCTCGTCCGACAGCGGACCGTAGGCCAGCGTCAGATAGGGAAACAGCCACTCCTCGGTCTCGCGCCGCACCTCGGCCTCCTGGGACCAGACGTCGGCCAGCATGTCGCCCTCACCCATCGGCTGATCGAAGGCCGCGCCCTCCACGAGCCCCCGGTAGAAGGCAAGGTTCGAATTGAGCGCACCGGCGACGTTCAACTCGATCAGGTCGTTCGCCTCCGCGAATTCGCGCAGAAGCTCGAGCCTCGGGTCGTTCTTCGCGCTCATGTTCTCCACGGCCACCTTGGCGGCTTCCTCGGCCGCCTCGTCGAGCAGCGCACGCCGCGCCTCGATCTCGAGCTGCAGGATGTGCTGACCCTTCTCGCTGCCGAAGAAGTCGAGCATCTGCCCGATGGCTTCGGTATCGGCGCCGATTTCGGCCTCAAAGGCCGCGTCGAACCGTTTGCGCATGGTGGCTGTATCGTAGATCAGGCCGACCACGGCGCGCCACCGCGCCCCGCCGCGTTCGGGGAAGAGCTCCGACTCGAGGCTCGAGCCATACTCGAGCCCCTCCTCGCGCATGATGGCGATGACGTCCCCGATCCGCAGCGCCTCTTCCAGCGCCGCCACCTGCACCGCGGGGGCGACCACCGCCTCGCCCTGCGGGCCCGGAACCGGCGCCGTCTGCGCGACAAGCGGCATCGGGGCGACACCCACGCCGAGAAGGAGCACGAGGCGAAACAGCGACGACGGGACCATGGCAAGCCTCTGGGGGTGGTTTCGCCCAGAGCTAGTGGCTCGCCCGGCCCTTGCCAAGGCCGCCGTGGCGGCGCGGCGCGATACCGCCGTCGTTTTGACCCTTGCAAGCGTCCGCGACCTTCGCTAAACGCCCCTCCACGACGACCCCTGACGCGGAGAGGTGGCAGAGTGGTCGAATGCGGCGGTCTCGAAAACCGTTGTCGGTGTGAGCCGACCCAGGGTTCGAATCCCTGTCTCTCCGCCACTTGCCCCCGCGAAAGCGTTCTCCCGATCCGGCTGCGGCCGGATTTTTCCGTTGTTTTCGAGGGTTATGCGGGACGGGCTGTTAACCGGCCCCGGTGCCAAGAGCCTCGGAAGCGGTCTCTCAGGGCCGATATTCTCCGGACCTGTTGCCTTCGCAGGTTTGGTAAATTTCGTTCAAGTAACTGTATTCATGAAATTTTTTTGATGCATCGGCTAAGCACTTCGATTTCAGGGACCTCTTCCAGAGGGAACTGAAATCGAACAACGCCCCGTCGGCAGCTTCCTTTTGGCAAAGGCCTGCATCAACCCTGATGCTCCTGATCTTCTCCTGCGGCCCGGAACTCACTGTAGGCTTTGTCCCAATCGACACCCGGGAAGGCCTTCTTGATCGCTGCCAAGAAATCCTCGCGGTTCAGCGTTTCGAACGTCACATCTTTATAGCGGACGTCCAGTTGCATTTTCTGGATCAGGGCCTCGGCCTTTGGGAAGGCCCGATCAAGCTCATGATCGAGCCAGGTGCGCGCTTCTGGCTCTTCAAACTTCAGGAACTGGCCCCTCATCGCATCAGGCGGGTTCTTCACGACAATTGGAGCGTAGTAATCCACGATCTGCTTTCGTGACTCGTTCAGCTTGTCCTGTAACTCGGTCTTCACGGTCTCCTGGTGTTTCTCGAGTTCGGTCCGGAAGGTTTTCAGTTTTTCCTCTAGGTGCGGTTTCGCCGCCTTCAGCACCACTCGCCCATGATCCTTGCCAAGCGATGGCGTAAAATTCTTCCGGATTTCGTTCAGGCTGTCCTCAAGCGCCTTCGACGAAAGCTTGCCGCCCTTCTCAATCAGATCGAAAGTGGTCTTAAGTCGGCCTTCCAGATCCTTGGCGCCGCCGAGCTTTTGGATATTTGGTGGAATTGCCACGCGGTGACGCTGTATCGCCGCGCCTTCAAGCTTCAGGTCGACATACTGTAGGTAGGCATTAAACACGCGGACCTGCCGGGCGACGTCGAAACGCACGGGTGGCGCTTCTGTAAGCCGGCGTTCGACCTGCTCGACCGTTGTTGCGACGACTTGCTGCGACCGCACCTCCACGGCCGTCCTGCGGATGTGCTCCCGCTCTTCGTCCGTCTTGGCCATTGCGATGGCAATGGCCTTCGCCGCTGGGGAAAGCCGTGCCAAAGCCTCAGTGACTTGGTCCTTTGACAGGTGCATCGCATTAGGAGCCTCTGCCGGGCGATCTTCCGCTTCGAGATAGAGCGCGGTCGGCGTGAAGATGTACCCGTTGTGGTCAACAATCACGAGACCGGTCCGTAGCCCAGGCGTTGAGTTCACTGAAATTCCAGCACCTTGCAATGCCTTAACGGCATTAAGGTCGTCAAACCCCATACGCATAACTCGCTCGTCAAAATCGAGGCACACCGTGATCAATTCTGGTCCAATCCGCCCGGCCACCTCGGCCATAGCCTTTGCTGGCTCCATCTGGATGCCGGGTGCGGCAAAGCAGACTGAATGCTTCGCTGTGCGGATCACTCTGGCGATGGCATCGGACGTGAGGTTGCTGAAAAGGGTGCCATCAGTCATCCTGCTGCGCCTTTTCTCAAGGTCGTAAAGTTCCTTGCTGACATCAATGTATCCATGCTGTTCATAGAATTGGGCCAGATCCCGTAAGTATTCATCCGCGGAGGATCCAAGTTGTGCGGGGCTGCTTACCTGAGGGCTGAAAACCCGCATGACATCCAGAGGCGGAAGGGACTCGTGCTCCAGTGGCGGTATGCCGGCTTGGGCGATAAGCGCGGCACGAACGTTGTCGGGAGAACCGTTCAACTGTCCGTGCCAGTCGAAGAACTCGCTCTCGTGTCGCGGGGCTTCCAATTCCTGATGCTCCCAAATCACTTCGGAAACGTCGTCCCGAAAGGTCGAGCAAACCTTCCGCACGAAGGTCTCCCCGAATGTCTCGACGGCGAAAGTACCGAGCAGCGGGCAATACGCGTCGAGAAGGTCGGCGGCGATATGCGGATCGTCGATCAGATACGCGGAACAATAGACGGCCCATCGAAAATCTGGCTCGCTACCGCCGATGACGTCTCCGAAGAACCGCTCATCGAAGGCCCAGAGTTTGCCCAGTGCCTGCTCGATGCCTGCGACTTCAGGCCGGTCTCTCGTGTCCTCAATCATGGCGCGCGCCATTGAGTAGCGATCGTCGGGAGGGGAGAGCGGGCCTTCGCAGAGCCGCGACAGCGCATCGACGCACTTGGGCCAATGCGCGCGGAACGCCTCGGACGAAGCGTATGTCGCGGCAAGCTTCAAGTTGCTACCGCGTCCGCAAAGGCGGCCAGCGATAATCGCCGCACTCCCGCATAGCTTATCATCAATAGTACTCTCGAATGTAGCCGTATGCCTTCTCGAACAGTTCTGCGTCCTGGTGCAGCTTGTAGCGGAAGAGGGTCTGGCGAAGCGCTTTCTTGACCTCGCGTTCACCCGCGTGCGTAGCTTGCCAGCCGTCGAACCGGACCGCGCGCACGATCTCGTCGATATCGTCCACGACCCGCTTGACCATCACAGGCGTGTCGCCGTTCCGCGCTTCCTCGAACAGTTCGGTCAACGCCGCCTTGCCCCGGTCGATGTCCTCTTCCTCTGGCGTCTCGCGCTCGGTCTTCACCACGTCTTTCGCCAGCGCCAGAAGCTCCTTCAGGAAGTCGATCGACAGTAGGAGACCCTGCTGATGCCGGTTCTTCAGGTCCTCCAGACGCTCGCCCAGCGCCTTGAACTTCGGATTTCCCGCATGCTTCCGTAGGCGGCCCGCCAGCTTGACCGAGATTTCCTTGGCCTTCTTTTCCGGGTCAGGGTTGCCGAGGACCGCTTCGAGCAGTTCGGCATCCAGAACCAGTGTATCGAGGTCGTCGCGGACCGCATCCACATGGACGTTCTCGTGGATCAGCTCGATGGTCTTGGCGCCCAGCCGATGCCAAAGCAGCCGCCCTGTGCCGCTGGAGGGCTTCAGGGATTCGTAGACCTGCGCCAGCCAGCGATAATCGGTCTCGTACTGCGTCAGCACCGGATCAGGCGACAGCGCCTCCCATATGCGCGCCAGAACGCTGAAATCGGCCGCAAAGGCGTCGCGCAAGTCGTTGTTCGGGATACATTCCTGCGCGGCGATCAGGCCCTCGTAGCCAGTCAGGCTCCGGTCTACGCCCGCGAAATAGGCGAGGCACTTCTGCAGGGCGGTCGGCAGGGCGTTGATCAGCTCGGCGATGTTCGACACCGCCTTTTGCACGCCCTCCTCGTCGAACTGCAGCGCCTGCGCCACGTCGTCGAAGATGCCGAGGTAGTCGACAATCAGGCCGTGGGTCTTCTGCTCGCCATAGGGACGGTTCGTCCGGCAGATCGCCTGCAAGAGTGTGTGGTCGCGCAGCGGCTTGTCCAGATACATCGTCTGCAGGATCGGCGCGTCGAAGCCGGTCAGCAGCTTTGACGTCACGATGATGATCTTCAGCGGGTCCTTCGGGTCGCGGAACCGGTCGAGCAGCTTTTCCTCGGCATCGCGGTCGCGCTTGAAGGCCGCATACTCGGGCTCGCCGCTGTTAACCGAGATCACCACGTCCGAAACCTCGGGCGGCAGGTGGCGGTCGAGTTCCTGCTTGTAGAGCAGACAGCTCTCGCGGTCGAAGGTCACCACCTGCGCGCCAAAGCCGTTCGGGGCGACCTTCTCCTGGAAGTGCTTGGCGATGTCGGCGCAGATCGCGGCGATCCGCTTCGGGGATTTCACCAGGATCGACATCTTGGCCGCCGCCTTGCCCAGCCGATCCCGGTCCTCGTCGGTCAGTCCCTGCGTCAGCTCGGCATAGGCTTCCTCGATGGCCTTCTGGTCGATGTGCAAATCGACCAGCCGGGGCTCGAAATGCAGCTCCTTCGTCGCCCCGTCGCGGATCGAGTCGCCGAGGCTGTAATGGCTCATGTAGCCGCCTTCGTCCGTGTCGGCGCCGAAAGCGTAGAAGGTGTTCTTGTCGGCGCGGTTGATCGGCGTGCCGGTCAGGCCGAACAGGAACGCGTTCGGCAGCGCGTCGCGCATCTTGCGGCCCAGATCGCCTTCCTGCGTGCGGTGTGCCTCGTCCACCAGCACGATGATGTTGTCGCGGTCGTTCAGCACGCCGTCAGCTTCCGCGAACTTGTGGATCGTGGTGATCACCACCTTCCGCGCGTCCTTGGCCAAGAGATCTGCCAGTTCCTTGCGGCTTTCCGTGCGCACCATGTTGGCCATGTCGGCGGCATAGAAGGTGCCCGAGATCTGGCTGTCCAGATCGATCCGGTCCACCACAATCAGCACCGTGGGGTTCTTCAGCGCGGGGTGCAGCCGCAGCTTGCGGGCGGCGAACAGCATCAGCAGCGATTTGCCCGACCCCTGGAAATGCCAGATCAGCCCCTTGCGCGGCTGGCCCGCCACGACCCGCGCGACGATCTTGTTGACCCCGTCCACCTGCTGATAGCGGGCGATGATCTTGATGCGGTGCTTGCCCTTTTGCGTGGCGAACGCCGTGAAGCTGTCGAGCATATCCAGCACCATCGCCGGTCGCAGCATTGAGGTGGCGGCCTTTTCCACCGCGCCCATCGTCTGCGGCCCGTCGCCGTCGCGCCAGGGGCCCCACATGTCGACCGGCATCCGGACCGAGCCGTAGCGGAACTCCTTGCCCTCGGTCGCCACGGAAAAGACGTTGGGCACGAACAGCTCCGGCACGTTCCGCTCGTAGTCGTCATGCACCTGCAACGCGGCGTCGAGCCAGCTTTGGCTGGACCGCACCGGCGTCTTGGCCTCGATCAGGACCAGCGGAATGCCGTTGACCAGCAGCACCAGATCGGCGCGCTTTTCGGTCTTGCCTGCCCGGATGGTGAATTGCTGGGTGACGACGAAGCTGTTCTTTTCGATATCGTCGAAGTCGATCAGGCGGATGGTGACGTGTTCGCCATTCGCGCCGAAGGGCATCGACCGTTCGCCCAGCGACCAGGCGGCGAATTCCTCGTTCGCCTTGACCAACCCGTCCGACCGCGCGCCCATGACGATGGCGCGCAGGCGGTAGAGCACGTCATCGGCCCGGCCGGGGTTGGCGGCGATGTCGGGGTTCAGGCGGATCAGGGCGTCGCGCAGATGGGGTTCGACCAGCACCTCTTGCGGCTGGCGAGGAAGGTCGGCGGGGGCGACGTAATGCCAGCCGAGGCCCGCGACCTTGCCGCCCGTGCGGGCGAAGCCGATGGAGAGTTGCGCCGGGCGTGCCGAGGCCGCGCCCGCGAGAAGGTCGCGCAGATGGGCTTCGACGGTATTGGCTTCGGTAAAGGTCATGCGTCGACCTCTTCGGCTTGCGTCAAATCGAACAACCTCGCGCGATCAAGCATCGCGGAAGCCAATCGTGCTTGGGCCCCTTCGATCTGCACATCAATTGACCTGATCGTTTCGATGATTGCCAACTGTTCTACCAAGTCCAGTTTCGGGACGAGGAAGGGCGCAAGATGCTGCCAGAAAAGGTGCTTGATCTTGCTGCCTTCGCACATGCGAACCGCATGGTTCTGAAAGCGGGAGCTTTGCAGGACGCGGAATACGAACTCAGGCTGGAAATCCTCCGAGAAACCCTGAAACCGCCCGATGCGCTGATTCAGCAAGGAACGATCACCTTCACGGGCAAGACACACGCGGCCCATGAATCCTTCTTCAAGCGACTGAGCCGTTAGATTGATGACCACATCGCCAGTGTCCACAACGAAAGCCGCCGCTTCAGCCTCAAATCGCGCTGGAAGGCATACAGTCGCGCCATCATCCCATTTGAAGTATCCATTGACGCCAAGGTTGCCCGGTCGCAGCAATCGGGGTCCTTGGCGCTGGTATTCATCACCGGGGAACGGCCGCCCATTCTGCATTTCGCAGATTTCACCGAGCGGCACGGATGGTCGGACAGAGATGCTCGAAAAGTGATCGATGGTGGACTGGCGCAGAACCTTCGCAGCCGAGACCACACTTCGAAGGGCTTCAGTCGTCGACTCTGCTCCTTTCAACAAGTCCACCAACCGCGCCTGCTCCTGGATCGGCGGCAGCAGGAACTCGAAGCTGGCGAGGCTGGTCCAGTTGGTGCGCGGCGACAGCGACCCGGCCGAGGTGCCGACGGCATGATCGAAGAAGGCGTCGGTCTGGCACAGAAACGGCAACAGTTCCGGCATCAGCCGGTCGTTCGCCTGTTCCAGCACATAGATGTCGCCGGAACAGACCCCTTCGAAATCCGCCACCGCCACCTTGCGCTGATATGCGCGGCGCTTGCCGAACAGAACCTGACCGGGCTTGAACAGCGTGGTAAAGGTCGTGCCATCGGCCACATCACCCCAGCGCCGGATGCGCAGATCGCCGGGTTCGATATGCTCCAGCCCTACGACACGTTCGATCCCGGCCGCCTCGGGATCGGTAACGCGCGCTTTCGACAGGCGCACAACGTCGCCAAAGGCCACGCGCATCCACCCTGCCTTGGAAATCGGCCATTCAAGCATCGGCATCCTCCGCAGGCGTCAGGCCATCGAGCATGTCCACCAGCGCGTCCATGCCCGACCAGAACTCGCGCCCTTCCTCGTCAAACGCCGCCCAGGTCGCCGCCAGCGTCGCGCCCCCGCCCGCCACCGCCGCCTTCGGCCGCTTCACATAGCGGGCAATCGACAGGTTGCCGTCGGCCGCCAGCACATCGGCCACGCTTGCCACCGTGGCAAAGCCGGGCTCATCGGCAAAGGTCTGATAGGCCGACAGGATACGCGCCTGATGGTCGGGGCGCAGAAAGCTCTGCGCACGTTCGCGCGCAATCTCGGCCACCGCGTCGATGAACAGGATGCGCCCCTTGCGCGCCTCGGGCTTCTGCGACCGGCAGATCACCACGCAGGCCTCCATCGGCGAGTTGTAGAACAACCCCGGCCCAAGCCCCAGCACACATTCGACCCGGTCGGATTCCACCAGCCTGCGCCGCATCTCGGCCTCTTCGTTGCGGAACAGCACGCCATGCGGAAACAGGATCGCGCAGCGCCCGGTCTTGGGGTGCATCGACGACAGGATGTGCTGGAAGAAGGCGTAATCCGCCCGCCCCTGCGGCGGGGTGCCAAGGAAGTTGCGGCCCCAGGCATCCTGCTCCCACGCGCCACGGTTCCATTTCTTGATGGAATAGGGCGGGTTGGCGAGGACCACGTCGAAGCTGCGCAGCCGGTCGCCCTGCACGAAGGCGGGCGTGGCCAGCGTGTTGCCGCTGGCGATGTGGAAATCGTCCACGCCATGGATGACAAGGTTCATCCGCGCGATGGCGGCGGTGATGGTGATCAGTTCCTGCCCGTAAAGGCCGGTGGTGCGGATGTCGCCCCCGCGCCGTTTTACCTCGGCCAGGCACGAGATCAGCATGCCGCCGGTGCCGCAGGTCGGGTCATAGATGCTTTCGCCGGGCTGGGGTTCCAGCATCTGCGCCATCAGATGCACAAGAGTGCGGTTGGTGTAGAATTCCTGCGCGGTATGGCCGCTGTCGTCGGCGAATTTCTTGATCAGGTATTCGTAGCCATTGCCAAGCTCGTCCTCCGGCACTGCGGCAAGGGTCAGGTCATGTTTCGAGAAGTGCTCGATCAGGTTCTTCAGCGTGCTGTCGGGCATCTGGGCCTTGTCGGTCCAGTTCGCATTGCCGAAAACGCCCTGCAGGCGTTCGGGGTTCGCGGCCTCGATGGCTAGGAAGGCCGACAGCAGCGCCCGGCCGACATCGCGTGGTGCTGCACGCACATCGTTCCAGTGCGCACCTTCAGGTATCACGAAGCGGTCGTTGGCGGTGTCGGTGGCGTAGCCCTCGTCGCCGGTTTCGTCGAGCCCCTGCTGGTAATCCTCGTCCCAGACATCGGACAGCCGTTTGAAGAACATCAGCGGGAAGATGTACTGCTTGTAATCGCTGGCATCGACCAGCCCGCGCAGCAGCGTGGCGGCGCCCCAGAGATAGCTTTCGAGTTCGCGCTGGGTCAGCCCGCTCATTGCAGCCACCCCCCTTCTACCAGCACTTTGCGCAGGTGATCCTCGGCTGCCCGGGCATCCGCCAACGCGGTCTTGAACGCCTCGACGGCCTCGGGCAGCGGCGGGATGTCCTGGCCGATGGGCGGCAGGACGTAGCGCGAGATGTTCAGCGTCCAGCCTTCCTTCTTGATCTCGTCCAGCGTCGCCACCTTGGCGCGATCCTCGACATCCTCGAAGGCGCGGTACCAGGCGACGATCTGGTCGCTGTGCTCCTGATCCATGAAGTTCTGCGCCCGGCCTTTGCGGAACAGACTGGAGGCGTCGATGATAAGGACCTTGTTCTTGCGGGCTTCGGGCTTCTTGCGGCGCAGGATGACGACACATCCGGCCAGCTGCGTGCCATAGAAGAGGTTCGGCGCAAGGCCGATGACCGCCTCGACCATGTCCTTTTCCAGCAGGGCCTGCCGGATCGAGCCTTCGGCCGACTTCCGGAACAGCGCGCCCTGCGGCAGGACGACCGCCATGCGGCTGTTCCCCGTCGGTGCCATCGACGCGATCATGTGCTGGACGAAGGCGTAGTCGCCGTAGCTCTCAGGCGGGATCCCGTACTGGGCCCGGCCCCAGGGGTCGGCCTCCCACAGGTCTCGCCCCCATTCCTTCAGCGAGAACGGCGGGTTCGCGATGACACAGTCGAAGGTGGCGAGGCCGCCCGTGCTGGAGTCCGTGAAGGCAGGATTCCGCAACGTGTCCTCACGGGCCACCTGGAAGTCCTCGATCCCGTGCAGGACGAGGTTCATCCGGGCGATCGCTGCTGTGGTCAGGTTCTTCTCCTGGCCGTAGATCTTCCCGTAGAAGGTGCGCGGGTCGCCGCCCTTGCGCATCACGTGCTCGATCGCCCCGAGCAGCATGCCGCCCGTACCGCAGGCGGGGTCATAAATGCTTTCGCTTTCCTTGGGGTCGAGGATTTCGACCATCATGCGCACGACGCTACGCGGCGTGTAGAATTCGCCCGCCTTGTTGCGGCGGGTGACATCGGCAAACTTGCCCACCAGATATTCGTAGGCGTCACCCAGCACGTCAGTGCTGACGGTGGTGTTGCCGAGCCCGATCTCGGAGAACCCCTCGATCAAATCCTTCAGCAACTCGTCGGAAAACTTCTCCTTGTTGCCCCAGTCCGCCGAACCGAATACGCGGAAAAGCGTGTCCGGATTGGCTCGCTCGATCTCCTGCATGGCCTTCTGGAGGGCCGCGCCGACGTTGGCCGGAACTTCTCTGATGTCGTTCCAGTGACAGCCTTCAGGCAGCACGAAACGGTGCACCTCCGGAAACAGGGAGGGGTCCGCTTCGCCATAGATCTCCCGAGCCTCAGCGGTCTCTTCGTCCCAGACGTCGGAGATGCGCTTGAAGAAAAGCAGGGGAAGAATGTAACCCTTCCAATCGGTGCGATCGACAGCTGAGCCGCGGAGAGTATTCGCGGCGTCCCACATCGCAGATTTTAATTGCAGACCATTGTTCGCCGAATTGTTCATTCTTCACTCTGAGCGCCACCGGGGGCTTTGGGGGCTGCGCCGGCCTCGACTGCCTTGAGCCGTTCATACTCCTCGACGGCCAACACGACGACGACAGTCCGCCCGTGCTTGGCCACCGCCACCGGCTCGGCGCGGGCGAGATCGATCAACCGTCCGAAGCCGTACTTCGCGTCTTTCGCGCTCAGGGTCTGCATTCGACTCCCCGCCTATGCCTTCACCATTTTTGGCCAATTTGGCCCAATGAAGCAATAGCAGCAGTGGCGTGAGATCGTGCAGCGAGGTGATCAGGTGCCGAAGAAGATGTTCTTCTGCTCGATCCAGCTGATCGGGAACGGGTCCATAAGTCTGGCAAGCGTAACGGCATCGTTCTGCCGTCCGTCGAGAACCGCCTCAATGATGCCAGGCTCAAGCTGCGTCAGGCGCAGGATGCGCGTCATATAGGACGTCGCGATCCCCTCTCGCTCGGCCAGTTCAGCGATGGTGGCAAACTCACCCGACTCGAGCATCCGCTTCCAGCGGAAGGCGCGGGCAAGCGCCTTGACCAGCGTGTTGTCGGTCCGCCGCAGCTGCGCGGCGCCTTCCGGCATCTGCATCTCCTTGCGCCCACCGCGCTTCACGATGCGGAATGGCACGTGGATTGTGACCGTCTCAGGGACCGCCGTCGCGCGGGTCATGCCGCTGCTCCGATGCTGCCAGACAGCATCTCGCGCGCGAGGCTGCCGAGCCCGTCAATGCGCAAACGAACTTTCAACCCGCCCCCTCCAATATCCACGCGCTCGACCAGCAGCGTGACAATGCGCGCCTGCTCGGCGGGGAACAGTTCGTCCCATAGCGGATCGAGCTGCTGCAGGGCCGTGCGGGCGTCGGCCTCGGTGATGTCGTCAGCGTGGACGCACGCCGCCTTCCATGTGCCCGCCACTATCTCTAGCTGGCGGAACACGGCGTGCAACTGGTCGATGACGGCAGCCTCGATCTCACCTGCGGGGACACGACCCACCGGGCACGACCCGGCGCCATGCTTCAGCACGGTCTGGCTGACATAATAACGGTAGAGCTTGTCGCCCTTGCGGGTATGCGTCGGCGAGAAGGCGGCGCCATCGGGACCGAACAGCAGCCCCTTCAGCAGCGCGGGCGTGTCGGCGCGAGTTCGGGCAGCGCGCTTGCGCGGGCTCTCCTGCAGGATGGCGTGGACGCGGTCCCATGTCGCCCCGTCAATTATCGCGTCGTGCTCGCCGGGATAGCTTTCGCCCTTGTGGACCGCCTCGCCGATGTAGGCGCGGTTGCTGAGCATCCGATAGATGTACTTCTTGTCGATCCTGTTCCCGCGCGGGGTGCGGATGCCGCGCTTGCCGACCTCTCGCGCCAGTTCCGTGCAGGACCCGATCTCGAGGAAGTGCGCGAAGATCCAGCGCACATGCGCGGCGCTCTCGTCGTCGATGACCAGCTTCCGGTTCTCGACGCAGTAGCCGTAAGGCGGCACCCCGCCCATCCACATGCCCTTCTTTCGACTGGCGGCGACCTTGTCGCGGATTCGTTCGGCCGTAACCTCGCGCTCGAACTGGGCGAAGGACAGCAGAATGTTCAGCGTCAGTCGCCCCATGGACGTGGTCGTGTTGAACGACTGGGTGACCGAGACGAAGGTCACGCCGTTCCGGTCGAACACCTCGACCAGCTTGGCGAAGTCGGCCAGCGAGCGGCTGAGGCGGTCGATCTTGTAGACCACGACCACGTCGACTAGCCCGTCCTCGATGTCCTCCAGCAGCCGCTTCAGGCCGGGGCGTTCTAGCGTGCCGCCCGAAATGCCGCCGTCGTCATACTGATCGCGGACCAGCACCCAGCCCTCGGACCGCTGGCTGGCGATGTACGCCTCGCAGGACTCGCGCTGGGCATGCAGGCTGTTGAACTCCTGCTCCAGCCCTTCCTCGGAGGATTTCCGGGTGTAGACGGCACACCGCAACTTGCGGACGACCTTCGTTTTCTCGGGCGGCTTCGTCATGTCCGCCTCCTGTGGTTCTTGAGGCCGAAGAAGACCCACCCGTTCCAGCGGGTGCCGGTGATCGCGCGGGCGATGGCGGACAGCGACTTGTAGGGCCGCCCCTGCCATTCGAAGCCGTCGGCGGTGACGGTGACGATATGCTCGACGCCCTGCCACTCGCGCAGCAGCCGCGTGCCGGTGATCGGGCGGTCGCGATCGGCGCGGATGCTGCGCTTCCTCTTGTCGCCGCCGTCCAGTTCTTCGCCCAGCCGCTCAAGCCGCCTGATCGTATCGGGCTTCAGCCCGCCATAGGCGAGTTCCTGGATGCGGTAGGCGATGCGGCTTTCGAGATAGCGCCGGTTGAACGGCGGCGGCTCGCCGTCGAACAGGTCGCGCCACTGTTGCTTCAGGTCGGTCGTCGGCGTGGTCTTGAGCGCGGCCAGGCGCGCGGGGATGGGATCGGGCTTGTTCATGCATTTCTCCGGTGAGTTGGAGTTGCATGACGGCATTGGTCGGGCGGATAGTGTAGGCAACGCTCTCCAGTATTGTCAGATACTTCACCCCCATCCCGCATCCGCAACCGAACCAGCCCGAGCGCCAGCAGGCCGCACAACTCGGCACGGCGCTCTGCGGGCGTCATCGCCGAAGGGGCGAGTGGGTTGGGGCGACGAATGGGACCGGGATCGAACATCATGATCCATCGGTGTCGGATTGCGCCGCCGGCCGCGACCTCGGAACGGGTCAGCCCGCGACCGACAGGAAAGGGTGAACCCCTCCGATGTTGCAACACCGCGATGGGTTGAGGGATCAGGGCGTTCCCACTATGTTCGAACTGTCCCCAATCGATTCACGAGGCCGCCCATGTCGCTGCAATCGCTCGACCGTACCCAATGGAGTTTTGCAGAGGCGCTGGCCCATGTGCAGAATGTGACGGTCGCGCGGCGCGCGGTGGAAGCGGCAAAGCTGCCGCCCAAACCGGTGCCGGCATACCAGACCTGGAACCCGCCGCAGGATCCCAAAGTGGCCTGGAAGGCGGAGGCGGAGACCGAGTTGCTCGTCGCTCTGCGAGACGGAGATCTTCTGGCGCAGGGGCGCTTCACCGAGGAGCGGACGCATGGTTGGGGCAACGGCGGCAGTAGTAGCGGCTTTGGTCTGCATTCGGGCTACCACACCAGCATACGTCCCGAGCAGTGGCGCGAGGGCAAGTATTCATTCGGGCGACTGACCGCGCGGGATTGGGAATTCATCGACATCCGCGTGGCGCGTTTCCTCGTGAGGGCGATCTGGCCGGATTACATCCCGGAGCCGGTGCGACCTGCGCAAGGCGCAGCAGATGCAATATACACCACGCCCTATCTCGACCTGATGCAGGCCGCGATTGCACATTTCGGAATTTCACCGGGGAACCAGGGCAAGAAGGAATGCCTCATGGACTGGTTTCTCGAGCAGCAGATCGAGGGCGAGCCGGTGTCGAACAAGCTCGCCGACGCCATGGCCACGCTGATCCGACTGCCTTCTGCACAGCGCGGTGGTGCGAAGCGGGTGCTTGGACCCGATCTGCGACAGACCGGCTGACACGCGGGATTGTCGCTGGTCGACATCGGGCGGCCACTGGCATATATTGCCAATGCGCCGAGGGAGATGCCGATGCCGACTCGCAATGTCGTCCTGACCGACAGCCAGACCGACCTGATCGACCGGCTGATTGCCGATGGCCGCTACCAGAATGCTTCGGAGGCGCTGCGCGCCGGGCTTCGCCTGCTGGAGCGCGAGGAGGCCGAGATGACCGCCTTGCGCGACCGGCTCGCCGCGGGGCTCGAGGAGGCACGCTCGGGTGTGCTCTCCGAGGGCTCCGGTGAGGACGCGATCCGCAGGGCCTTTGCCGCCGCGCGCACCGCGTCCTGATGCCGAAGCCCTGGCGGCTCACGCGACACGCGGAACGCGCGCTCGTCGAGATCGCACGCTGGACGCTGGAGACCTTTGGGCCGCGCCAGGCCGAGGCTTACGAGGCGGACCTCGTCGCCCGCTGCGCCGCTATTGCCGCCGGTGAGGCGTACTCGCAGGACTGCCGCCGCCTGATCGACCCCGACCTGCCGGAGGATTTGCGCTTCACGCGGGCGGGACAGCATTTCATCGTGTTCTTCGAGATGCCGGACCAGGTGATCGTCGTCGACGTGCTTCACGGCCGCTCTGACCTGCCGCGCCGGCTAGCGGCCCTGGGGCCTCCGAAGGATCCGGAACACCCCTGGCAGTAGCCAACACCGAGGGGTGAGCCCGCGGCGTCGGCATCCTGATCGAGGGGTGAACCGCTCACCCCATTCGCGCAGCAGAGTGGTCACCCCTCTGATCGGGCACGGCTGCCAAGGGCGCTCCGGATTAGTCATTTGACCCGTTGGGGTCCACCCATGATCTGACGTAATTTCATGATCTTGCTGGAAGGGGTCACCCCTTTCCGGCGCGATGGTTTGCGGCCGGGAGGACCGGTTCCGACGTCGCGAGGGCGCTCTGATGCGCGGCAGAACCGAGGGCAACGACGCCCTTCAACCGGTTCCGCAGCCCCCGTGTCCCCCCGTCTCCGCCAACCCCTCCGCACTGCCGCTGCGGCCCTCCGGCCAACTGGCGTGCGTGCTCCCGTTTCGCGGGGCCGGCGATGAGCGGGCGGGACTGGCGGGCCTTCGATGCCGAGCTGCGCGCCCGCGTGCCGGAGCTGGCGGTGGAGCTTCTGGGCAAGCCGACCTTCCGCGCGGGGCAGGAATGGCGCTGGGGCCGCAAGGGCAGCCTCTCGGTCGTCGTCGGGGGCGCGCGGGCGGGGATGTGGTTCGACCACGAGGAAGGTCGGGGCGGCTGGTTCTCGGATCTCGTCGGCCGCGATCTCGGCATGGCGCGCGACGATGCGACCGACTGGATCGCCGACCGGATCGGCATGGCGGCGCTGCCACGGCCGACTCGTCAGCGATCGACACCAGGCGCAATGCGCGCAAACAATCCGGGCGAGCCGCCAACGGCACCGGCCACGGCGCCGCCCGAGAGCAACCCCGATGACGATGCCGCGCCCGCGCCGAACCGCGCGGACGAGGCCGCCGAGCGCGCGGCCCGGATCTGGACCAGCGCCGGTCCCGCCCCGGCCGACCACCCCTATCTCGTCGCCAAGCAGGCAGAGCCGCTCGCCCTGCGCATGGACGTGGGCCGCCGCCTCATCGTTCTGCTGCAGGACATCGACGGCCGGATCCACAGTCTCGAGACCATCGCGCCGGACGGGGCCAAGCGTTTCCTGGCCGGCGGCGCGAAGAAGGGGCATTTCGCGGTGGTGGGTGCGGACCCCCGGCCGCTTAAGGAGCCCACAAGCCCCGTCCTGATCTGCGAGGGCTGGGCCACGGGTGCGAGCCTGCACATCGCCACGGGCCACATTGTCATTGCCGCCATGGATGCCGGCAATCTGATGCCCGTCGCCGAGGCGCTGCGGGCGCGCTTTCCGGCGGCCGACCTCGTCCTCGTCGCCGACAACGACGCGAAGCCCGACCGCGACAGCAATCCCGGTGTCGAGGCGGCCCGCAAGGTCGCGCTCGCGGTCGACGGCCGTCTTGCCGTGCCCGACAGCCCTGGCGACGCCAACGACCTTTTTTGCGCAGAGGGGCCGGACGCCGTTGCGGCGCTCGTCGCCGGTGCGGCCCGGATCCCGCCGCCACCGCCGACCTATCCGGCGCCGGTCCGGACGCCCGACGAGGCCCGCGCCAGCCTTGCCGAGGCCATCGCCGGCTTCATGGCCGCGATCCCGGACTACTGGGCCGCCGTCGAGGCGGCGCAGGAGGAGGCGACGAATCCCGACGCCGACCGCGACCCGCTGGATTTCAACATCGTGGCGCGGGCGGCGCTGCCGCCGCTCCTCGGCCTGCCGGTCGATGTGGGCCTCGGCAAGACCTCGAGCGCGCGCGCCGCCATCGCCGAGCTGATCGCCGCAGGCGGGCTTGGGCAACGCAAGGTCGTCTATGCCGTCCCACGCCACGATCTCGGCGCCGATCAGGTCACGGAGCTCAAAGCGCTCGGCCTCAGCGCCATGCTCTGGAAGGGCCGTACCGCACCCGATCCGACCGACGACAATTCCGACCGGCTGATGTGCCTCGACACGGAGGCCACCTTCGACGCGCTCGAGATCGAGCACCCGGTCGAACAGAGCTGCTGCAAGGTCAAGAACGGGGCGGAACTGCTGCTCTGCCCCTGGTTCCACGAGTGCGGCTACCAGCGCCAGAAGCCGCTGGCGCAGGCGGCGCAGGTGATCGTCTGCGCCCATGACAGCCTTTTCCACATGAAGCCGCAGGCCATCGGCGAAGTCGGGCTCCTCGTCATCGACGAGGGCTTCTGGCAGTCGGGTCTGCGCGGTTTCGACGGCAAGGCGACGCTCACGCAGGACGGGCTGGAGCCCGGCCGCACCTCGGTCACCTGCTACACCGGCAAGGGAAAGATGGATGTCGGCGCCACCGCCGACCTGGTCGCCGCGCGCGAGCGCCTCTGCAAGGCGCTGCGTGTCACCGAGCCCGGTCCGCTGCGTCTGGGCCTGCTGGAAGCCGTCGGTCTCACGCCGGACGACTGCCGCCACGCCGCGACGCTGGAACGCCGCCGGATGCGCGACGCGGGCCTCCGTCCGGGCATGTCGCCGGTCGAGCGGCGCAAGCGCATCGAGGCGGTCCTGCTGCCCGCGGGCGAGCCGTGGGCCCCGCCCGGGCGCTGCGCCACGCTCTGGCTGATCCTCGCCGAGGCACTGGACAACGGCCATGACGCGGCCGGCGCGGAGCTCGTGCACGAGATGACCGACGCCGGTTCCGTCCGCGCCCTGCGCCTGCGCTGGCGCAGCCGCATGCGGACCGGCTGGGCGGCCGCAGCGCCGATCCTGCATCTCGACGCGACGCTGCGCCCGGAACTCGTCCAAACCTACCTGCCGCGGTTGCGTCTAGGCACGCCCGTCGCCGCGCGCCAGCCCCATGTCCGCGTCCTCCAGGTCACCGGCAGCCCGACCTCGGCTCGCGCCCTGACGCCCTCGGCCGATGCGCCCGAGCGGGACCGCAAGGCCGCCGCGAGCCGTCTGCGCGATCTCCGCGCCTGGATCGAGCTCCGGGCCCGCCAGTGCCATCGCCCCGGACAGGCCATCGATCTGCTGATCGTTGGGCAGAAGGCAGCCATCGATGCGCTCAGGTCGGCCGGGCTGCCGCCGCGTGTGGAAGCGGTGCATTTCAACGCGCTGAGCGGGCTCGACCGCTGGGGCGGGATCGGCGGCATGGTGATCCTCGGCCGCACTTTGCCTGCGCCTCACACGGTCGAACTGATCGCCATGGCGCTGACCGGCCGGATGCCCGCACCGAACCCGGAGGACGCGGGCTGGTGGTATCCCATGGTCGAACGCCGCGTGCGGCTCGCTGGCGACCGGACCGCGCCGCTCGCGATGGAGGAACATGCCGATCCCATCGCCGAGGCGGTGCGCTGGAGCATCTGCGAGGGCGAGCTGATCCAGGCGATGGGCCGTGGGCGCGGTGTCAACCGCACCGCCGCCACTCCGCTCGAGATCGACCTGCTCACGGACGTGGTCCTGCCGATCACGGTGGATGCGCTGGTGCCGTGGTCCGAGCTCCGGCCGACCCGGCGCGACCTGATGGCGCTGACCGGCATCGTGCTCGAGAACGCCGCCGACATGGCCGCCTGCTTTCCGGAGCTCTGGCCTACCCGCGAGGCCGCGAAGAAGGACGGCCAGAGGAAGGGGACAAATGACTATTATAGAGACCTCTATAATAGCAGATTGTCCCCTTCCTCTGCGGAAGTGACCTACCGCCCGACAGGTGCTGGCCATCGCACCCGGACCGCTCGCGCCGATCTCACCCGCATCCCTGATCCGGAAGCTTGGCTCACCAACCGCCTCGGGCCACTCGCCAGCTTCGAGCTGACGGTGTGCAACAGCGATGCATCAGAGGCCAATGGTCCGTCAAGCGCCGTGCGTCTCGACGCCCTCGCATCCCGTCTGACCGCCAGCATGCAGGCCGTCCTCGTCGCGCGCCGCGCCGCCCTCGATGTGCTCTCGGCACGGCTGGAGGCGGCGAAGCCCGTCGCCCCGACGCGATCCGTTCACCCCAAACCCACAGAGGAGATAGACGCATGATGTTCGACCGGATGCGCCTTTACGACGCCGGCCGCTTCCATGACACGGAACTGCCCGACTGGTATCGCGAGGCCCAACGCCTCAGCCAGGCGGAACGCATCGATTGGCATTGCGCCCTCGAGCGTGTGCTCGATTGCGAATACACGCTGCTGACGGAGGACTGCACGGCCAGCGCCGGCCTCGAAATCCGCTTCTGGCCGAGCGAGATGAACGGCATCCTTGTCCTGATCGAGGACCCCCTCGGGCTCGTCGAGCAGGTCGTCATCCTGAACCCGACCGACTGGCTGCCGTTCCTCTCGAAATACCTCGCACCCCTGATCGCAACCTCGACGCAGAGCGCCGTGCTGCAGATGCAGAGCAAGATCGCCAATACCCTGATCGCTTGGGCGCGCCACGGCGAAGGCAGCCATGTCGATCGCGAGACGGGATTGAGCCGGATTGATCTCGACAACGACCGGAACCGGCGCCGGGCCGAACAGGTCCGTCAGGCCATGGCAAAAGGCGGCAAGGGGTCCGCCGCATGACCGGGATGCGGCTCATGCCGAACGGCTACGGCGGTCGGCGCCGGGATCCCGAGCAGGTCAAGCGCGAGGGCTGGCAGGAACAGGGCGTCCTCGCGGTCTCCGCCGATGACGACCGCCTCACCTGGCCCGAGCGTGAACTGGTCCGCCAGCTGGGCGAGAAGCTCTACGGCCCGCGCCCTTCCGACAGGGAGGCACGCCATGGCTGATCGCGAATGGACCGCCGACTGCGTCGCCGATCATTTCGAGGAAGCGTTCCGCACCCTGCGCAAGCTGCCGCCGGTGAAGGCGCAGGGCTACTTCAACACCTGGCCCGACATCGTGCGGACCAGCCGCGAGATCGCGGCGATGGAACCCCAGCCGATGCGGGTCTGGCCCTCGGCCGCCGCGATCACCCGGCTCGAGCAGACCTTCGACTGGGTGCTCTGGATCGAGGAGGCGGAGCGCAAGCTGGTCTGGTCGCGCGCCGCCCGCGTGCCGTGGAAGCAGATCAGCGGCGAGCTCGGCTGCGACCGCACGACCGCATGGCGACGCTGGCAGCTGGCGCTGACCAAGATCGCAGCGCGCCTGAATGCGCAGTGACTCCAATGTGTTGCAACATTTTTTCTTTCGACATCTACAACATGATCGTGCTATCCAAAGGACAAGATGGGGGAGAGTGCGCCGAAGGGCTCGCTCTCCCCTTTGCGTTGACGGGGGCCTTCTGGACCCCGGCATCCAGCGGGGTCCGGCCGGGGTCCACCCCGAGGGAGTTTCCGGTTCCTTCCAGGCCGAAATCGTATGCTGGCGGGCGAAGCGCGGAACATCGCCAGCGACAGGGCCGGATTTTTGGGAAGCCACCCGGAAGCCGGAGCCACGCGCGCCCCGCGCAAACACCAATGAACGCTGGCCTTCCGACCGGACACCGCTGGTGGCCGCTGGACCCCGCGTGGAGTCCGGCCCGGCATCCGGAGTCCGGAAGCCACCGGCATCCACCCGACCGAGGAACCGTGCCCATCATGACGTTGAGCTTCGCCCCGGACGCGATCGAGACGTGGCCGCTGTCGCGCCTCCAGCCCTACGCGAAGAACGCGAAGGCGCATGGCGCGGATCAGGTCGCGAAGATCGCCGCCAGCATGGCCGAGTTCGGCTGGACCGTGCCCTGCCTCGTCGGCGAGGACGGCGAACTGATAGCAGGCCACGGGCGCGTGCTGGCCGCGACGCAGCTCGGGCTGACCGAGGCGCCGGTGATCGTGCTCGGGCACCTGACCGAAGCGCAGCGCCGGGCGTACCGGATTGCGGACAACAAGCTGACGGAACTCGGCACCTGGGACGAGGCGCTGCTGTCGGCGGAACTGAACGACCTGCTGGCCGAAGACTTCGACCTGTCGCTGGTCGGGTTTTCCGATGGCGAACTCGACAAGCTGCTGGCCTTCGATCTCGACGGTGGCGGCGAGGAAGAGGGCGCCGGGGGCTCCGTGCCGCCGGTGACCATCCCCGAACCCCCACGCAATCCGGCGTCGCGGACGGGCGATCTCTGGATCCTCGGCGATCACCGGCTGCTCTGCGGCGACAGCACCAGCGCGGCCGATGTGCGCCGCCTGATGAACGGTGAGCGCGCGATCCTTTTCGCGACCGATCCACCGTATCTCGTCGACTACGACGGCTCGAACCATCCGACCCGCAACAAGGACTGGTCGGCGTCCTACGGCACGACTTGGGACGACAGTTCGCAGGGCGCGGAACTCTATGACGGGTTCATCGCTGCAGCCGTGGCGGAAGCCATCGCCGAGGATGCTGCCTGGTACTGCTGGCACGCCTCGCGCCGCCAGGCGATGCTGGAAGCCTGCTGGGAGAAGGCAGGCGCCTTTGTGCATCAGCAAATCATCTGGGTGAAAGACCGGGGCGTCCTGACCCGGTCGCATTACCTCTGGAAGCACGAGCCCTGTTTCATGGGCTGGCGTCGCCCGAACCGCCCGCCGAAGGTGGCCGAGGAAACGCTGCCATCGACATGGGCGCTTCCCAGCTTCGCCAAGGATGACCGGCCTGACCATCCGACGCCGAAGCCGCTCGACGCCTTCGGGATCCCGATGCGCCAGCATGTGGCGCGGGGCGGCCTCTGCTATGAGCCGTTCTCCGGCTCCGGGTCGCAGATCATGGCGGGCGAGGCCAATGGCCGCCGCGTCTTCGCAATGGAGATCAGCGCGGCGTATGTCGATGTCGCCGTGGAGCGTTGGCAGGCCGAAACCGACAAGGACGCGATCCTCGACGGCGACGGCCGGACCTTCGCGCAGGTGAAGGCGGAGCGGCTGGGCGACGTCACCGATACGCCGGACACGGACGCCGAACCCGAACCCGCGCGAAAGCGCCAGACCGCCGCGTGACATGCATGACCTGGCTCTACCTTCCTCCGGAGACGCTTCCGGAGCCGGAGACGCATGTCTGTTCGGCCTCTCCCTCTGCTCCGGCGCGGGCGGTATCGACCTCGGGCTCACCATCGCCATCCCCGGATATCGTGCTGTGGGCCATGTCGAACGGGAAACCTTCGCCGCAGCCACTCTCGTGGCGCGGATGGAAGACGCGTCCCTGGATCAGGCTGTTGTCTGGGACGATGTTGCAACTTTCGACGGCCGCCCGTGGCGCGGCGCGGTGGACATCGTCACTGCGGGCTATCCGTGCCAGCCGTTCTCCGTCGCGGGCAAACGCCGGGGCGCCGACGACCCGCGCCACCTCTGGCCGCATGTCGCCCGCATCATCGGCGAGGTCGAACCGCCCTTCGTCTTCCTCGAGAATGTCGCCCATCATCTCCGCCTCGGCTTCCCCGAAGTCGCCGCAGGACTGGTCGGCATGGGCTACCGCCTTGCGGCAGGCCTCTTCACGGCGGCGGAAGTCGGCGCGCCCCACAAGCGCGAGCGGCTCTTCATCCTCGCCATCCGCGAAGGGGACGAGCTGGCCGACCCCGCGCGCCTGCTCTGGCACCCGGTCGAGTGGCGGGAACCGGACGGAACTGCTGCGGCTCTGGCCGACGCCAAGGGCCAGCGCCAACGAGAACAGGCAGACAATACCGACGCCGTCGCAGAAAGCGGGCCAGCACGGCATGAACCTGGCGACCACGGCTGCGATGTGGCCCACGCCGCAGACCGACAGTTTCCGCAGCCGGGGCGGCGAACGACGAGACGAGAAGGGTCTGGACCGCATGGCGCGGGACTGGCCGACGCCGATGGCGAACGACGGCTGCAAGCCGAGCGCGGGCAACCGCAAGACGGCCGATCTGACCCATGCGGTGGGATTGTGGATGACGCCGACGGCGCGGGATCACAAGGACGGGGCGACGACACTCGCGAACACGCCGGTGAACGGCCTGCTTGGCCGCCAGGTCCTGGTGACGCCGATGGCTGGGAGCGATACCTCCGAGCCGCGCCGGACCTTGAACCCGCTGTTCGTCGAGGCACTGATGGGTTGGCCCACCGGGTGGACCGGCTTCGCCTCTGTGGCAACGGCGTGGTCCCCTTGGTTGCGGCGCATGCGCTGCGAACTCTCGCGGCTGAACTGCTGGCCGATGGATGAGGCAGCGGCATGAAGCAGACCCGCCTCATGTCGCTGGTCGAGTCCGTCGCCAACGTGATCGTCGGCTACGGCGTCGCGGTCGTGACGCAGATCCTGATCTTCCCGATCTTCGGGCTGCACACGACGCTTGCGCAGAACCTGAAGATGGGCGCCATTTTCACCGTCGTCTCGATCGCCCGTTCCTTCGCCTTGCGGCGGGTGTTCGAGGCGATCCGGATGCGGAGCGCCAAATGATCGACCGCCGCCCCGTAGGGACGGCGGTCATCAGCTTGTCGGGGTCCGGCGCGTCAGGCGGCGGGGAGTTTGTACACGCGCCCCCGATCCTCGACCTTCTCCGAGGTCACCTCGAGCCCGAGCTTCTTCTTCAGCGCCCCCGCCATCGCGCCGCGCACCGTGTGCGACTGCCAGCCCGTCGCGGCCATGATCTCCTCGATGGTCGCGCCGTCCGGTGCGCGCAGCATGGCGATCAGCGTGGCCTGCTTGGTGCCCTCGCGCGGTGTGCGCGTCTTGGGCGCGGTTTCGGCTACGGTGGGGGTGTCCGGCGCGGCCTCCTCGGTAGGCGCGTCCGTCGCGCCCGCAGGCGCGGGGTTCGCGTCCTCGGTCTCGATCCCGATGGCGGCAAGGCCCGCGTCGGTGGCAACCAGCGTGACGCCGTGGCCGTCTCCGGTCTCGCGCCACATAAGCTCGCCCTTGCGCGTGTCGGCGTCGACCTCCTGCAGGAAGTTCTTCGCGAGCATCGCGCCGACCACCTTGGCAGCGGCGCCGCCGCGCAGGCTCTCGGGCAGCGGCAGTGCGATGCGGTCCTCGCGCTGTGCGGCGGCGCTGAGGATGATGGCTTGGGTGTCAGAAAGCTTGGTCATGGGATCGTCTCCGTATTCGGGCCCGCGTCATGCGGCGCCTCCTACGACCCCGAGCCGCGCAGGGCGCGCGGCGGGAGTTCCGGCAGTGCCGGAGATCAGCGGGCGTGCTCGCCCTCGCCGAAGGCGCTGTCGGTGATGCGCTTCAGGAGGCTGGCGTAGTGTTCGAGGGTGCCGACATGGCCCCAGTTGATCTCGTCGGGGTGGGCGTTGAAGTGGTCGTCGCTCAGCGTCTGCAGCCGGGCGAGCATCTCGTCGATCTCGGCCTTCTTGCCGATGAAGGCCGCGAGCGCGGCTTCCTTATTCCGGCGCGCCTTCTCGGCGCGGAGTTCGTGGCGCGGGGTGGTGATCGGGTTCAGGCGCGTGGTCATCGTGATGGCTCCTTGGTGAGTTGCATCGTCCTTCTGAACGGACGTTCGCTCCGGTCGCGCTGCTTATCAACTCGATAAGAACATGATTTCGATAGATAATCGGAGCCGTCGATGCAGGGCATGAGCGAGCGCCAGTACGCCGCGCATGTCGGGCTGTCGCGGGGCGCGATCCAGAAGGCCAAGGCCGCCGAGCGGCTGGTCCTCTATCCCGACGGCAGCATCAACGCGGCCGCCAGCGACGCCAGACGTGCCGAGACGACCGACCCGTCCAAGACCCGCAAGCCGCCCACGCCGAAGCTGAAGCCCGTCCCCGAGGCGGCCGTGGCCGCTGTTGGCGACACGCTGCGTGAACAGGGGCTGGCAGTCCCGGCCGTCGGCGGCGGCACGACCTTCCTGCAGGCGAAGACCGCGAACGAGGTGCTGAAAGCGCAGGAGCGGCGCATCCGGCTCCAGAAGCTGAAGGGGGAGTTGATCGAGCGGGCCCGCGCGCTGGCGCTGGTGTTCCGGCTGGCGCGGGAGGAACGGGACGCGTGGGTGAACTGGCCTGCACGCGCGGCGGCGCTGATGGCGGCCGAACTGTCAGCCTCGTGCGCCGACGTGACCGGCCAGCAGATCACCGTGGAGCCAGCCGCGATGCAGAAGGTGCTGGAGAGACATGTACGCGCCCACCTCGACGAACTCGCCGAGGTCCGGCCCGACTTCCGGTGATGATGACGCGCTGACGGACTTCGACGGCGCAGGCGAGATCCTGCGCGCCTGGGGCAACGGGCTGCGGCCTGATCCGGACCTGACCGTCTCGGAATGGGCTGACCGGCACCGGATGCTCTCGGGTCGCGCCTCGGCCGAACCGGGGCGGTATCGCACCGTGCGCACGCCCTACATGCGCGAGATCATGGACCGGCTGTCGCCGGGGGATCCCACGCAGCGGATCGTGTTCATGAAGGCGGCGCAGGTCGGCGCGACCGAGGCGGGCAACAACTGGATCGGGTTCGCGATCCACCAGGCGCCGGGGCCGATGCTCGCTGTCCAGCCCACCGTGGAACTGGCCAAGCGCAACTCGCGCCAGCGGATCGACCCGCTGATCGACGAAAGCCCCGAGCTACGGGAGCGGGTGAAGCCCGCGCGCTCGCGCGACGCGGGCAACACGATGCTGTCCAAGGAGTTCGCGGGCGGCATCCTGATCATGACCGGCGCGAACTCGGCGGTGGGTCTGCGCTCGACCCCGGCGCGCTACATCTTCCTCGACGAGGTCGACGCCTATCCGGCGTCGGCCGACGAGGAAGGCGACCCGGTCACGCTGGCCGAGGCGCGCTCGCTGACCTTCGCCCATCGGCGCAAGGTGTTCCTGGTCTCAACCCCGACGATCCGGGGGCTGAGCCGGATCGAGCGGGAGTTCGAGGCGTCCGACCAGCGCCGGTTCTTCGTTCCGTGCCCGCACTGCGGCGCGATGCAGTGGCTGAAGTTCGACCGGCTGCGCTGGGAGAAGGGCCGCCCGGAGACGGCGGAATATCACTGCGAGGGCTGCGAGCGGACCATCGCAGAGCACCACAAGACGCAGATGCTCGAGCGCGGCGAGTGGCGCGCGACCACGACGGCCGCCGATCCGACCACGGTCGGCTACCACCTCTCGGCGCTCTATTCGCCGGTGGGCTGGCTCAGCTGGCAGCGGATCGCGCGGGCGCATGAGGCGGCACGGGGCAGCGACGAGGCGATGCGGGCGTTCCGGAACACCATCCTCGGCGAGACCTGGATGGAGACCGGCGAGGCGCCCGACTGGCAGAGGCTGGCGGACCGGCGCGAGGCATGGGCTCCAGGCACGGTGCCGCAGCGGGGGCTGTTCCTGACCGCGGGCGCCGACGTGCAGAAGGACCGGATCGAGGTCGACGTCTGGGCCTGGGGTCAGGGTCTGGAAAGCTGGCTTGTCGATCACCTCGTGCTCGAGGGCGGCCCCGGCGATCCGGCCTGCTGGCAGCAGCTGACAGAGTTGCTCGGGCGGACCTGGACGCATGCTTCGGGTCAGCGGATGACGCTCGCCCGGCTCGCGATCGACACGGGCTACGAGACGAGCGCGGTCTATGCCTGGTCGCGCCAGGTGGGGTTCGCGCAGGTGGCGCCGGTGAAGGGCGTCGAAGGGTTCACCCGCACCAGCCCGGTGACCGGGCCAACCTTTGTCGACGCGACCGTCGCGGGTAAGCGGCTCCGGCGCGGCGCCCGGCTCTGGACCGTGGCCACCTCGACCTTCAAGGCCGAGACCTATCGTTTCCTGCGGCAGGACCGGCCGACGAGAGAGGAACAGGCGGCGGGCGCTCTGTGCCCGCCCGGCACGATCCACCTGCCGGACTGGGCGGACGGCGAATGGCTCAAGCAGCTGACCGCCGAGCAGCTGGTGACGGTGAAGGGCAAGCGTGGCTTCACGCGGCTCGAATGGCAGAAGCTCCGCGAGCGCAACGAGGCGCTGGACATCCGGGTCTATGCCCGCGCCGCCGCGTGGATCCTCGGGGCGGATCGCTGGCCCGAGGCGCGGTGGGCCGATCTGGAAGCGCAGCTCGGGGTGGCGAAGCAGGACGGATCCGAAGCCGGTCCGGCAACGGCGCCGGCCGTCCCGACACGAACGATGCAGCGCCGGCGCGCGGTGCGCTCGAGCTACATGAGGTGATCCATGGCCACGGCCGCAGAGCTCCGCGCCCGCCGCGACGCGCTGACCGCGCAGCGGTCCTCGGGCGTGGCGCGGGTCAGCTACGACGGCAAGACCGTGGACTATCGCAGCGTCGCCGAGATCGACCGGGCCATCGAAGCGCTGGACCGTGAGATCGCCGCAGCCGAAGGGCGTCGGATCGTGCGGCATGTGCGCGTGACGACGGCGAAGGGGCTCTGAACCCATGGGCTTCTTCGACCGCTTCCGCCGCCGGTCCGCCGGCGGCCCCGCCGCCGTGCGCGCTCGCCTTGAGGGCGCCATGGCGAAGCGTCGGCTGCGCGGCTGGAACCCGCCGCTCGAGAACATCAACGCGCTGGTCGCCTCGGGCGGCCCGCGTCTGCTGGCGCGGTCCCGAGAGCTGGTCGTGACCAACGGCTATGCCGCCAACGCCTGCGAGGCCTTCGCCGCGAACCTTGTCGGCGACGGGATCAAGCCGTCCTCGCTCATCGGAGACGCGGATCTCCGCGACCGGGTCCAGCAGCTCTGGCTCGCCTGGACAGACGAGGCCGACGCGGACGGGCTGACGGACTTCTACGGCCTGCAGGCCATGGTCGCGCGGGAGATGTTCGTGGCCGGCGAATGCTTCGTCCGGATGCGCCCGCGTCGGGTCGAAGACGGGCTACTGGTCCCGCTGCAGCTGCAGCTTCTCCAGTCCGAGATGCTGCCCTTCGAGAAGACCGAGACCGCGGCGAACGGCAACCGCATCCGCTGCGGGATCGAGTTCGATGCCATCGGGCGCCGCGTGGCCTACCACTTCCGCCGCCGCCACCCGGGCGACAGCACCGACCAGGGGGCGGCCATCCCGGAGACGGTGCGCGTGCCGGCGGCGGACGTGCTGCACATCTATCGCCCCATCGACGCGGGCCAGATCCGGGGGCTGCCGCATATCGCGCCGGCCATGGTGCGGCTGTTCCTGCTCGACCAGTACGACGACGCCGAGCTCGACCGGAAGAAGACCGCGGCGATGTTCGCGGGCTTCATCACCAAGACCGCGCCGGAAGAGCCCATGATGGGAGAGGCGGAGGCGGATCTCGACGGGGCGGCCATCGCGAGCCTCGAGCCCGGCACGATGCAGGTGCTGCTGCCCGGCGAAGACGTGAAGTTCTCGTCCCCGGCGGATGTCGGCGGCGGCTACGAGGCGTTCCAGTACCGGACGCTGCTCTCGGTCGCGGCCTCGCTTGGGCTGCCCTATCACCTCGTCACCGGCGATGTCCGGCAAGCGAACTACTCGAGTCTCAGGGCCGAACTCGTCGAGTTCCGTCGCCGCATCGGCCAGCTGCAGCATGGCGTCATCGTGCACCAGCTCTGCCGGGCAGTCTGGCGGCGCTGGCTGGAGACCGCGGTCCTGTCGGGCGCGCTGGAGGCCGATCCGGCAGAGGTGCGACCGGTGCAGTGGATCCCGCCGCGCTGGGACTGGGTCGATCCGCTGAAGGACATCCAGGCACAGGTGCTGGCGATGGAGGCCGGCATCACGTCGCGGCGCAAAGTGGTCGAGGCCACCGGCTACGACATCGAGGAAATCGACCGCGAGAACGCCGCCGACGCCGCCCGCGCGACAGGTCTCGGCCTTCGCTACCGCACGAGCCCCGGCGAGACGCAGGGCGCCCGCGCGACGCCGGCAACGCGGGCCGAGCCCGGCAACGGCGCCGGCAACGACACGGACGACGGAGCGGCGACGACCGATCCGGCCACCGAACAGGAGTGACGACATGGCAAGCTGGTATGCGATCCGCGCCCGGGGGACCGGTGCGGAAGTAGCAATCTATGACGAGATCGGCGCCTACGGGGTCTCGGCGAAGGGGTTTCTGGCAGAACTGGGCGCGCTGCCTGAGGGCACGCCTGTCGATCTGCGGCTCAACAGCCCCGGCGGATCGGTCTTCGACGCGGTGGCGATCCACAACGCGCTGAAGCGCCACGAGGGCACGGTCACCGTCTGGATCGACGGCATCGCCGCCTCCGCCGCATCCTACGTCGCCATGGCGGGCGACGAGATCGTCATGCCCGAGAACGCCTTCCTGATGATCCACGACCCGGCCGGCCTCGTGATGGGCACGGCCGAGGACATGCGCGCCATGGCCGAGGCGCTCGACAAGGTGAAGGGCAGCCTCGTCTCCGGCTATGCCGCGAAATCCGGCCGGACGCCGGAAGAGGTCTCCGCGCTCATGGCCGCCGAGACATGGTTCGACGCGTCGGACGCCGTGGCGCAGGGCTTCGCCGACCGGCTGATCGAGCCCGTCCGCATCGCCGCGAACTTCGACATTGGGCGCTTCCGCAATGCGCCGCCGGTGTTGGTAGAGCAGGTCGAAGCGGATCAGGACTCCGACGACGCGGCCGACTGCGTCGAGATCGAAGCGGACGAGGACACCGACGAGGCCGCCGAAGGCGATCAGCTTTCTGATGTCGAAAACGAGCAGGCCGCCGCCGCCGACACCGCTCAGCCTCCGGCCGAGACGCCACCTCCCAGCGGCGCGCCGCCGGATCCCGCCGCGATCCGGGCCGATGCCATCGGCCACGCCCGCGCCGTCATCGATCTCTGCCTCCTTGCCGGCCAGGCGCAGATGGCCGGCCGCTTCCTCGAAGAGAACGCGAGCCTCGACGAGGTGCGCGCCGCGCTCCTCGCCGCCAAGGCCGAGGCCGAACCCGAGATCGTGCCCCATCACCCGCAGCCCGGCCGCTCCTCGGCCGCGCGCCCCTGGGGCGAGATCGTCGCCCGCACCTTCAAGCTGAAAGGATGACACCATGACCACGCTCGTCGAAGGCACGCACCCCGGCGGTTTCCTCGTCTGGGAAGCCTTCCGCGACTACACCCGCGAGACGATCACCGTCGCCTCGGGCACGCTTGAGCCCGGCACGGTGCTGGGCAAGATCACCGCGTCCGGCAAATACGCCGCGCACGATCCCGCCGCCGTCGACGGCACCGAGACAGCCGTCGCGGTGCTCTGGGGCAATGCGGATGCGAGCGCCGGCGATGCGCCCGCCGTCGCCGTCGTTCGCGGACCCGCCATCGTCAACCGCCACGACCTCTTCTTCGCGGGCACCCCCAGCGAGGGCGAGATCGCGGCCGCCCACACGGCGCTCCTCGCCGCGGGCATCCTCGTCCGCTGATCCAATCCCGACAGGAGGCATCCTCATGGCCACCATGGACATCTTCGAAGGCGATGCCTTCACCATCGTCGAGCTGACCCGCGCGCTCGAGAACATCCCCTTCAAGCCCGCGCTGCTCTCGGGCTCGGCCCTCTTCAGCCCGCGCGGCGTGCGCTCCCGCACGGTCGTCATCGAGAGCCGGGACGGCACGCTGTCGCTGATCCCGTTCTCCGAGCGCGGCTCGGCCTACGAGCAGCAGGTTCCTGATCGCCGCGAGATGCGCGCCTTCGTCTGCCGCCAGTTCAAGAAGCAGGACGTGCTCTGGGCCTCCGAGATCCAGTCCGTCCGCGACTTTGGCTCGGAAAGCGCAACCCAACAGGTGCAGACCGAAGTGGCCTACCGGCTCAGGAAGCTCCGCCAGGACGCCGAGACCACTTTTGAGTACCACCTGCTGAACGGCATCCAGGGGCTGGTGAAGGACCCGAAGGACCACGCCACGGTGGTGAACTACTTCACCGAGTTCGGGATCACACCGGCGGCCGAGATCGACTTCGATCTCGACAACGCGACCCCCGCCTCCGGGGCGCTGCGCAAGCGCTGCCAGGCGCTGATCGAGAGCGTCGAGGACTCGATGGGCGGGCTCTCGGCCGGCGCCGTTCAGGTTCGTGCCGAATGCGGCTCGGCCTTCTTCGCCGATCTCGTCGCCCACAAGGAGGTACGGGAGACTTACCTCAATACCGCAGCCGCCGCCGACCTGCGCGGCCGCGTGGCCGACGAGGTGAGCTTCGGCGGCATCACCTTCCGCCGCTACCGGGGCGGGGTCGGCTTCACGGTCCCGGCCGACAAGGCGTTCTTCTATCCCGAAGGCATCGAGGGGCTCTTCGAGATCTACTACGCCCCAGCCGACACCTTCGAGACGGTGAACACGCTGGGCCAGCCGCTCTATGCCCGGACGATCCCCGACCGGGACCGCGACGAATGGGTGCGGCTGGAGATCGAGAGCAACCCGCTCCCGATCTGCACACGGCCGCAGGTGTTGCGCTCGGCACGGCGGACCTGAGTCAGAGCGTGACGCCGTATCGGGCGTGAAGATCGCTGAGATGCCGGACCAGCCAGTCGGCCGGTTCGGTATCCTGCCAGAAGCGCCAGAGTTCGGGATAGCTCATCGCCTCGAACGCCGGCGATGATCCTGCCACGCGCGCCCTGAACTCCTCGATCTCGTCTCGATGGGCCACAAACTCGGGACCGGCGGTTGGGTTCGCGGGCTCCCAGAACAGATAAAGCAGCGTCACCGGTCGGTCGGGGAAGCTGCGTGCCAGTCCGAACGCATGCTTGATAAGCTGCGCAGCGTCGAGCCAGGTGTACTTGTCTGGCCGATCCCGGAGGCGCAGCATTTCGCGGAAGTATCCCTGGTCGCGCCGCGAGTCTCTGATCTGCTCCTCGTATGCGGGTGAGAATTCGGCTCGGTGGGGCGACAGGTGTTCGGTCAGCTTCGACTCGATCCCGACCACGCCGCCGGGGCCCGAAAGCACGACATCGAGGTTGGGTGCACGGCCGCCGCGGAGTCCGGTGGGGCATTTCCGTTCGAAGCGAAGATCGTCGAAACCGGCAGCCATCGGCATGGCGAGGTCGGCGATCCGGCTCCGAAACGGCGCGAAGCAGTTGACCGCCAGCCCAGATGAAGAATGGGCCGCCCGGAACTTGGTCTGCAGCTCGTTGCCGTCGCCTGAGGACAGGTCTGCTTCGAAATCCTTCAGCGTGACCTGCGGAAGCAGGGTGTCGCGAAAATCTGCAACGTAGCCCTTCGGGTCGAGGGACGTGTCCGGGTGCTGGCCCATGAACGCCTCTGACAGCGCCTGGACGGCTCGGACCCTCGTCGGGCGTTCTGAAATCGATTCCTGTTTCATGGGAGCAGTATAGCCATGGCCAGCGCGTTCGCATCCGCCCTCGAGGCGCTCTTCGCGGATGCGCATCTCGCGAGTGACATCGTCTACATCGCCGAGGGCGGCGCGCCTTCGCTGGTCCGCGCCATCCTGCGGCGCCCCGACGACGTCACCAGTTTCGGCGAGGCGCGGATCTGGTCGGAGAGCACCCGGCTCGATCTGCGCCTTTCCGAGGTGGCCAACCCGCGTCCCGGCGACCGCATCGAGATCGACGGCGAGGCCTTCCTCATCCAGGGCGAGCCCGTCCGCGACCGCGAACGGCTGGTCTGGACAGTGGATCTGCGTCCGGCCTGATCGCGATGAAGCTGAAGCTCGACATCACCCCGGACCTCGTCGCCGCCATGGCGGCAGAGGTGAAGGCCGGAGAGAAGGCCGTCACCGCCGCTATGCGCGAGGCGGGCACCGGGCTGAAGACCGCCTGGCGCGGCCAGATCACCGGCGCGGGGCTCGGCCGGCGGCTCGCCAACTCGATCCGGAGCCAGACCTTCCCGAAGGCCGGCGAGAGCCTGAACGCCGCGGCGCTCGTGTGGTCCAAGGCCCCGGTCATCGTCGGCGCTCACGACACCGGGCCGCTGATCCGCTCCAAGGACGGGTTCTGGCTTGCGATCCCGACGCCAGCCGCCGGACGCGGCCTGCGCGGCGGCAGGATCACCCCCGGCGAATGGGAGCGCCGCCGGGGGCTGCGGCTCCGCTTCGTCTACCGTCGCCGCGGGCCCAGCCTGCTGGTGGCAGAGGGACGGCTGAACAGTCGTGGGCTCGGTGTCGCGTCACGCTCGAAGACTGGCCGCGGGCGCACGACGGTGCCGATCTTCCTGCTGGTGCCGCAGGTCAAGCTGCCGAAGCGGCTCAACCTAGACCGGGATGCCGAGCGGGCGCTGGACAGCGTGCCGGGTCTGATCGTGGCGAATTGGGTTGAGGGGCGGCTTGGATGAGTGCGCAACCATTGGAATAAACCGGACGCTCGACGGAGCGCATTATTCAGCGCCCACCCACTTCAACACAGCAAGTGCCTCTGGCGAACTACGAACTCGAAGCTTGATTTCCCCGCGTGACGTTTCTTCCGAAGCGGGAAAGTGCTCTTTGGTCTTGCCCGGATCAATAAGCCCTGCATTCAAGGCAGGCTTCCGAAAGTACCACAGGACCCACTTCTGATTCAGGACAGCTGAATACAGCCAGTCGCCCTTGGCTTCGAAACGAAGTTCTCGTTCTATGTAACCATGTCCGGCCGGGCGCACCGTGGTCCCGCCAGGAAAATGAGCATGGGCAAAGGTCAAATAGGCGTCGCGGACGGCAGCATCGATGGCTGTTGCCGCTCGTAGCTGTTCTTCGAGTCTATGCGGATCAAGCAGCATCTTTCCTCCCACCGCTTGGTTCCGCGCGGCCTTCATTAATCCAAACACCCTCGAAACAAACGTCAAGCGCGGAGTCGCGTGACAGATATGCCCACCCCTCGCGAAACCATCCTCACCGCGCTGCACGCGCGGCTCTCGGCGCTGCCCGCCACCGCCCTCCGCGGCGAGGTGCTACCCGAGCGCGTCCCGGCCGAAGGCCTGCTGATCCTGCGCGACGGCGAACCAGGCGAGCCCGAAGTCACGCTGTCGCCCCTGCGCTACCACTACCAGCACCGCGCCGAGATCGAGGCGGTCGTTCAGGGCGCCGATCGCGACGCTGCGTTCGACACGCTGACCGCCAGCATCGGCGCAGCGCTTGCCGCCGACCGGACGCTGGGCGGGCTCTGCGACTGGGTCGAGGCCGAAGCCCCGCGCCCGGTCGATCTGCCGGTCGAGGGCGCGGCCAGCCTGAAGGCGGCCGTGATCCCGGTGGTGCTGCACTATTCCACGGCCGATCCGCTCGGCTGATCCCGACAACCCGAGGAGAACACCATGGCACGAGCCCAGGGGGCGCGGGCGCTGATGGCGCTTGCGTTCGAGACGACCTATGGAACGCCGCCCGCCAGCGGCTTCACCCGCATGCCCTTCGCCAGCACCTCGCTCGGCGCCGAGCAGCCACTGCTGAACTCGGAGCTTCTCGGCTACGGCCGCGATCCGCTGGCGCCGATCAAGGATGCGGTCACGGCCGATGGCGACGTCGTCGTGCCGCTCGACGCCGAGGCTTTCGGGTTCTGGCTGAAGGCGGCCTTCGGGACACCGACGACCACGGGTGCGGAGGCGCCCTACAGCCACGAGTTCCAGTCGGGGTCCTGGACGCTGCCCAGCATGTCGATCGAGACCGGCATGCCCGAGGTGCCGCGCTACGCGATGTACTCGGGCTGCGTGCTCGACCAGATCACCTGGCAGATGCAGCGATCCGGGCTCCTGACCGCGACAGCCCGGCTGGTGGCGCAGGGCGAGACGGTCGGCACCACGACCAGCGCCGGAACGCCCGCCGCGCTGGAGCTGAAGCGCTTCGGGCATTTCAACGGGGCGATCACGCGGAATGGGTCCGCCCTCGGCAACGTGGTCTCGGCCGAGATCACCTATGCCAACAACCTCGACCGGATCGAGACCATCCGCTCGGATGGCCGCATCGACGGCGCGGACCCGTCCATCGCCGCGCTGACCGGCCGGATCGAGGTGCGCTTCGCCGACCAGACGCTGGTGACGCAGGCAATCAACGGCGAGGCCTGCGAGATGGAGTTCGCCTACCTCCTGCCGTCCGGCGAAAGCTTCACCTTCACCGTGCACGCCGTCTACCTGCCGCGTCCGCGCATCGAGATCTCGGGGCCGCAAGGCGTGCAGGCCACCTTCGACTGGCAGGCGGCGCGCGACAGCGTCGTCGGCCGGATGTGCACCGCAACCCTCGTGAACGACGTGGAGACCTTGTCTTAAGATTTCCCCCGGTTCCCGTGCGATACGGGAGCCGCTGTCCGGCACC